>SXSC01000223.1 GCA_005792355.1 Opitutaceae bacterium
GAAAGCACGCCGGCCGCCCCCGAGCGAGCGAGGACGTGGGTGCGATAGTTGCCCAACCCGCCCCTTTCCCAGCTGCCTTGAATTCTCTCACGCTTTCGACTTATACACTCGTTTCACCCACGAATTGTGCCCTGGAGCCGCTTTACCTTACGAACATCCACCGGCTCCACGACACCAGCGAGCGACGGAAGCGCGACCCGGAGACATACGGCTGGATGGGACCAGCGGTGAGCAAGGCAAAGGCGCTCGACACCGGGGCGGCGTTGCGCGCGCGGGTGACGGGTCACGAGCGTGTGATAGTGCTAAACGACGAGGCCCATCATCTCTGGGATCCCGATTCGGCGTGGAACGAGGCCATCGCGTTTCTGCACGACGAAATCGCGCGTCGCTCCGGCGCTGGTGTGGTGGCGCAACTGGATTTTTCGGCGACGCCAAAAGACAACGCGGGGCGGATTTTCCAGCACGTGGTATGCGACACGCCGCTCGGCGAAGCGGTAGATGGCGGTATCGTGAAGACGCCGGTCATCGGGCGCGGAAACAAGTGGGTCGAGCGCACCAGCCAGGACGCGTCCGAAAGATACGAGGAGCAATTGCGGGTTGGCTATGCGCGCTGGTTGCGGTCACGGGAGGAGTGGGCACCGGGCGGAAAGAAACCGCTGCTCTTCGTCATGTGCGAGGACACCGATGCGGCCAACCAGATCGCGCGTCGGCTCGACACCGATCCCGTTTTTGCGGAGTTGAACGGCCACACCGTCAACCTGCACACGCGGCTCAAAGGGAAAATCAAGTGGATCGGCGGAAAGAAGGCGGGATACCCCGTGTTCGAAGCGAACGAGAACGAGATCAACGACGACGACTTGCAGGCGCTGCGCGAACTTTCGCGGCAGATCGATTCCGACCAGAATCCTTACACCTGCATCGTGTCCGTGCTCATGCTGCGCGAAGGCTGGGACGTGCGCAATGTGACGACCATCGTGCCACTGCGCCCCTACTCATCGAAGGCGAACATCTTGCCGGAGCAGACGCTCGGGCGTGGTCTGCGGCGAATGACTCCGCCGGGGCAGGCGGCGGAGTTGGTGACGGTCGTCGAGCACCCGGCGTTCGTGAGCCTGTACCAGCAGGAGCTGGAACAGCAGGGACTCTTTATCGAAACCATCGACGTCGACCACGTGCCGAAGACAACGGTCGCGATCTTTCCCGACAAAGAGAACAAAGACTGCGGCTCGCTCGACATCGTGATCCCATCGGTGAGCGCGGGTTTCAGCCGCCGCCCGACACTGGAGGGGCTGACGATGGCCGACGTGCGGAAGCAGTTTACCCGTTACGAGCCGCTGCCAGTCGGTGAGGTTCGCAACGAACGCATCGAATACCAAGAGCGTCACCTGATCACAGACGAGGTCGTCATGAGGATGGAAATTCGCCTGCCCCTGCTGCAGAGTGGCGTCGGCGCGATCTCATTTTTCCGGGAGGAACTGGAGATGGTCTGTGGGCTGCGCGGCACGCATGCCGTGCTCGCGCCATTGCTCGAAACGTTCCTGACCGAGGTTTTGTTCAGGGAAAAACTCACGCTCTACGACCCGCGACTGGTCGGCCGGCTCGGAGACGCCGATGTGCGCGAGCATGTTCGCGCGACGTTTGCCCCTCTGATCCGTCAACGCACCACCACGAAAGAGGAGCGCCGTCCCGAAGGCGCGGGCCGGTCGGTCGCGTCGTGGAAGCCGTTTCAAGTGACCCATTCGCAGGAGCACCCGGCGATTCCGGCGCAGCGCACCGCGTTCAACCTTGTGACATGTAATCGCGGGCTGGAGGCGGGCATGAGCCAGTTTCTCGACCGGGCGTCGGACGTGAAGGCCTTCGCCAAAAACGCGGGTCCGCAGGCTCTGCGGATCGATTATTCGACGCGACAAAGTCAGCTTGCCTTTTACACGCCCGATTTCTTGGTGCGGCTCGCCGAGGGAGGCCACCTGCTCGTGGAAACCAAGGGACGGGTGGATCGCGACGTACCGTTGAAAGCGCGCGCGGCAGCAGCCTGGTGCAAGGCGGCGACGAAAGGCAAAAACAAGTGGCGTTACGTCTACGTGCCCCAAGACACCTTTGAAGGATTCAGCGAGAGCAGCGTCGAATTGCTGGCGCGCGCGTGCGAGCCGGCGCTGCAGGATTTGGTGGAGGAGGCGGTCGAACCGCAAATGGTGCTGCCGTTCGGCGACGCGCGTCCGGACGCCGAGCGCCTGGCCGAGTTCATTGACGCGGCCGATTTCGCCTCGCTGCCGAAGGCGCACCAGAAGATGGTGCAGCAGGCTATCGAATTGTTCTTCTTCTCGGTAAACAAGCCGGGCCAGTCGCTCGCGCCGGCCTTCACGCCGTTGCTCGGCCCACTCGATGACGCCTCGCGGGCGGTGATGTTGAGAGTGCTGGAACCCGCGTTGCCGGTCGAGCGAGCAGCGCAGCAGGTGTTTTTCGAGCCGGAGGTAAACACACTTTCGAAGAAGGATGCCGACATGTTTAAGCGTCGTGGGAGCGACTTGAAACGAACGCTCATAGATCACTCGGGGATGAGCCCCATCGGTCTTCTTCGCTGGTGCTTGCAACAGCCACGCGAACGCCGGCCGACCGTCGGCGGAGTGTTTGGCGCCGTGTTCGAGCGATTCAGTTTTGTCCCGGACGAAACCTACAGGCTCGTCTGCACGATCAACGTCTTTCGCAATGATTACGTCGCTCACCAAGGCAAGGAACTGACGGACGCGGCGGTCGCAAAGGAGGGGATGACGACCTGGATTTCAGGTCTGCTGGCGATCTGGAATCTCCATAGAAAAGCGCCGGCACAGGAGCCGAACCCGACGGTTTTTCCGCCCGCCTCCGCGACCTGACCGAGTTCCGATTAACCCACATCCCAAGGAGGAATCATTCTCCTGTTCGCTGGAAGGACGACCTACGCGTCATCCTCAGCCCGCGCAGAGGCGGGCTCTCCATCTCAGGAGCTTGGAGAATACTGCCCTTCCCCAGCTCCGCAGCGCGCGTTGACATTCTCGGCGTTGCTTGGCTCATCATCGGAATCTGTCCCGGGCACACGTTCCAAAATGCCAGTTTCCCCTTATTCTCCGAAAATGAAAAATTCCAGATTTCAGATTCTCGATTTCAAGATTCCCCTCCTGACGTTCGTCCTCTTCGCAACACTCGCCGCCCGCACCGCCCTCCCCAGTCGTGCCGCCGACCGCGTGCTCCTCGAGGCCGAGAGTTTCCAAGACCCCGGCGGCTGGTCACTCGACACCCAGTTCATCGAGATCATGGGTTCGCCCTATTTGATCGCGCACGGCCTGGGGCAACCCGTGCCGGACGCCTCCACCACCGTCAGGTTTCCCTCCCTCGGCAAATACCGCGTCTGGGTGCGCACCAAGGATTGGGTTGCCCACTGGAAGGCCCCGGGCACACCAGGAAAGTTTCAAGTGCTGGTCGACGGCCGGCCGCTCTCCGAAACCTTCGGCACGAAAAGCGCCACCTGGTTCTGGCACGACGGCGGCACCATCGACGTCACCACGCAGCAGACCACCGTCGCCCTCCACGATCTCACCGGTTTCGACGGCCGCTGCGACGCCGTGTATTTTACCAAGGATCTCCAGGCAACACCGCCCGACGACTCGGCGCCGCTCTCCGCCTGGCGCAAGACGGCGCTCGCCCTGCCCCCGGTGCCGCAGGACATGGGCGAATTCGATCTCGTCGTCGTCGGCGGCGGCTACGGTGGACTCGGCAGCGCGATTTCCGCGGCCCGCATGGGGCTCAAGGTCGCCCTCATTCAGAATCGTCCCGTCCTCGGCGGCAACGGCAGCTCCGAGATCCGCGTGTGGTCGATGGGCCTGATCCGCCGGGGAAAATATCCGCAGATCGGCGAAATGGTCGAGGAGTTCGCCGACCGGGCGAAGAACTCCCCCGGCACGTATGAGGAGTTCGGTGACGCCCAGAAGGAGGCGCACGTGCGGAAGGAGCCGAACATTTCTCTCTTCCTCAACGAACACGTCTACGCCGCCGAAAGCCGGGACAGCCGCATCGTTTCCGTCACGTCGCTCAACACCACCAACAGCCGGGAAAAGAAATTCCGCGGCAAATTCTTCTCCGATTGCACCGGCCACGGCAACCTCGCCCACCTCGCCGGCGCCAAGTACGAAATCGAAATGAAAGATCTCCTGGGCATGAGCAACATGTGGGTCTGGAGCAACGCCGACGCGCCGCGTTCCTACCCGGAGACCCCGTGGGCGCTCGACCTGAAGATGGACGACTTTCCCTATCCGAAGCTGGGCAAGGCCGACATGGCCGACAAGGGCAAGGGCGAGTGGTTCTGGGAAAGCGGTTTCAACAAGGATCCCATCGCCGATCTCGAGACGATTCGCGACTGGAACCTCCGCGCGGTCTTTGGCGCGTTCAACGCGATGAAGAACCGCGACGGCCGGGCCGAGCACCCGAATGCAAAGCTCGACTGGGTGGCCTACGTCGGCGGCACGCGCGAGTCGCGGCGCATCGTCGGCGACGTGATGCTCACCCACGAGGACATCATCACGAAGCGGGAATTCCCCGATGGCTGCGTGCCCAGCACCTGGAGCATCGATCTCCACTACGCGAAGCAGGAATACGCGAAAAAGTTTCCCGAAAACCCCTTCATCTCGATCGCGGAGCATGACCGCCGCGTCGATCGCACCTTTGGTTACCCGGTGCCGTATCGCTGCCTCTATTCGGTGAACATCTCCAACATGTTCATGGCCGGCCGCAACATCAGCGTGACCGACCACGCGCTCGGCACCGTGCGCGTGATGAAGACCATCGGCATGATGGGCGAGGTGGTCGGCAAGGCCGCCGCTGTCGCGCTCAAGCACAATTGCACGCCGCGCGAGGTCTACCTGCTGCACTGGGCGGAGCTGGACGCGTTGCTCAAGCTCCCCGGACGCGCGCGCCGCGCCGCTGACAACACCTTCGATATCTCCGGCCCCGCGCCGGCCCCGGTGCAGGACAGCGCCAGTGGCGGCACCGCCCTCTCCGGCCTCAAGGGTGTCGTCGTCGACAACCCTTCGGCCAAACTCACCGGCCAATGGACAACGGGCTCGAACCTGGCCCACGTTGGCTCCGACTACGCCTACGCCCGCGGCCCCGGCCACACGGCCAGCTTTCCGTTCTCCGTGCCGGCCGCGGGCCGCTACGAGGTGCGCTTTTCCACCGCTCCGCATGAAAATCGCGCGAGCAACACCGCCGTCCTCGTACGCCACGCCGACGGCGCCACGGCCGCGACGGTGAACCAGAAAAAACCCGCGACCATCGACGGCCGTTGGGTTTCACTCGGCGTCTTTCGCTTCACCGCCGGCCAGTCCTATGCCGTCGAAGTCGACGCCGCCAAAGCCGACGGCAACGTGCACATCGACGCTGTGCAGATTGTCGCGGCGCCGTAATGTGAAAATTCCCGCGCGGAGATTCTGGACGCAAGCGGTGGGGCCCGCTCTCCGAGCGGGCCTGAGTTAGCGGCAACTTGCGCGACTCGGGCGAACCTGTTGCCACGGAACCCAGGCCGGCTCGGAGAGCCGGCCCCACCACCAGATAATCGCCAGCCTCTTCGTGTCGCACTGCATGATCGGTCTTTTTTCCAGGCAAACCGCTCTCCAACTCTATCGTCTCGCCGTCGTCGTGACAATCGCCTGGCTGATCCGCGATGTCGCCGTGCGCCAGCGCGCGCACGGCGACGCCCCGATCGTGACCGAGGAGGTCCGGAGTTTTTTTCCGGGTGCCGCGAAACTCCGGCCGGACGATTCCGCCCGTGACGGTCTCTTCGTACTCGACCGCACCGGCCGCGAACTGGGCTATGTCGTCCGCACCCAGCCGCGCTGCCAGGACATCATCGGCTATTGCGGCGTCACCGACTCGCTCATCGCGCTCGATCCCGCGTGGAAAATCCTCGGCCTCAAGGTCCGCTCGTCCGACGACACGAAGGACCACGTGCACGATGTCGTCGTCGACCGCCGTTTTCTCAAGAAATGGAATGAGCTCACGTGGGACGCCGCCGCCGATCTCGATCTGAAGAAAGCCGGCATCGAGGGGGTCTCCGGTGCGACGATGACGAGCATGGCGATCGCCCGCAGCGTCAAGGCGCGGCTCCAGATGAGTCGCGACGAGCTGGCCGCGCGCCCACCGCTCCACTTTGACTGGCACGACTGGGGCCTGATCGCCGTGCTCGGCGCCGCCGCCATCATGGCGTTTGGCCCGGCCGCCTGGCGTCATCGCGGGAAGCGGGCGTATCAGGTTTTCCTCGTCGTCTATGTCGGGTTTGTCAGCGGTGACCTCCTCGCCCAATCGCTCTTTGCGGGGTGGGCGCGGTCGGGCATCCCGTGGACGTCAGCCCCGGGTCTCGCGCTGCTGGTGGGTGCAGCTTTCCTCGTGCCGTGGGCGACGCGCATCCCATTTTACTGCCATCATGTTTGTCCGCACGGCGCCGCCCAGGAATTGCTCGGCCGCATCCGGCCCGCGCGTTTCGTCGTCGCACTGCCCCGGGGCGTGATCCGCGGCCTTGAGTTCCTGCCGGCCGGGCTGCTGCTGCTCGCATTGGTCACCGCGCTGATCGCGCTGCCACTCGAACTGGCCGGCCTCGAAGCGTTCGACGCCTATCTGGTGCGCTCGGCCGGCTGGGCGACACTCACGATCGCCGGGGTCGGACTCGTCGCCTCGTTCTTCGTTCCCCAGGCGTATTGCCGTTTCGGATGCCCGACCGGCGCGCTGTTGAACTTCGTCCGGGCCCGCGGTCCGACGGATCGCCTCTCGCGGCGCGACGCCGCGGCGCTCGCAATGGTCGCACTCGCCGTGACCCTGAACGCGTATTACGTTCCGGTACTGGTGTGGATGAAAGGCCTGCCGTAAGCCTGCTGAAATCGCGGACCAGATGGTGGGGCCCGACCTCCGGGCGGGCCGACGGTTCGGACACCGGCTGACGGGCCGCCCGGAGGTCGGCCCCTACCTTCAATGACCTTGGTATTTTCGTCCGCCGTCGCGGCCGTCGTCGCCGCCGGGCCGGTCGCGCAGTCCGGATTATCGATTCCGCTCCCACGCGGCTTTCAGCTGGAACACCCGCTCGGCGTTCTCGTGATAAAACTTCTCGAGCACGCTCCGGGGCAGATTTAGCGCCTGCGTCTTGCGTCCGCTGTAGGTCGTTTCGCCCTGGCCGGCATAGTAATCGAAGTCGGCGCGGTAGCGCAGTTCGAGGCTGTTGACGTGGCCCTGGCGCTGGGCGTCGGTCGGCGGTCGATCACGGCGGTGGGGAATCCAGCCGGCGTCGACCCCGTACATGATCCGATCGGGATATTTGCGGAAGAGCGCGCGGACCTTCTCACTCGGGTGCCGCGTGAGGTTGCGAGTGCGCGCGGCGACCTCGATGTGAAAATTCGGATACCGGTCCAGGCGCTCCGCAATGCCCGCGAGGTCGTGTTCGAGGCTGCCAAGATGGGCGCCGACGACCACGAGCGTCGGGTGCTTCTTCATGATGTTATCGCGCGCGGCGATGATGGCGGCGTGCGCCGGATACTCCGGCTTGCCGTATAGGTGCCACTGTGGATTGGTCGAATAGTAACTGTGGTGGGCGCTGTTCGGATCGAGCGGCTGCCAGGCGTCGATCGGTTCGGCGAGGTGCGCGTGGAGCGGTTTGCCGCGTTTCGCGAGGTGCGCGTAGACCGGATCGAAGAGCGGATCGTCGGGCAAAATGAATTTCCCGGCGGAGTTCTTGATCTCGATGCCGACCTCTTTCCAGATCTTCACCGCCACGGCGCCGCGGTCGAACGCCCGGTCGAGCCAGGTGATCACGTCGGCCGTGTAGCCCAGCTGCTCGCGCGCGAGGAGGTCGAAGGTCGTCGTGACGGGGTAGAGTTCGGAGTGCTTGCCGTAGAGCTGAAACGCGATGCGATCCATCGTGGCGAGGTGGCCATCGCCGCCCGGGACGCACACGTTAATCGTGCGGACGTTGATGCGGCGGAAGAGCGCGTTGATCGCGGGCACGTCCTCGAAGATGTGCGAGTGGACGTCGATCTTGAGAATCTCAGCGTAGCCCGGGGTGGATTCATCGGCGGCGCGAAGCGGGCCGAGCGCAGCCGCCGCGAGAAGGGAGAGAGCGGTGAAGCGAGGGAGGCGATTCATGGGGAAGAGTCGATTGAGTCATTAATGGAGCGGATTACAATCAAGCTCCGCCACCGAGATCACGGAGAGCACAGAGCGGGACGATTGGAGAATGCAGTCATCTCATTGAACTCCGTGTTCTCGGTGGTGAAAAAACGCCTTGGATTGTTGTCTGCCCAGACGAGTGCAAAATCGTGTGCCTCTATTGAAAGTGACGCAGCCCGTCTGCACCCGCCTTACACCCGGTAAAACGCCTCCGCGTTGCGCACGAAGACCTGGTGCAGCTCGTCCGGCGAACAACCGCGGAGCGCTTCGTCCAGCGTCGCGACCCAGCGCGGAAAATCGCTCGCCTGCGTGCTCACCGGCCAGTCGCCGCCAAACATCACCCGGTCCATCCCGAAACAGTCCACCACGTGATCGAGGTACGGCCGCAGATCCGCCGCCGTCCATTTCTCAAAATCCGCCTCCGTCACCAGTCCGCTCAACTTGCACCACACGTTGGGTAACGCCGCCAGGTCGCGCAGTCCGGCGCGCCAGGGATCGAGGAGCCCGGACTTGATGTCGGGCTTGCCGATGTGATCGAGGATGAACCGCACGTCCGGACATTGCCGCACGAGCTGGATCGTGTTGCCCAGGTGCCGGTGAAAAATGCAGAGGTCGAAACTCAATCCGTGCGCCGGCAGAAGTTGCACGCCGCGCACGAAATCCGGCCGCACGCAGAACGCGTCGTCCGCCTCCGACTGGATGAGCCGGCGGATGCCCTTCACGAGCGGGTTGGCCGCGAGCCGCGCGAGGTCCGCCTCGGCGGCTGCTCCTTTTTCCAGCGGGGCCTGCGCCACGATGCCGCGAATCCGCGGATCGACGCGCGCCACCTCGGTCACCCAATCGGCCTCGGCCAGCGACTGCGCTGAATCGCACTCACACTGGAGGAACACCATTTTCGCCACCGGCACCGGACCGCACGCCCGGCGGTAATCCTCGATGAGGTGATTGCGGTTGAGCAGCGGCACACCCGCGAGCCACGGATAACGCAGCCGGCCGAGGTCCCAGAGATGCAGGTGCGTATCAACGAGGGGGAAGTTGGGCATGGGAGGGATTCGGGTTGTTGAAGGTGGAAAACGGGAAAACCGGGAACAGGCGATCCGCAATTCCGACTTTTCACATTCTCTCGACACCTGCAAATCCGCCGACGGTAACCGGGCTCCGCTGTCAGCGTTGCCAGACGTAACGATTCAGTCCGAGCCGCAACCCCGACAAGTCGGAGTCGGTGTGACGGGAAGAAACACGAACCATGTAGCTGCGAGCGCCAGCGAGTGGACGACGTTCGTTGGCCATGTGGTAAGTCCACCGATTGCCGGGAGTAAGGCGTCCCGGGGTGAATCGCTCAAGCCCGCCCGCGTTGCAACGGAGGGTTTCTCCAGCGCGGCGTCAAAACCGCCCGGCGGTTTTCCTAGCCCGCATGAACTCAAGGTGGCCGGCGGAAGCCCTCGGCGTTGGCGTCTGGCAAGTTCAATACCCAATCTGCGCGAAAGAAATGCGGGCTTGCGATTAGGCTGGGCAACCGGCCCGGCATTTGGGATGGGTGGGGTTCCGCGCCTGGCGTGGAGCAACTATGTCACTTTGGGAATACAAGGTCATCACCAGCGGCAAGGGTGGATTCGCCACGCCTGCCCTGCTGGAAAAGTTTCTGAGCGATCTCGGCCGCGATGAGTGGGAGATCGTTCAATATCAATCGCCACCGGACAACTTCCTGGCCTTTACCGGGCTCGCCCGGCGATCGACGCAACGCGACTGGACGCTGCAGGACGCCGCCGCCGCCGCCGCCAAGGTCGAGGCCGAGAAGCTGCGCGCCGAGTTCGAGGCCAAATTCAAGGCCGCCTCCAACCCCGCCCCCGCCGGCGGCGAGGAACGCGCGCCGAGTTTTCTCGAGGAAAAGAGCGCCCCCGACGACGGCCTCCGCAAACTGGTCGACACCTCGCGCGACGACGATCCCGAGGCGCAGGAGGACGACAAGAACGACGACTGGGACAAGCTCACCGCCGCCGAAGAGGATGAGTTGCCGACATTTTTCGACGCCATCAAGCCGCACATGCGGCGCAACCAACGCGGACCCGGCATGTCGGTCGGCGCGGACTATCTGGCGAAGAAATGGGATCAATCGGAAGACGACGTACGCGGTGCGCTCGTCGAGTGCGGGTTTGTTGTTCCGGCGGACGAAGACGCCAAGGTCGAGTACCTCGAGTACGACGGCGATCTGTACTGGCTGAACATCAACCGTCGCGGGGAACTCTGGATCAACACCAAAGAAAAACCGCGTCCAATCTTCCGGGCAGTCAAGGCCGTCCGGATCGAAGTCGAACCACCAGTGGCCAAGGAAGAAAAACCGGCCGCCGGTGAGTCGCCACAACCAGCGACCGGAGATCAGAGTGCCGGGGACCAGCCTGCGTCACCGGAGTCCGCCGCCGTCGAGCTGAAGCCAGAGGGCAAGCGCCCCTCCGGAACGCGTCTGCCCGAGGGCGCGGCATTGATCGCCAAAATTCGACCCCACATGCGAAGGAACCGGCGCGGGCCCGGTGGTTCGGGCAGCACAACTTTTCTTGCCCGCGCCCTGCGCACAAGCGAGGCGGACTTAAAGGCGGCGTTTGTCGGGTTTGGGTTCGTGGTGCCGGCTTCCGCCAGCGACAAGATCGTGTTTATCGAGATCGGCGACGAGCTCTGGTGGCTCAATGAAGATTCGCGGGGTGGCCTGTGGATCAACGGCCGGGAAAAAATGCCGGGCGAAACCCTGGCCTCGGCCACCGCCGCCGCCGCCGCTCCCGCGAGCCCCGAAGCCACCCCTGCTGCGGCGACGCCGTCCGTAACCGGCGAGGCCGCGGCGGCCGTCCCGACCACTCCCGTTACCTCAGAGCCAACGACGTCCGACGGCCCGGCGCCAACCGCGCCGGAAGCCCCGGTACCGCCGACACTCGAAATTCCATCGGTTGCATCGGTGGAGCCGGGGCCGGTCACCGCCACGGCCGAAGGCGCCGCTCCCGACATCACTTCTCCGCTCGCCGCCGCGCGGCCCTTGTTGAAAGAAACCCGGACCGGAGCCTTCGCCGATCGGATTGATCGACTGGCCGAGAAACTGGGGAAATTGGCGGACAACTTGGTGACAGCACTGGTGGGCATCGGGCTGAGCGTGCCGGAAAAGGCGCGCGAGAAGCCCGTGACCGTCGCGCATGCCGGCGAGATTCTCTGGCTCAGCAAGAACGCCAAGGGCGAACTCTGGCTCAATGCCAAGGCGGCAAAGTCCACCGACCAGGCGGACGACGACGCGGAGAGCGGCGACGACGCAGCCACCGGCGACGGCGACGACGAGAAAAAGCCCGCCCGCCGCGGCAGTCGCGGCAGCAAGAAGCCGGAGTAAATTGGGGCGGCTGCGACGAAGCCCGTTCGACCAGCCGTTGCGACAAACTCAAGGCTCCGAGCCGGTCGAGGGGCTCAGGGTCCCGGACGCAGCCGTCCGAAACACGTGCATCGGTTCGGAGGGCGAGGCCCGGCAGCGGAGTTTTGACTTTGAACCGCGTCTCGCGCTGATATTCCCCATGAACTCCACCGTCGAAACGCCGAAGAAAAACTACATGATTGCGCAGCTCGACACGGTGCCCGCCGTACCGTGCCCCTGCGGTCAGTCACGGCGCGGATTCGCGACCCCGGACAATCCGCTCGCGACGATCCACCTCGTCGACATCTCGATTGATGCGCGCACGCACTATCACAAACAGATGACCGAGATTTACCTCGTGCTCGAGGGCGACGGTTTCATGGAGCTCGACGGCGAACGCATCCCGGCCAGGCCGATGATGTCAATTTTCATCAAGCCCGGCTGCCGCCACCGGCTCGTCGGGAAATTTCGCATCGTGAACGTGGCGATCCCCGCGTTCGACGCGCGCGACGAGTGGTTCGACTAGCCTAAAACTTCGGAAACTTCTTCCATTTCGCCCCGGCCTTGCCGCTCTTCACCGCAGTCTCGATGAACGCCATGCCGGCGAGACCATCGTCAACCGTCGGAAAATCGTAGCCCTCCTTCGGTGCCTTGCGGCCCTCGATCGCGTCGGCGATGGCCGTCGCGGCGCCGCGATAGATGTTCGCGAAGGCCTCGATGAATCCCTCCGGATGGGCGAAGGGCGTGCGCGTCGCCCCTTGCGCAGCGGCGGAAAGATAGCCGTTGCCGCGGCGATGCGTCACGCGCGGTGCGTCGGCCCGCTTGAAGTCGAGTTCGTTGGGATCCTCCTGATGCCATTCGAGCGAACCCTTGGTGCCGTAGACGCGGATGTTGAGCTGGTTCTCGTCACCGCTCGAGACCTGCGACGCGAAGAGAATGCCCTTCACGCCGTCGGAAAAACGCACGAGGCAGTTGCCGTCGTCATCGAGCAGCCGGCCGGGAATGTAAGTGGAGAGCTCCGCGCAGATTTCCTTCACCTCGAGACCGGTGATGTAGCGGGCGAGGTTGTGCGCGTGCGTGCCGATGTCGCCCATGCAGTTCGACACACCGGAAACCGTCGGGTCCATCCGCCAGTTGGCGATCTTGCTGATCGTCCCCGCCTCGAGCGCCGTGATCGCATAGCCCTGCGGATATTCGACGACCACCTTCATCAATTTGCCGAGCTTGCCGCTGCGCACCCACTCCCGCGCCTCCTTCACCATCGGGTAGCCGGTGTAATTGTGCGTAAGCGCAAAGACCTTCCCGCTCTTCCGCACGACCTCGCGGAGCTTGAGCCCTTCCTTGAAGGTGAAACACAGCGGTTTGTCGCAGATGACATGGAAGCCGGCGGTGAGAAACGTCTTCGCGACGACGGCATGGGTGTTGTTGCGCGTGACGATCGACACGAAGTCGATCCGCTGGTCGGCCGGCAGCGCCGCCTCGCGTCGCGCCATCTCCTCGTAGCTCGCGTAAACGCGCGCCGGATCGAGGAAGAAGTCGGCTCCGGACGCGCGGGATTTTTCGGGATCCGAGGAAAAGCAGCCCGCGACGAGATCGATCTCGCCGTCGAGACGCGCGGCCATGCGGTGAACGGCACCGATGAAGGCACCGCGGCCGCCGCCG
Organism: Opitutaceae bacterium; assembly: GCA_005792355.1. Classification (GTDB taxonomy): domain Bacteria; phylum Verrucomicrobiota; class Verrucomicrobiia; order Opitutales; family Opitutaceae; genus ER46. The sequence goes on from SXSC01000223.1 coordinate 13,220, forward strand.
ATCATGCCCATGCGAAGTTTGCGATTGAGTTTCATAGGGGTGAAAAGAGAGGTGAAGGCGTTTTCAGAGGCGCAGCATGAACGCAGGCCGGTGGACGTCCGCCCACTCGCTCACGCTCGCGGCCACGGAATCCTACAGCGCCACCGGGCGGCCCGTGGCGGCCGACTTGTACGCGCCATCGATGATCTTCATCAGCGCCAGGGCCTGGTCGGGCGTGTTGAGCGGCTGCTCGGTGCCTTCCACCGTGCGGATGAAATTCACCGCCGAGCGCACGCGGCCCATCGTCTCATCGGGCGGGACAACGATGCTCCGATTGACCGGCCGGCCTTGCTCATGCGTGTAAAGTTCGCAGGCGTCGATCGCCGTGTTGTCGAGACCGTCCGTGCCGAAGAGTCGCCGCACCATGCCACCGGCCTTCGAACCTTGGAACACGACCGAGACTTCCTCGCGCTTGTTCATCTCGGCCCAGGAGACGCCGAACGACATCGACTGGCCCGTCTTGAACGTCACGAAACCGTGCGCCGCCGCCTCAACGTCGTTCACGCCCTTGGCGACATCCGGGATGCCCCACGGGCCCTTGAAGCTCTTGTCGTCGATGTGATCGCGGAAGGTGCGCGCCAGCACATGCGCCGGCTCCGGGTAGCCCATGAAAAACAGCCCAAGATCAACCATGTGCAGCAAGTCGATGAGCGGTCCGCCGCCGGACATCGCCTTGGTCGTGAACCAGCCGCCGAAGCCGGGGATGCCGGTGCGACGAATCCACTTCGCCTGGCAGCTGTTGATCGTGCCCACCACGCCCCGCGCGATGTAGTCCGACATCGCGTAGCTCTCCGGGCGGGCGCGGTTGTTGAAGTTGAACATCAACGTGCGCTTCGCCTTGCCGGCCGCGATCTTCATCTGCGCCATCTCGCGGGCGCTGATCGCCGGCGGTTTTTCGCAAAACACGTGCTTACCCGCCTTGAGGGCTTGCAACGCGAGCGGGGCGTGGAACTTGTTCGGCACGATAATCGACACGGCGTCGAGCTCGGGCACGGCCCGGAACATCTCCGCGACATCCGCGAAGGTGCGGCCGATCCCGTGCTTGGCCGCCGTCCGCTCGGCGGCGGCGATGTTCACATCGGCCAGGGCGACGATGTCCGCGCCGGCTTCACGAAAACCCCTGGCGTGATAGGCGGCCATGCCGCCCGCGCCGATGATGGCAATTTTGGTGCTCATGGAAATTTTTCCCAAAAATTTCTTACGATTTCTTTTTATCGAACTGCGCGTCGAACGCGATCGCGCTCGAGGGGAAATCGATTTTGCGCACAAACGCCGCGGCCTCGGCGGCGCCGTGGAGACGGTCCATGCGGCTGTCTTCCCACTCGACGGAGAGCGGGCCGCGATAGCCGACGTCGTTCAACGCCACGATGATTTCCTCGAAGTTGATGTCGCCGTGACCCAGCGAGCGGAAGTCCCAGTAGCGGCGCGCGTCGCCGAAATTCACGTGGCCGCCGAAGACGCCCACGCTGCCGTCGCCGTGGCCCCACCAGACGTCCTTCATGTGGGCGTGGAAGATGCGTTCGCCAAAGGTGCGGATGAATTTCACGTAATCGACCCCCTGGTAACCCAGGTGCGAGGGATCGTAGTTGAAACCGAAACGCTTGTGTCCACCCACCGCCGCGATGGCCCGCTGCGCGCTGGCGATGTCGAAGGCGATCTCGGTCGGATGCACCTCAAGGGCAAAATTGACGTTCTGTTTCTCAAAGGCCTCGAGAATCGGGCCGAAGCGGCGGCCGAAGTCGGCAAAGCCGGCGTCCCAATACTCCTGCGACGTCGGCGGAAACGCGTAGATCGAGTGCCAGATGGAGGAACCGGTGAAGCCGTTGACGACGACCGGGAAATCACCGTGCGGGCTCCGGCTGGGCTTGGCATCGAAGAACGCGCGGGCGGCCTTGGCGGCAAGTGCGAGCTTGCGGGCGGCCCGCTTGCGGACGCCCTCGGGGTCGCCGTCGCCCCACACATCCGGCGGCAAGATGGACTTGTGGCGCGCGTCGATGTGATCGCACACCGCCTGGCCGACAAGATGGCTCGAGATGGCAAAGCAGGTCAGGCCGTGGTCCTTGAGCTGCGCCCATTTGTCATGGACGTATTTCTTGCTCGTGGCGGCGGCATCGACGTCGAAATGGTCGCCCCAACAGGCGAGTTCGACGCCATCGTAGCCCATCTTTTTGACGAGCGGCGCGAGCTGATCGAGGGGAAGGTCGGCCCATTGGCCGGTGAACAGGGTGACGGGACGGGGCATGGTTGAAGGAGTGAAGGAATAGGAAGTAAGCGAAGTCGCGACGGCGGCGAGAGAAAATCTAGGTTTGTCGGAAGTTAGTTGGAGGTCTTACTCATCCGTGATGCTGCACTGCTTTTCCAGCCTGGGCTGTCCGGAATCGTCCCTCGACGAGACTCTCGCCCTCGCGGAGAAGCACGGGGTTTCAGCCGTGGAACTGCGCTCGCTCGGCGGCTCCGTGGACCTGCCCGCTTATTTTGCCGCCCGATTCGGCTCGCCGGAGCAGCTGGCGGCGTACGTGCGCGACTGCGGCACGCCGGTGCGAATTGCCGCCCTGGGCTCCTCCCTGCACCTCGTGTGCCCGACCCCGGAAGAGCGTGACCAGCTCATCGCGTTTGCCTCTTGGGCGGAGGCACTCGGCATTCCCTGGGTGCGGGTCTTCGACGGTGGCCGGCTGGCCGATGCCGCCGAGATCGCCGCAGCGGCGGAAACCATGCGCTGGTGGCGCGAGGAACGCCGCCGGCACAGCTGGCAGGTGGATATCATGATCGAGACGCACGACTCGCTCTGGACCGCGGCGGCGATCGGGCGGCTGCTCGCGGCGGTGCCCGACGCAGCCATCCTGTGGGACGCCCACCACACGTGGAGAAAGGGCGCCGAGGATCCCGTGGCCACCTGGAGCGCGATCCGCCCCCGCGTGGTGCACGTCCACGTGAAGGACAGCGTCGACGTGCCCAGCGCCCGGCACCCGTTCACCTATGTGCTGCCGGGCGACGGCGGATTTCCCATCGCACCTCTGCTGGCGGCGCTGCGCGGAGACGGTTATGCGGGCTTCGTGAGTCTCGAATGGGAGCGGATGTGGCACCCCTACCTGCCGCCGCTCGATGAGGCGCTGGCGGCCGCGACGGCACGACGGTGGTGGTGATGGCGTCGGAAGTCTTCCCCCGAACCCGACCCCAAGACGACGACGCCTTTGGATCTCATGGATCGGCGGTTGCCAACCGCCGCTGCGCAGCAAGCAACCCGGGCGCTTGGCAAGCGCCCCTCCTTGAGCCGCGTCGCCTGCGCCGGGGCGAGCATCGCGCGACGCATCCGCTTGCTCCAGCCTCCGCCGTTTCTTCTTTTTGCCGTTTCAACTTTCTGCTGTTTTCAGCCCCGCATGAACCCCGCCGCGCTCGCCACGCTTCTCAAGGCCCGCATCCGTACCGTGCGCGACTGGCCGAAGCCCAACGTTAATTTCCGCGACGTCACCACGCTCTTCGGCGACCCCGACGCGTTTCGCGCAATTGTCGTCGCGCTGGCCGCGGAAAGCCGGCGGCTCGGCGTCAACCGAATCGCGGCCGTCGACGCCCGCGGGTTCATCCTCGGCGGTGCGGTCGCCTTCGAATCGAACACGCCTTGCGTCCTCGTGCGCAAAAAGGGCAAGCTGCCGTACAAGACGATCCAGGCCGACTATGCGCTCGAATACGGCTCCGCCACCATCGAGATCCACGCCGACGCCTGCACCCCCGGCGACCGCGTGTTGATCGTCGATGACTTGATCGCCACCGGAGGAACCTTGCTGGCTGCCGCCAAACTCTTTCGCCTGCTTGGTGGCCACGTCGCGGGGGTGGCCGCCGTGATCGACCTGCCCGAACTCGGCGGCACGGCCAGGCTGCGCGCCGACGGCCTCGAGGTCCACGCGCTGTGCGAGTTCTCGGAGGATGAATAGCGAAGCAACTCGAGTTGAAGCCCTGTCCTGGGTTATCAGTAATCAGGAATCAGTCGGAATCAGACTATCAGTGACAACGGCCAGTCCCCGCTGATTACTTCCCCTCCAACCATGACCATCTGGTGCAACGCCAAGTTCTCCGACGCCGACACCCGGCTGCTGACCGAGGGCACACGCGCCCATCGGTTGATGTTCTCGGCCAATATGTCGACGGCCGTGCTCGCCGCCGGGAAACCCGACCCGCTTCTGGCCGAGGCCGACATTGCGTTCGGCCAGCCCGATGCCGCGCAATGCCTCGCCAATCCGCGGCTCCGCTGGGTCGAGATCACCACCGCCGGCTACACGCGGTTCGACACCCCGGAGTTTCTTGAAGCGTTCCGCGACCGCGGCGCGAGATTCACCAGCGCCTCGAGCGTCTTCGCCGACTCCTGCGCCCAACACGTGCTCGCCATGATGCTCGCCCTCGGCCGGCGGCTGCTGCCGTCGTACCGCGAGCAGATGTCCGATCGCTCCTGGCACTATGACGAGCGGCGTTACGAGTCGCGCTTGCTCACGGGGCAGACGGTGTTGCTGCTCGGCTTCGGCACGATCGGGCGGCGGCTGGCGGAACTGCTCGCGCCCTTCGGCATGACCCTCATCGCCGTCCGCCGGCAAATCCGCAGTGAGCGGGGAGTGCGCATCATCCCGGAAGAGAATGTCAGCAGCGCGCTCGGCCAGGCCGATCACGTCGTGAACATTCTGCCCGACAACGCCAGCACGCGGAACTACGTCAACGCGCGCCGCCTGGCGTGCTGCAAGCCCGGTGCGCGTTTCTATAATGTCGGCCGCGGCACCACCGTGGATGAAGGCGCCTTGCTCGAGGCGTTGCGCTCCGGGCGACTCAGCGAGGCCTACCTCGATGTGTTCGATACCGAACCGCTGCCCACCAGTCATCCGTTTTGGTCCGCGCCCCACTGCTATGTGACTCCCCACACGGCCGGCGGCAGGCATGATCAGGACACGGCGATCGTGAATCATTTCCTGCACAATCTTGCGGCCTTCGAAAATGGCGGGACCATGGTCGACCGGGTGGTGTGAAGGCGTCGAAGAAGGTCATGCGGAGAGCGCCGCTTCGTCCCGCACCTTGTACGGATCTCATAACGAATTGCGGTATTGGAAGGCCTCCCGCGGCTGCGACGAAGCGCAGCCCTCCGAAACACGTGCTCCGAAACACGGGCTCCGAAACACGGGCTCCGAAACACGGGCTTCGTTTCGGAGGGCGACGCTTTGTCGTCGCCGCCATTGCGTGGTGGCCCGGTACGACATTTCGATCCGTTCACCGCTGGCTGGCCAGGCGCTGGCAACGAGATCCGTACCAGGAGCCGCTTCGTCGGCGCCACGAATAAAAAAATGGCTGCGACGAAGCGCAGCCCTCCGAAATTATTGCGGCGCCCGGTTCTTTTCGACGCTCGCCAAGACAGACATGTTGGGCGCGGCGTTTGGAGAGGCAGACCGAGGACACGACAAACGGTAATCCCTGGCGACACCCGCCCGCCGCTCACCTTCCCATCAAGCCATACACCCCGCGCTCGAACGTGTCGTAGATTCCCAGCGCCTTCGCGTCGGCGAACGGCAGGAACTGCATCATGACTACGCCCGCCACCCCGTGCGTGGGATCCCACCAGAAGTAGGTGTTGTTGATCCCGCCCCAGCTCAGGCGGCCCGGGGAGCGTTTGCCGGGGATCGCCGCCGTCGTAATCAGAAAACCGAGCCCCCATTTGTCACGCCCGTCGTCGATAAAGGTGAAGTCATTGCTGAAATCCGGCCGGGTGGATTTCGACCTACGCACGCGGACATCACCGATGTGATTCTGGCCCATCGACGCGACCGATTCGCGCGACAGGATCCGCGCACCGCCGAATTCACCGCCATTGAGGAGCATCTGCAGGAAACGCAGATAGTCGGCGGCCGTCGAATAAAGCCCGCCGCCCCCGTTGAAGCGCGTCACGGGTGGCGGTGTCTGGCGTGGCTGCTCCGCCAACGCTCCATCGGCGCCGCGCCGGAAGGTGTTGACCACGCGCGCCTGTTTTTCCGCGGGGACATTGTAAGCAGTGTCGACCATCCCGAGCGGGCCGAGAATGCGCTGGCGAAAATATCCCTCCAGATTTTGACCCGAAACTTTTTCGACGATTTTTCCGAGCTGGTCGGTGCTGGTGCCGTAGGCCCACTGCGTGCCCGGGTCGAAGAGCAGCGGGCCGACCGGATAGGTCTCACCCTGGCGCGGCTTGAACGCGTTGAGCCACGCGCTGATGAACCCATAACCGAGCCCCGAGGTGTGCGTGAACAATTGCCGCACGGTGATCGCCGACTTGGCGGGCCGCAGCTGGTAGGCGCCGGTCGCCGCGTCGAATGACTCAAACACGAGCGGATTGGCGAGCTCGGGCAGATATTTTGCCGCGGGATCGTCGAGCGCGAGTTTGCCCTCCTCGATGAGCTGCATCGCGGCGACCGCCGTCACCGCCTTGGTCATCGAGGCGATGCGGAAGATCGCCTCGACCGTCATCGCGCGCCCCTTGTCCGCCTCGGCCACCCCAAACGCGCCCTGGTAAACGACCCCCTTGCGATCGCCGGCGATCACGACGAGGCCCGGCACGTCCTGGCGCTCGATCGCGGCGCGCAATTGCCGATCGAGGGCGGCGGCGGAAGTCGACGATTGCGCCAGCATGGCCACAGGCCCGCCCAGCAGGATGGCCGCGGCAAGCGCGAAATTACAGCGGGAGTCTATCATAGGTTGGCGAAAGTGGAGCCCGATGTCCCCATCGGGCTGGATCGGCGTAGAGCGCGTGTCATGCCCGCGCCGCAGCGCCTGCCAAACAGACGCCCAAGAAGAAAACTGACGGGCCCATCGAGTTTCACCGATAAAGATCAATCGTTGAGCGTTGAACGTTTGCGCGCCCACGCGCTTCTCACGCGCGCACGACCTTCGTCCCCGCCATCAGGTCATGCAGGCAGCGGCGATCGGCGCGAAACATGAAGGCGTAATCGACGATCAGAAAGACCAGGCCGAGCATGAAGAACGCGTTAAGCGCGATGATCAGGCCCACGGGCATCGCGAAGCGCAGCATCACGCCGCGCCCAAAACCCGCGGGTGCACCGGTGTCGGCGCGCACCACTTTCGCGCCGGTGAGCAGCTTGCCGAGATTCTGACCGCGCACCGTGATTAAAAGCGCCTGCAACAGCAGCACCGCCGTCAGGCCGGCCCAGATCCAGATCATGCCCTCCGCAAATCCCGTGAGATCAAGATCCTCGATCCGCGGAATGCCGCCCTTGGACAACTGCGGGTTTTTCTCAAGCAACCCGCGGGCCATGACTGTCGAACCCGGCATCATGCTGAGAAAATAGAAGAACCCGTTGACCAGCGCGGCAATCGTCCGCGCCGCGATGCCTGCCAGTTCGGGCTCGACGGTCAGCGGTGCGGTAAACCCACCTCCTCCGACCGGCGCCGAAAACGCCCCGCCCGGCGCGGCCGCAGGCGCCACGCCCTCCAGCAACGGCGGCGGGGCGGCCGGCCCCGCGAATTCCGCGTAGTCGCCGAGCCGCCGCCATTCGTCCGTGCCGAGCGCCTTCGCCTTCGTGTCGAGGTTTGCCCGGCCCGCCTCCATCCAGGTGCGGACCTGCTGCACCGTCACCGGTCCGTATTCCTTGCCGTCGCCGCCAATGATCATGAACATGCGGGGAAGAGAGCGCGCCCGGCCCAATCCGTCAACCGTCGCGCCGTTGTCGTCATCCATTAAACGACAAGTGTTGGTCCCGTTACCAGGGGCACAATCCAACTTGTCATCTCACGGATGACAAACTTGGGCTGCCGGCCGGCCGGCCGTGCTGGCTTATTCGCCGGGCTTCAACCGAGACGTTGCCCGCAGCGCTTTGTGTATTCTCCGCCAATCGGCCTTCGTCTCGCGCGCGAGGCGCGGATCGGCCTTGCGGGCGGCGTAGGCCTGCTCGCGCTGCAGTTTCTGGAAACTCTGCCAGCGCTCCAAATCGAGCGAGCCGTCGTCAAGTGCGGCCTGGATTGCGCAATCCGGTTCGGCGCGATGCGTGCAGTCGCGAAACCGGCATCGGGCCGCGAGTGCGGCAATGTCTGCAAACGCGTGGTCGAGCGCCCCGGCGTCGACGTCCCAGAGCTGCAGTTCGCGCATGCCCGGAGTGTCGATCACGAGCGCGCCGGATGGCGCGACGATGAGTTCGCGATGCGTGGTGGTATGCCGGCCCTTCCCCACCGCGTCGCTGATTTCGTTCGTGCTCTGACGCTCGGCCCCGAGGAGCCGGTTGATGAGTGTGGACTTCCCCACGCCGGACGACCCGAGCAGCGCCAGCGTGCGCCCCGGCACCAGCCAAGGCTCCAGCGCCACCGCCACATCTGACTCCTTGCAAGACTCTGACATACCTATGTCATGGTCTTGCAGCGCCGAGCGATCTCCGATTTTGGGAAACGGATACTGAGGAATGGAGGAGACGAGGGCCGAGAGGACGACGACCGGGGCGCCGCCCGCGATGGCGACGACCTCGGACCGGGCGCCGGCGGGGTCGGAATGAAGATCCGACTTGTTGAGCACGATGACAGGCTGGGCGCCGCTTTCCCACGCGACCGCAAGATAACGTTCGATTCGGCGCAGGTTGAAGTTTTGATCCAAGGCGGTCACGAGCAACACCGTGTCCACATTGGAGGCGACGATTTGTTCGACCTCCGTGTCACCGGGGGCACGCCGCGAGAACTTGGTGCGCCGCGGAAGCACGGCGTGGATGTCCGCCCGAGGTCGTTGTGCCGGACCCGCCGGGGTTTCACCCGAGCGGAGGCGCACCGCAACCCAGTCGCCGACCGCGGGCAGTTCGCCCCGTCCATTCGCCGTGTGCAGGAGCCGCCCGGTGCATTCGGCGGCGATGGCGCCGTGGGCGGAGAGGAGTTCGTAAGCGTGCTTGTGCTGAAGGGCGACGCGCGCGGGCACGAGGCCCGCCGCGGAAAAAGGCTGGAAGGCGTTTTCGAAAAAAACATCCCAGCCGAGAGTGGAGAGTGACATGGTCGGAGACGGAAGAGTGAGAGATGGGGAGAAGCGGAACAGCGCGCGGGCCGAAACGTGACGCAGAAGCGGGTGTGCGCGCGGAGGCACAAAAAAGGCCGCCCGATCGGGCGGCCTGCGTCGAAACGGAATTCGATCTTGCGCGTGCGTCAGCAGCGCGCGACGGGGCCAACCGGCGGGAGCGAGGTCTGGGAATGGACAATCTCGGTCATCGTGTTTGTGGGGTCGGCGGTGGGAAGGGTGCCTCTCGCGAGGCGAACATTCGAAGAGGTGGCGGTTACGGTATCGTCTGTCAAGTGGGGACGCGGTTCGGGTTTCATCCACCGGCCAGCACGCGCGCGAAAACCGCGGCGTCGACGTTGCCGCCCGTGAGCACCGCGCCGATGCGGCGGCCGGCGTTGGCCACGCGCTCCTGGAAAACGGCGGCCAGGCTGGCCGCGGCGGCTCCCTCGATCGCGTTGTGCGTATCCACAAAGCACGCGCGCATCGCGCCCTCCACCCCGGCGTCCGTCACCTCCACGATGCGCTCCACGCCACGGAGGATGTGATGCAGCGGTTCCGGATTCGGGGTCGAACACGCCAGCCCATCGGCCAAGCGTGTCGACGCGGGTTCGACGACCACACGCCGCGCGGTGAACGATTTTGCGACGGCCGGGGCATGAGCGGAGCAGACGCCGACAATGCGCGTCGGCAGCCCGAGGGCATCGCGCGCCGCGATCATCGCACAAATGCCCGAGCCCATTCCGATCGGCACGTACACCGCGTCGAGCGCTGGTGCGTTTTGGAGGAAATCAAGGGCCGACACCGCCACCCCGAGGACCAGTTCCGGCGAATACGACGGCACGGCGTGCAGTCCCCGTTCCGTGGCAAGCACCAGCGCATGCTCCAGAGCCGCCTGAAAGTCGTCGCCGTACTCGACCAGGTTGGCACCGAGCGAACGCATCGCGGCGTTCTTCTCGACGCTGTTGCCGTGCGGCACCACGACGGTCGCCGCAAGGCCGGCGCGGCGGGCCGCGAATGCCACCGACTGGCCGTGGTTTCCGCGCGTCGCACAGACCACCCCACGACAATCCGGTTCACGCCGGCGCAACGCGTCGAAGTAGACCACACCGCCCCGTACTTTGAACGAGCCGAGCCGGGTGTGGTTCTCGTGCTTCACCCAGAGTTCGCAACCGGCCCGGGCGTTGAGCAGCGGCCAGGAAAACTGTGGCGTCGGCCTGACGATCGGGTCGACCAACGCCGCGGCGGATTCGATTTCGGCGCGGGTGGGAAGTGACGGCATGCCCGGTAGCGTGCGAAGTGGAGCGGAATCGACAAGCGGGTCCTGCATGTACCGTCGACATTGTTGGACGGCTGTCTCCGCCCCGAGGATTGACCAATTCGAATCGTCAAGCCCGCAGAGCCCCCTCGAGCCGGCCCACGGCGGATTTTTGCACGGACCGGCTCAGAGGGTGGGACGTGCGCTCCGCGCGCGTCCTGCCGTCGGAAAAAACCTGACCGTGCGCGGAGCGCACGGTCCACCTTTTCGTGCTGCATCCTACCGTGCAAAACTCCCCGGCCCCACCCTTCCGGATGTATCCGTATTGCCAAATCCATTTCGATCCCCACAACGTGGCCCGGTATTGGTTCCCACTCTTTCCAACCCATGAAATCCAAATTGTCTTCCCTCGGCGGGCTTGTGCTCGGCCTCCTCGCGTCGTCCGCCCTTGCCGCCCCGGCGCAACAACTCTGGTCCACCCCACTCGGCGCCGAAGCCAAATGGCACCAGCTCACCGGTCTGGGCACGCTGCTCGTCGGCACCGACGGCGCGCTCGTCTCGATCACTCCCGAGGACGGCAAGGTCGCGTGGCGACGCGCCGACATCAAAAAATCCAATCGCAACAACGCCCGCGAAATTCCCGGCACGCCCGTGCTCATCTGCAATACGTTCGACGGCATGGCGAACAGCAAGGTCACGTTCATGGCCATCGACTACCAGTCGGGTGAGACGATCTGGACCGCTCCGCAAATTCTCGGCCAGTACCTGGGCACCATTCCCGTGCCAGAAAAGAACCTGGTGGTCTTTGTGATGAACACCTTCGACGCCAAGGACAACGGCGTCTATCTAATGGCACACGATCTGGAAACGGGCGCCGCGAAGTGGTCGACGAAGTTCACCAAGTCCGGCGGGATTCCCCTGCACGTGGCCGACAACAGCGGGCGCTTCATCCCGACGGTGGATCTTTCCGGCTATCATGAGCCCGTTGTGGACGGCAACGAGATGTACGTCGGTTACCTTGGCGCGCATTGCATCGATCTCACCTCAGGTGCGCTGAAGTGGGGCGTCGAATTTCCGTCGGGCAACCAGGGGCTGAAAAAAACCTACGCGCCGCTGCGGATCGACGGAGATCGCATTTACGGCGGCGGCGGCGGCAGCGTCTATGCGATTGACCGCAAGACCGGAACCCAGCTCTGGAAGAGCGACCGCATCTCCGACTACGCCGGCCTCTTCAAGGCGCGGGACAACGCGATTGTCGCCCAACTCGAGATCGTCGGCGGGAAAATTTTCTCGCGCTACGGCGGGAATTTCTCCGATGGCAAGAACGCCGCGCTCCGGGAACCGCTCGGCATCGTCGTCCTCGACCCCGCCGACGGAAAATCACTCTACCATTTCGACAAGGCCAAGGAGGGCATCACGAACATGGTCGTGGTGGACGCCACGAAGACGGTCGTCTTTGCCGATGGCGCCAATGTCTACGGCATCGACACCGCGGCGGCGACACCGGTCGAGTCGTTCAAGGTGCCGATCGAGTTCAAAAAGAAGATGGGCATGGGCGGCGTGGCCAAAATCGGCCTCGGCGCGCTTGGCGGCATCACCGGCCTGGCGAAAGGTGTCATGTCGGCCAACAAAGGACTGCTCGACGTGCCGGTTGCAGTGCACTTTACCGCCGGCCGCGTGGTCGTGCAGGGCAAGCAACATCTCCTCGGCTTCGATCCCGAAACCAAGACGTCGAGCTGGTCGCTGTTCTACGCCGCGCCGAGTGAGGCGTTCGCCAACATCGCGATGTTTGCCGTGACCGCCGCCGCCGCCGTCTATGGGAACGCGCAGGTCGCCGCGGGCGGTGGCATGGGGTCGAGCGGCTACAACAGCGGAGTGAACACGATTCACAGCAATCTCGACCGCTATAACAAGTATACCGAGAAGGCGAACCGGCGCGCCGGAAGTTCGAAGGCGTCGGCGGCCTACACGTACATTCTCACCAAGGTCGAGAAGGACATCGGCGTGGTCGGGGTGAATCTCACGACCGGCGAAACCGATCGCGAACTGCCGCTGAAGGAAAAGGAACCCGAGTACACCGTCGACGAACCGATGAACCGAGTGTTCCACTTCAAGGGCAAGAACACCGTCATCGCGTATCAGTTCTGAGGCCGGTACAAATCCCAGGACGCTCAGCCTGGAGGCGGGGTGCCCCCACCCCGCGAGGCCAGCGCCGCGAAACCGGAAAACCGCGGGGTGCGGGCACCCCGCCTCCAGCCAACCCCAGAGAGCGATGCTACGGTAGTATCACCACCCGTGCCTTCTCGTCCGGATGCTGCCGGTAGAAGAGCGCCGTGTGCCCGACCGCGCCGACCAACACGCACCGGCCCTCGTCCGCAATCTTTGCGCCGAGCGCCGCGCGTTCGTGGCGATCGGCGCCGAGGAAACGCAGCTTCACGAGTTCGTGGGCGCGCAGCAGCTTTTGCAGTTCGGCGAAAAACGCCGGAGTGAGGCCGGCGCGGCCGACCTTCAAGTGATCCGGGAGTTTCTGGCCAAGCCCGCGGAGGAAGGATTTTTGCGCGCCGGTGAGTGGGAAGTCATACATGTGTAATTGCAGTAGTGCGGTGCTTCCGCCCGCACTTCGAGCGAATTTCCGCGGCGGCGGCAGTTCAGAGTCGGTGGATTCATTGGAGGCGGGGTGCCCTCACCCCGCTCTACCGTACGGCAGAGTTCAATCGGCGGGTGAGGGCACCCGCACTCCATCGACGGGCCAAGGTCAACCCGAAGACATGTCCTGACGCACCGCTACAGGGATTCAGATCCCAAAAAATAGTCCAACGCCAGCTCGCGCCATTGACCCGGCGCGAGATCGCCGAGATCGAGCGGGCCGAAGCGCTCGCGCCGCAGGGTCAATACGTTGGCCCCCGCTGCCGCGAACATCCGCCGGACCTGGTGATAGCGACCCTCGGTCAGCGTGAGCGTCGCCTCCCGCGCCGAAACGAGGCACAACTCCGCCGGGGAACACGGTTTCTCTTCGCCGGCCAGCAGGAGCGTGCCACTGGCAAACCACGGCGCGAGCTCCGCGCTCAGGTCGCGATCGACGGTGGCGCGATAGACTTTCGGGACCTTGTGTTTGGGCGAGGTCAGCCGGTGCACCAGCGGCGATTGATCGGTGAGCAGGAGCAAACCGCTCGTGTCCTTGTCGAGCCGGCCGATGCTCGTCACGGCCGGGTTGCGCCGCCGCCAGCGCTCGGGCAGCAGCGAGTAGACATTCGGGCCCTCGCGTTCCTCGTGGGAGCAGACGAGACCGAGCGGCTTGTGGAGCAGCAGGAGCAGGCCATCAGGATGATCGGGCGGCTCGCCGTCGATCCGCACCTGCGCGGGCCGCGCCTTCTGGCTGAAATCCTCCGCGGGCTGTCCGTCGACGGTCACGCGTCCGGCCTCGACCCAGGCGCGCGCCTCGCGGCGGCTGCAATAGCCGAGATTGGCGAGGAGTTGATCGAGGCGGCGCATGGCAAGAGAGATGGCCGCAAGAATCTGCCGGAGGCGCAAAAGAAAACCGGGCGGAGGCGTTCTGGCCGGTTGGCGGTCACGCGGCGCGGCGGTGACCGGAAGGGAGGGCGCTTGCCGCAACGCCCGGCTTGTTCGGCGGCTCGCCGGCGGTTGGGAAACCGCCGCTCCATCGCGCGCGCCATCATCGCCGATCGCGCGTCGAAATTCTTTGCGCCTCTTGTACTTCTTTGCGCCTCTCTCGTTCGTCACGCCCCACATGCTCCGCTGGACGCTCTTCTCCCTCGCCTTGGCCCTGCTGGCACTCAGTTGGCTGACTTTGGTCAAATCCCCCGACTGGTCGCCGTGGCGGCTCGCCGTGCTGGCGGGCGAATATGGCCATTGGTTCGCGCTCGCCGCGGTCGGGACCGGCCTCGGTGCGTGGATCGGTCGCGGCGGGGAGCGCACCCTTCCGCTGATTACGGTGGCCATTTCCGCCGTGGCCCTCGGGTTCTGCCTCAAACCGTCGTTCCAGGCGTGGCAAATCGCGGCTTCGCTCCCGGGGAAACTCGCCGCCCAATTCGGCCACGTGGCGACGTCGCGCGCGCCTTTCTCCTGGGCCGAATCGTTTCTGGGGCGTGGCCCCCCGCCCGTCGCGCCGCAGGCGTTGCACGTTTCTCCGGGGCTCCCGCTCGATTTTTACCGCGCGGTGCGGAGCGACGCTCGACCCGCGCCCGGCGTGATCGTCGTGTACGGCGGCGGCTGGGACAGCGGCGACCGTACGCAGATTCCCCACTTCAATCACTGGCTCGCGCGGCAGGGCTATGCGGTGGCGGCGATCTCGTATCGGCTGGCCCCGAAATTCCAGTGGCCGGCGCAGCGCGACGATGTGCTCGCCGCGATCGCCTTCTTGAAATCACGCGGGGGCGAACTCGGCCTTGACCCCACGCGGCTGGTCCTGCTCGGCCGTTCGGCCGGCGGGCAAATCGCCGAGTGTGTCGGCTACACCGCCAACGATCCGGCGATCCGCGGTGTCGTGGCGCTCTACGCGCCGTCGGACCTGATCTTCGGCTACGTTAACACGCACGAGAACGACATGTTGAAATCGCCCGCGTTGATGCGCCAGTACCTCGGTGGCACCCCGGAGTCGGCGCGCGCGAACTACGAATCGGCGAGCGCAATTTTTCAAGTGACGCGGCGCTCGCCGCCGACACTGCTCCTGCACGGGACGAACGACGCCGTCGCGTGGTATCGGCACAGTGCGCGGTTGGCTGACCGCCTCGCGGAGCAAGGCGTGCCGCATGCCTATGTGGCGCTGCCGTGGGCGACGCACGCGTTTGATTTCAATCTGCACGGCCCCGGCGGGCAGCTGACGACGTTTGCGCTCGAGTGGTTTCTGGCCCGCGTCACCACCGCCGCACCCACCGGCTGATCCCAAAGTCACCGGCGATTTGGTCTGTTCCAAGAGTGGAGCCCGTCCCGGAATTCCCGTCACCCAATAGGTGACACGACGACATCGTCCGGCGCGGGAGGGGGCGATTTCCTGTCACCTATTGGGTGACAGGAAACAAAGAGTTTTGGGCCGGGACGCGGGTGGGCCGGGGGCGTCACGTCGCCGGCGGGCGGGAGCGCTGTTTCCAGATTCGCGCGATTTCGAGCAGGGCCAGCGGGCCGAAGATCCACACGACTTGCAGCGGGAAAACTTTGCGCGCCGCCGCCTGGTGATAGGTGGCCAGCGCCGCGGCGACATACACGAGCCGGTGGATATTCTTCCAGAGCTTGCCGCCGAGCCACTTGATCGCGGCGTTCAGGCTCGTGGCCGCCAGCACGAGCAAAATGGTGAAGGCGATCAGGCCGACGAGCTGGAACGGTTTTTGCAGCGCGGTGCTGAAGATCGCGGGCAGGGTGGAGACCTCCGTGCCGCCCTCGTAAACGAAGTGCGTGACGAGGTGCAGCGCCGCGTAGGCGAAGGCGCTGACGCCGACGAGACGGCGATGGCGGTTGAGGGCCTGGGCGAGCGGCGATTTTGGGAACAGCACGCGGAGCGGCGTGAAGGTCAGCACGACGGCGAGGAGCAGACAGGCGACGAAACCGAGGTGGTGCAGGACGAACTTAATCGGGTCGGCCAGGACACTGGAGTCCGGCCGGAGGAAGATCGGCCACACGGGCCAGAGGCCGGGCAGGACGATCAAGATCCAGATGACGACCTTGGAGCGGAGGAGTTTTTCGAGGAACAACATCAGTAACGGATATCAACCGTTCAATTCGACACCGAGGCCACTGAGAACCAAGCGTCGTTCGTCTCCGCTCCCTTCGTTTGCTGCGTTGCCTTCGGTGCAACGGATGGAAGTTCAAGTTCGGTTGCGGCTGAGCCGCGCAGGCTCTCGGTGGCTGGATCGCTCAATAATTTTTGTTCAGATCCAGACCCTGGTACAGCGCGGCGACCTGTTTTTCGTAGCCATTAAACATGAGGGTTTTTTGCCGGGCGCCGAGCACGCCGCTGGCGCCGATCACGCGCTCGCTGGCCTGTGACC
>SXSC01000224.1 GCA_005792355.1 Opitutaceae bacterium
CATCGACCGCACGCACCGCATCGGCCAGACGCGGCCCGTGATCGCGTATCGCCTGCTGGCGGAGAATTCGATCGAGGAAAAAATTCGCGCGCTGCAAAACGAAAAGGCCGCCCTCGCGGCGGCGGTCGTGCAGGAGGAGTCGCTCGCGAGTGTGCTCGATCTGGAAAGCCTGCGCCGGATTCTGGGGTAACGGGCCGGGGAGGGCGAATCGTGGCGTTTTTTGCGCACCGGAATAACTCCGGTCGTTAACCCCGCCCAGACCCACCCCTCTCAGGATCCAGTTTCCTTCCAATGAAATCTTCGCCCGGTCGGGCCGACTTCGTCGGGGCTGACCGCGCTGTAATCGCTCCCCCGACACGTCGGGCAGGGCAGACGGAGATTTTCCTGAGAATCCTTTCCATGGAGGTGAAAGTCCGGGCTGGTTCCCAGCCGTCAGCAACCGGCACCTGGGGCGCACGATTGATTCCGCTGGCCCACCCGCCGCTCCGAGCGCACGATTGAACTCCGTCCGAAATTTCGAAACGATCCCAGCATCCCCTTCCGCAGAAAATTCCGTTGCCCAAAAATCATGAAATCCACCCTCACCCTGACCTGCCTGCTCGCCACAACCTCCCTCGTCGGAGCCGCCAACAATGTCCCGCCCCCGGGATTCACGGCGTTGTTCAACGGCAAGGACCTCTCCGGCTGGTACGGCTGGGGCACGAAGGATCCTTCCGAGCTGTGGAAGATGACGCCGGCGGAGCTGGCCGAATACAAACGGAAGTCCGTGGAAGGCGGCCTGCCCGGGGGCAAGGCCGGGCCGGAACATATCAACGCCCACTGGTCGGCGGTGAACGGTGAACTCGTCAACGACGGCAAGGGCCTGTATCTCACCACCGACAAGGACTACGGCGATTTCGAGTTCATGGTGGAATACAAGGCGCTCCCCGATGGCGACAGCGGCATCTATCTGCGTGGCATCCCGCAGGTGCAGATCTGGGACACAACGAAGGGCGATCCCCGCGGGCTCGGTCAGGACAAGGGCTCGGGCGGTCTTTGGAACAACCGCAAGGGTTCCCCCGGGAAAGATCCTTCCAAAAAAATGGACCGGCCCTTTGGGGAATGGAACCGCTTCGTCGTAAAAATGATTGGCGAGCGCGTCACCGTGATCTTCAACGGCGAAAAAGTGGTCGACCACGCCGTGCTGGAAAATTTCTTCGCCAACCAGAAGTCCGGCTATGTCGCCTACGCGAAGGCCGATGCGAAATCGAAGGTGAAGGCGAAGCAGGATGAAAAAATTCCGAACGGTTTCATGCGCGATCCCGCTTTTCCGAAAGGCCCGATTCAGCTGCAAACCCACGGGAGCGAAATCCGCTGGCGCAATGTTTTCATTCGCGAAATCGGCGCCGACGAGGCCAATCGCGAACTGGCGGGCCAAGGGGCGAACGCCGGCTTCGTGGAACTGATCAACGGCAAAGACCTGAGCAACTGGCAGGGCGCCGTGGCCAGCTACGAGATGAAAAATGGCGCCATCGTCTGCAAGCCCGGCAAGGGCGGCGACCTGCTGACCAAGGAGGAGTTTGAGAACGGCATCATCCGCGTCGAATTCAAGCTGCCCAAGGCGGGCAACAACGGCATCGCCCTGCGCACGCCGCTCGGCGGTCATTCCGCCGCCGACGGCCTCGAGATTCAGGTGCTCGACAGCGATGGCTACAACGCGAAGCAGGCGGCGGCCGGGAAGCCGGGACTGAAACCGACCCAGTATCACGGCTCGCTGTATCACTGCGTGGGGGCCAAGCACGGCTACCTGCGGCCGGTGGGCGAGTGGAATTTCCAGGAGATCGAAGTGCAGGGCCAGAAGATCAAGGTCACGCTCAACGGCACCAAGATTCTCGACGTGGACATCGCCACCTTTGATCGCAGCCAGATCGAGACCCCGCCGAAGGGCCTCGATCGCACGAAAGGCTTCATTGGCTTCGCCGGCCACAACGACCCGGTGGAGTTTCGCAGCTTCAAGGTGAAGAAGCTGTAGTTCGTTCCCGGGCAACGCCGGTGGTGGTGTTCGTGCCGGTGCAAGCGTGCCAGTGACGTGGGTCGTCACGCCGTCGTGGAACTACCTCGAATCGTCGCGCGCCTCGCTGAAGGTGCTGGTTGACGACTCCCCTGAGCCACTGCGATCCCAATCAGTAAGAAAGTGCCCATGACCCTGCCCCACGATCCGCCCGGAACCCGCCCGACCGGCGGGTGCCGTCCGGATCAGAACTGCGCGACGGCGGAGCGAGCGCTTCTGCCGCGTTATCTTCTCCTCTCGCTTCTGCTCGCGGGAGCCCTCCCGGCAACTCCAGCCGGCGCCCAAGTCGAACTGGCACCCGCCGGCACCCCCGAGGGTTATCTGGCCCGGCTGCTGATCAACGAGACGCCCTTCCCGGGTGAGCGGGCCTGGACCAGCGAAGAAGACACCCACGCGGCGCAAGTGGCGATTGTCTGGGTGCTGCGGCATCGCCTGCGCAACATCCCGCCCTCCAGGATCGCGAGTGGCTGCTGCAGGTCGTGCTGTATTCGTACCACTGGTACCTCAATGATGCGTTCTTCGCCGGCACAAAACGCATCACCTCCCGCAGGCTGCGCCAGTTCGGGCTGCAGCGAATCATGCATCTGGCCCGGATGGCGGTTCGGCTGTTGAGCGTGGGGCTCGTGCTGATCTCCTTCCTCCTCTGGTTGACGTTTCTTCCCTCGGTGCTGCCGGAAACCGAATCCTGGGCCGGAAAGTTGGAGCACGCGATCGTCGCTGAACTGGGTATCATCGGCTCGCTGCTCCTGGGCGCCCTGCCCGGGATCGGTGTGATCGTGATCCTATTTTTTCTCACGCGAGTGGTGCATGAGTTCCTCAACCACTACTTCCAATCGATCGAACAGGGTGAGGTGGAGAGCGAGCTGTTCGACGCGGTGACGGCCGCCACGACCCGGCGCCTCGCGGGCTTCGCCCTGTGGACCGCAGCCGCGATCATCGCGTACCCTTATTTCCCGGGCAGCAGCTCGCCGATTTTCCAAGGGGTCTCGGTTCTCGCCGGCCTGATGGTGTCGCTTGGCGGCAGCAGTCTGGTCGGCCAGCTAATCAGCGGGCTGACGCTGATCTACACCCGCACCCTGCGTCCCGGGGATTTTGTGGCGATTGGCGACGTCGAGGGCACGGTCGAACATGTCGGCCTGCTGGCCTGCCGCATTCGCACACCCACCGAGGAACTCGTCACCCTGCCCAACAGTAGTGCCGCGACCGGCGTGCGCAGTTTCTCGCGGGCCACGCCAGGCACGGCGGTGCAGTTTGTCACCACGGTGACCATCGGCTACGACACTCCCTGGCAAAAGGTGCATGCCCTCCTGCTCGAGGCGGCGCGCGGCACCCCGGAAATCCGGCGTGAGCCGGAACCGCTGGTCCGGCAGGCCGCGCTGGAGGATTTTTATGTGCGGTACGAACTGGTCTTCGCCCCTGCCGATCCGAGCCGGCGCCGCCTGGTGCTCTCGCACCTGCATGAGAACATCCAGGACCGGTTCCACGCCGCCGGCGTGCAAATCATGTCGCCGAACTACGAAAGCGACCCGGCCCAGGCGAAAATTCCTCCCTCGCTTCCCCGACCCGCGGCGCCAGACTCCGCCGGCAAGAATCCGGTGGAGCGGTAGCGGCCGACTCCCAACTAACCCCCTCCCGGATAATTCGAAGTTCAAGCGCTTCGTGCCGGGTTTCGTCGCCAAGATTCCCTTCGCAGAAGGTATTCGCCGCACGGTCGCGTGGTTCGACGCGGATCCGGCGCGGAAGCAGATCGATGAAGGGACGAATCTGCGCTGGGACAAACTGGCCGCCGCCTACGGGACGGCGCTCGCCGATGCGAGGGCGCGGTTTGCCGCCGGCTGAGCGGCGGACACAGACTGATTGCGGGCCCTGGTCATGCCCTCCGGCGAAAATGGAGCTGGCAAAGGTCCTGGGCTTTTGCGAAGCACAAGCCACTTGCTTTCACTGGCACCCACCGCTCAAGAATTCTTCTGGGACGACCTTCTCGAATACATTGGGGAGCGTCGCGTCATTCCGATTGTCGGCGCGGAGCTGTTAACCGTGCCGGACGGCGCCGGTGGCGAGACACCCCTCCTGCGCGTCCTCGCGGCACGGCTCGCCGATCGCCTGCGCGTCCCGGCCGAGGACTGCACGGGCGATGATGCGCTGCACCAGGTCGTCTGCCGCCATATGCAACGCGGCGGCCGCCGCGAAGAGATCTACCCGCGCATCCGCGCGCTGCTGAAGGACCTCGCGCCCGTCGTGCCGCCGATTCTGCGCGAGTTGGCGCGGATCCGACACTTCAACGTTTTCGTCACGACCACGTTCGACTCGCTGCTCGCGCAGGCCCTCGACGAAGAGCGGCACGGCGGCGCGCCCACGACGGTCTCGCTGGCGTATTCGCCGAACAACAACACGGACCTGCCCGCTGACGCGCGCCAGAGCGGGACGCCCACGGTTTTCCACCTGCTCGGGCGCATCTCAGCGTCGCCGGATTACGTGATCACGGAGGAGGACACGTTGGAGTTTTTCACCGCGATCCAGTCCGAGTCGAAGCGGCCTAATGTGCTGCTCGACGAGCTGAAGACGAGCCACCTGCTGCTCATCGGCAACACGTTTCCCGACTGGCTTGCGCGTTTCTTCATCCGCATCGCGAAGCACGGCCGGCTGTCGTTGCAGCGCGAGGAACTTGAGATCATCGCCGACCGCTCAGTGGCGATGGACCCCAAACTCGTGCTCTTCCTGCGGAATTTTTCGTATCGCACGCAGATCTTCGAGCAGGGCAACGCCGCCGAGTTCGTGCACGAGCTGAGCACGCGCTATCTCGAACGATATCCGGGCGAGGCGAGCCGGTCCGAAGCCCCGGCGACCGGGGCGAAGGCGGGCGCAACGACCCCGGCGGCGACGGTCGAAACAAAGCCCGGTTCTGTTTTCCTCAGCTACGCGAGCCAGGATGCCCCGGCCGTGAAAAAAATCCGCGACGCCCTGGAAGCCGCCGGCGTCGAGGTTTGGTTTGATCAGCGCCGGCTCGAAAGCGGCGACGACTTCGACAAGGAGATCAAACGCCACATTCGCGCCTGCTCGCTCTTTGTGCCGGTGATTTCCACCCACACCCAGGCGCGCCACGAAGGTTATTTCCGCCTCGAATGGGCCCTCGGCGCGGAACGTTCGAAACTGATCGCGGAGACGATTCCGTTCATCCTGCCCGTTTTGATCGATCCGGTGAGCGAGCACGAAGCCCTCGTGCCGGATCGGTTCTTGCAGGTCCAGTGGACCAAGCTCCCTGGTGGCGCGACAACGCCGGAATTCACCGAGCGGATGGTCAAGCTCGTTCGCGATCACCGGAAACGCGAGCGGGGGCTGCTGTGAGCGGCCGGGCAACGCTCAACGTTCAACGCTCAACTCCTCACGCTCAATGATCGAACCAAGGCGGAATTTCGGAGGTCGGGCAATTGAGCGTTGAACGTTCGGCGTTGAGCGTTGCGCGGTCCGGGTCGCCGGTCGCCGTCGATCGCGACAATCCATGGCCGGGTTTGTCCTCCTTCACCGAAGAGTCGCGGGCCTTTTTCTTTGGACGCAGAGAAGAGACCGACGAATTGGTGCGGCTCATCCGCCGCAACACCCTTACCGTCCTCTTCGGCCAGTCGGGTCTCGGCAAGTCATCGCTCCTCCAGGCCGGTGCGTTCCCCCCCTTGCGGGAAGCGGATTTTCTTCCGCTCTATCTGCGTCTTGATCATTCGATCACGGCCGCCGCGCTCGCCGATCAGGTGAAGGCGGCGCTGGTCGACGCGTGCAAATCCGTCGGCGCCGATGCGCCGGCTCCGCGCTCCGATGAAACGCTCTGGGAATATTTTCACCGAAAAGACATCGATATTTGGAGCGCGAAGAACCGATTGCTCACGCCCATCCTCGCCTTCGATCAGTTCGAGGAGATCTTCACGCTCGGCCGTGCGAGCGACGCCCAGCGCGAGCGCGGGCGGGCGTTTCTCACCGAACTCGCCGACCTGGTCGAGAACCGTGCGCCGGCGGCGTTGCGGGAAAAATTCGACAGCGGTGAACTCGACATCGCGCGCTACAATTTCGGCAAGCCCTCGTGTCAAGTCGTGCTGAGCCTGCGCGAGGATTTTCTGCCCGACCTCGAAGGCCTGAAACACGAAATGCGGTCGATTATGCACGGCCGCATGCGCGTGCGCCGGCTGAACGGCACCCAGGCGCTGGAGATTATCCAGAAGCCCGCGCCGCACCTGCTGGCCGAGGGGGTGGCGGAGCGCGTGGTCGAGTTTGTCGCCGGTGCCCGTGGCGGCTCAAGCGAACGGCTTTCCGAGATGGTGCTCGAACCGGCGCTCCTCTCCGTCATTTGCCGGGAGCTCAACGAACGCCGGCGGGCGCTCGCTCAAGACCAGATCACGGCGGATCTCGTGTCTGGCAACCGACGAGAGATTCTCTCCGAGTTCTACGATCGCAGTGTCGCCGATCTGCCGGCCACCACGCGCGCCTTCGTCGAAGATCACCTGCTCACCAAGTCCGGCTTCCGCGACAACTTTGCGCTCGAGACCGCGCTCGAGTTTCCCGGCGTCACGCGTCCGCTCATTGACACGCTCGTCTCGCGCCGCCTGCTGCGGATCGAGGATCGCCTCGGCGTGCAGCGCGTGGAGCTGACGCACGACGTGCTGGCCGAGGTCATCCGCGCAAGCCGCGATTCGCGACAAAAGCGTCTCGCCGTGGCCGAGGTGCGGCGCCGGACGCGAAACCTGCGGTTTCTGGCCGGCGGACTGGCCGCAATCGTGCTGGCGCTGTGTGCCGCCGGCCTGCACGGCCTCCGCCTCCGGCGCAGCGAGTTTCAGCGGATCAGCCGGACCGATGCACGGATTGGATCGCGCCTGCTTGAAGAAGGCCGGATTGCCGACGGACTGGCTTTTCTGGTCCGCGCGGCGCGCACGGACCCCGCCAATCACATCGTGGCGCCGCGGATCGCCTCAGTCCTGACCTCCCGCAATTTCCTTCTGCCCGAGGGCACCGCCGTGGAGCATGCGGCACCGGTGCTGTGGTCGGCTTTTTCCGCGGACGGCAGGAACCTTGGCGTGCTCTGGAAGGATGGGTATCATGGTCGAGTTGAACTGGCGACCGGGCGCATGGACGCCGCACTACTGCCGTCGCGGCCGCATTCACGCCGCCCCTTGGTGCGGACCCACCAGTTCGCGGTGTTTGAATGCGAGGATGGCGTGGTACGGATTCTGGATCGCGCGGGCCAATTGAGGCACGAGGTTCGCTTTGCGGCCCGGTTGACCGAACTCTCGAACGGCGATTTCCCACAGCCGGAGGCAAGCGACCTTTTCGTCGCGACGCTGGCCAATCAGACGCTGGCGGTCGTTGACGCCGCCACGGGGCAAATGCTGGGCGCGCCGATTCCGGCGGCCAAGCCGGTTTACCTCCACCTGGGACCGAAATGGCTGCTATGGAGCGACGCACCCGACCGCACCAACGCCTATCTGCCCACGGTGGCCCGCCTGCGCGACACCGCCTCCGGTACCAACGAGATTACGTTGCGCGTACCCCACGGCAGCTTCGACTGGGTGACGAGTCCGTCGGGGCGGCACGCTGCAGTCGTACAGCGGGAAAGCAGTGACACGGCCCTCTTCCTGCGGATCTGGTCGCTGCCCGAAGGTGTGCCAGTAGCGCCTGCCGTACGGCTTGATAACGCACAGTTCGGCCTGGCCAAGACTCAGCCCGGAGCCACTTATTACAGCCCTGACGGTCGGCACATCGTGACGTGGTATTCCTCGCTCGAATTCTGGGACGCGCCGACCGGCGTTCGGATCGCGCGTATTCCCGGCGCCGGATCCTATTCCGGAGCCAAACTGAGATTTTCCCCCGAGGGGCGGTTGCTGGCCACTTGGTCGAATATCGGTTCGGTCGATCTTTGGAGCCTCGCCACCGGGAAACCGCACGTCCCGGCACTGCGGCATTCCGGCAATGTCCGCGAAGCGTTCTTTAGCGACGACGGCAACGTCCTGCTCACGAGTGCGAGCGACGGCTTTGCCTTGGTGTGGGAGACCGAGACCGGCCGGTTGTTGGCTGAACCCAGTCTGCAGCAGCCGAATGCGCCGCGGGCCGCGCTCTCCGCGGACGGCGCCCGAGTCGCCATCGGCACCCAAGGTGGGTCCGTGTACCGACTGCGGGTGGGTCGCGGGGTGGCCGGCTCCCTGTTTCTGCCCACCAAGCAGCCCGCGGTCACTTCCCAGTTCTTGCCCGGGTCTCCCGCCCGCCTGCTCTGGCTTGAGCGGGACCGAGCCCGGGTGATCGAGGTCGCTTCCGGGCGCGACATCGCCGGCGGCTTCCAGTTTCCGGAACCGATTCGCGAAATCGGCAACAGCTTTACGTCGGTGCGGCCCGATTTCAAAGTCATGGTGGTCAAGACTACGAGCGGTGCATGGCAGGCTTGGTGGATTGGCGACGGGCGGATCGACAAGGTCATCACCTTTCAGGAAGCGCCGGTCGCACCCAACGACGACGTATTTGGCTATGTGGCCTTCAGCCCTTCAGGCGACTTCGTGGTGGTCATCGCGGCGTTGGTCGCCGGCCGTCAAAGCGACTCACGGCCGGGGACGGGGCAGATGCGGGCCTGGGATTTGAGGACGGGACTCCCGGCGGGGCCGCCGATCGCGGCCGACCCCGCGCCGCTCTTTTCGTACTTTCCCCGCTTCAATCACGACGGCACCCGGATCACGCTCGGTTCTCCGCCCGGACAAACGGTAAGAATTTGGGATCGGGCTTCGGGTCGCGTCGTCACGGAACTCGGCCCGGATTCCGTGGCGGTTCGGATGTCGGTCTTTAGTCCCGACGGCACGCGCCTGGCGACCGCCAATCGCGAGGCGGAAGTGCGGCTCTGGGACGTGGCGACCGGCCGGCAGGTAGGCGGCCCTCTCCTGCACGGTGATAACGTCTACGATGCCGTGTTCTCTCCCGATGGTGCCCTGTTGGCGACCCATTCGTCCGATGGCGTGTTGCGTTTCTGGCATGGCGCCAGTGGCGTGCCGGTCGGCGAAACGATTGAAAACCGCCGGGGCTCGTTCCGGCTGGTCCGTTTTACATCGGACGGGACGCGGGTGGTCACGGCCAACAACGACGGCACGGCGCGGGTTTGGGACGTGGCGACGAGTCTGCCGCTCGGTGAACCCATGGATCATCGCGGCACGCGCGTGCCGATTGCGGAATTTAGTTTTGATGGCCGCTTCGTGTTGACCGAGTTGAACGCACAGGCCGGTTTTCACATTTGGACCGCGCCCCCCACCTTGCCCGCCGGTGAGACCACCCCGGAGTGGCTGCTTGAGCTGGCCACGATCTGCGCCAGCAAGATCGTCAACTCCGAGGGCCAGTTTGAAAGCGCCGCCGGCGAACTGGCCAAGATCGACGCCATCCGTCGCACGGTTGCCGCGCTGTCGAATGATGCTCCCGGTGCGGAGTGGGGAAAATGGTTTCTGGCGGATCGCGCCACCCGCTCCATTGCTCCCGGATTCACGATTACCCGGGAACAGGCGGACCAGCTGGCGGCGGAGATTGCGGCGCGGCTGAAACTGACCCGACCCTAAGAGAGCCTTCGGCCAGTCCGCCGCCGCTGGTGCCGCTCAGAAGCGCCCGTTGAACCCGAAGTTCAGCCGCGCGCCGTAGACTTCCATGACTTGGCGACGGTTGGTGTTGCCGATATAAGTGTAGGGCGATTCGTTGAAGATATTGACGAAATCGACATAGACGCTGACCCCGCGCCGCACCTTGTAGGAGAAGTTCACGTCGACCGTCGCATCAGGGCTGGAATACGAAACCAACAGCGGATTCGGGTTGTTCCCGGTTTTGAAACGGCTCTTGTAATGGTATTCGAGCCGCGCGCCAAACCGGGACGAATCGTAGGTCAGCCCAAGATTGTAGGTCATGGGCGTGAAATCGGTGAGCTGCGTGTTCGGGACCGTGTTCGGGGCGGGCGGCACGACCGTGGATCCCTTCGTGAGCAGCCGCGTGTAGTTGCCGTACGCGCCGAGTCCCTTGAAGGCCGCCGGGAGAAACGTGAAACGCTGCATATAGTTAAATTCCCAGCCGTCGACGGTGGCACTGTTTAGATTCGTGGTCGTCACAAACGCGAAGCCCTCGTACCGGCCGTTGAAACCGTTGTTGGCGCCCGGGCCGATGATCGGGGAGGGGCTGACCGTCGTGATGAAATCCTTGATGTCCTTGTGAAACCAACCCGCCGAAATCACGCCGCTGGGCTCCAGGTAGTATTCGACCGAGACGTCGTAATTGCGGGAATACTGCGGCTTCAGGGCCGGATTTCCCTGGGTAACCGAGCCGACCGCGATGTTGTTCGCCGTGTAGTTGATGGTCGTGGTCGGAATGATCTGGTTGATGCGGGGCCGGGCGCCACCCGTGGAATGACTGACGTGTGCCACCAGGTTATTTCGCACCTGATAACGGGCATGCAGGCTGGGATACACGTTGGAATAGTTTCCCTTCGTCGTGGTGGCGAGTTCCGCGGGATTGAAGGCGTCGGTCAACCGGCCCTGGGCCGCCACCCGGGTGGCCTCGTAACGTGCGCCGCCCAAAAGGTTGAGCGGCCCGAAATCAACCTGGGCCTGCGCATAACCGGCGGGCACGGTTTCATTGATAATGTTTTTCGGCGGATAGTAGGACACCGTGGTGCCACGCGCCTGAAACATGGCCGGACTGGCGGCGAAGAACTTCTCGAAGGCATAAACATCGAGTTCGTCGAAACGTGGGTAGAGCGTGTTGAACAAACCGTATCCGGGCGTTGCCCGCAGGAACTGACCCAAGCCATCGTCACTGACGCCCGTGGCCGGGTTTACTCCTTGCACGCGATCGGGCCCGACGAGATCCCACGCCGGCGTGTACCGCCGGTTCCAGCGATACTGGTGACGGAAGTTAAGGCCCGTTTTAACCGCGACCGGATTCTTCCACGCCCCGAACCGGCGTTCGTAATCGGCGCGGACGGACGACACTTCCTCATGGGTGTAGTCAGCCGTGGCAAAGCGACCCCCGGCATAGTTGGCCACCCGGCCGAACGCGATCGATGGGCCGAAGGTCTGGGTGAGCCGGGGCCGCGAAAGGTCGTGCGCAGAGTCGATCGAAAGGCCAATCATGGCAACCCGCGCGGAATCGAGGCCCCAGAGAAAATTATCGTATCGGGACGGGTTGAACAACGCCGAGGCGGTCAGCTTCGCCTCGGGCCAGCGTTTATCGAAACTGACCCCCACTTTGCGCTGGTAGGAGCGTTTTCGCTCGAGGTTGGAGTTGTTATTCCACCGTTCTGCGAAAACCTCCGTTAGCGTGTCGGTGAAGCCCGGGGCGATCCCCGCGATGGCCCCTGCCGTTGTGCGCGGCGTCGCGCCGGCCTCGATGGCGGCGCGACTGACGACAGCGTAGTCCGCGACGTTCCGGTTGATGGCGGACACCGAACGGTCGAAGCGCTCGGCGTCGGCGCCGAAGTAGTTCGAGCTCAGGTCGACCCACACCCGCGCCGTGCGGTCGAAGCGATATTCAATCTTGGCGGCAACGCCCGAGCGCACCCGATCATACTGGTCGTCCAAGAGGCGGGCCTGAGAATTGATGCTATTCGCCAGAGCGTAACTCCCTTGGATGCGATCCCGTGCGCTAAATGTCTTCGAGTAGCTGGCCGTCAACGCCACCCCCAAGTTCCGTCCCGGACCGTAGGCGTCGAGGAACGTCACCGCCGCGTTGGGGGCGAACTTGTTCTGCAGTGTGTCGCGAAAGATGTTCTGCGCAAACCCTGCCCGGAGTGTGACCAAACGCCCCTTGTAGTCGGTGGCGGACTTCGTGACGAGGTTGATGGCGCCGCCCAGCGAATCCGCCGGCAATTCCGGCGTGAGGCCCTTGATGATTGAAATTTCCTTGATGGACTCGGATGGGATCTGATCGATCAGCGTCGCCCGGTCACCCTGCGGCGAGAAGCCGGCGATCGCGGCGGAGGACCGCACGCCGTCGAGCATCACCGAGTTCAGCTCGGGCGGCATGCCGCGCAGGCCTACCCCCACGATTTCGCCGGCCTCTTTTTTTACGGCCACTCCCGGCAGTTTTTGCAAAAAATAACCGATGTTGCCGTCGGTGACGTTGCCGTAGGCGTCCATCGACACGACGTGCACGAGATTGAGCGCGTTGCGCTGTTGGGTGATCGCCGCGGCGTTGCCGTCTGGCAGGGCGGTGACGGTGTACGCATCCATGACCGCCGGTCCCCCCTTGAGCGCCAGAACCACCCGGGCATCGCCACCCGCCGTCACCTCGACAACGGAAGTGCCGCCGGTCAGCCCGGTGTAGAAGGCGGTCAGCGTATGGCGGCCGGGCGTGACGCGGGTGAATGTGAAACTCCCGCCACGCAGGGTGGTGGTTACGTTCGACGCGTCGCCGAGCTGCACGATGGCGCCTTCGAGAAGGGCCTGGGTGTCGGTGTTCA
Organism: Opitutaceae bacterium; assembly: GCA_005792355.1. Lineage (GTDB taxonomy): Bacteria > Verrucomicrobiota > Verrucomicrobiia > Opitutales > Opitutaceae > ER46. The sequence goes on from SXSC01000224.1 coordinate 12,501, forward strand.
AGACTTCTCCGCTGATTGTGCCTGTGGCGGGAGTCTGGCCGTGCGCGGAAAGGAACAAGGCCAGGCTGCCGAGAACCAGGCCGCCGCGGCGAATCATGCGATGCATAGTCCGATAGCTGTCCTTCGATTGTGGATCCATGGGTAATTGGGTTTCGAGCCCGCAGAGTGGCAGTCAGAAGCTGCAACCTGCGGGCCGACGGTGGAAACTGCCATAACGGTTGTCGCAGCGGAAGCGCGTATCAATCCCGAAATTGAATCGCGGTGGATCCGACTCCCGTGGCTGGCCACGTTCCTTCCCGGGCTGCGATGAACTCGATCGACGCGGAAACCCCACCCGATCCGACCCCCTCAAGATCCCGTTTCATTCCAATAATCGGTCTTGGATACACGCTCGATGAGCAATCGCGACAGACCTGTTGCCGACCAACAAGCGGCAAGAATGGTCGAGGTATCAAGGAAGACCGTCACCGCTTCAATATCTGAGAAAGCCCCTCGAGCAATCCTCCCGTCAGTATGCTGTTTCACCCGCGGAGTGATGTCGGTTTTCATCGGACTTCTGGTTTTCCCTCCGCGAACACCGTGTCTCTGCGGTGCAACTGCGTTTCTTGGATTGCAGGGGGTGGCGCGCATTCGTGCGGCTCAGTCGCTCCCCACGAGTCGCTCCACCTCGGTCACGTACCGCAACGGCAGCACTTCCACCTTATCATCCAGTCGGTAGCGCCGGCTGCCGGGATAAATCACACTCAAATGGTCCAGCTTCAAGTCCGCCAGTGCTACCTGCATCGAGTGGGTCAGCCGCGGCGCATCCTCCCGCTTGAACTCCACTCCCACGCGCCGCCCTTTCGCCAAGAGGAAGAGATCCAGTTCGGCGCCACTATGCACCGCATAGAAATACGCCTGTTCGGGTTGCACCGCCTGCAGGACTTCCTCGAGCGCGAAACCCTCCCAGGATGCGCCGAGCTTGGGATGTGTCAGCAGGTCCGCCGGCGCGCCGATGCCTTGCAGCGTATGGAACAGCCCGCTGTCGCGAAAATAGATCTTCGGCGATTTCACCAACCGTTTCCCCAGATTGGCATGCCACGGTTGCAGCCGGCGCACCATGTACGTCTGCTCGAGTGCGTCGAGGTAGCTCCGGGCAGTGTTGGGCGCGATGCCGAGCGACGCGGCCACTTCGCTGCCGTTCCAAATTTGACCGTGATAATGCGATATCATCGTCCAGAACCGCCCGAGTGCCGCCGGCGGCATCCCAAACCCCAGACCGGCCAGATCACGTTCCAGGAAAGTCCGCACAAAATCCCGCCGCCATTGCAGACCGTCGCCATCCGAACGGGCAAGAAAGGAACGGGGAAATCCCCCGCGCCACCACAGCTTCTCCACGTCCCCCGGGGGAATCTCCCCCGCGTCGAAGCCGCGCAGGTCGATGATCTCCACCCGGCCGGCAAGAGATTCCGACGCCTGACGCGACAACTCGGGCGATGCACTGCCCAACACGAGAAAGGTCGCGGGCGATCCCGCCCGATCGGCCAGGACGCGCAGCACCGGAAAGACGCCGGGTTGCCGCTGCGCCTCGTCGATCACCACGAGCCCGCGCAACGGCTGCAACGCCGTCATCGGTTGTTCCATGGCGGACGCCACCGCGGGGTCCTCCAGATCGAAATAGTTCGGCGAACCCTCCGGCAGGAGTTGTCGCGCGAGGGTCGTCTTGCCGCACTGCCGAGGCCCCAGCAGGGCAACCACCGGGCTGCGCTTCAGTCCAGCCCGAATCCTGCGCAGGTAGGAGACGCGTTCGATCATTCGTGAAATCTTGCAACATCATTGCCGTTTTTCAAGCCCGGATCTGTCGGCTTCCCGCAGAAGGACGCATCTGCCGGTTGACGGTGATTCTCAGTTCCAGAGGCAGGCCTCGTCTCTGTTTCTGAAAAGGACGGCGAGGGCGAGGAGATGAGATAGGCCGGGCCGCATCCAGAACTGGCCGCTGCAACGGAAGCGGCGCTGGAGTTGGGCGCCGAGCGATTCGACGGCGACGCTGCCGATGGGGGCGCCAGCGCACTCGATGGTTTGGTAATGCAGATGCTCGCGGTGGGTTTTGAAGTAGTGGGCTTCGCGTTGGAGCAGCGCCTGGGTTTCGGCGCTGCGGCCGGCCGCGGGCGTGAGCAGACCTGCAGGCGGCGGACCACGCGGGCCTCCTGGCCGTGGCGCAGGTGGTGCAGGAGTTTTTCCACCCACGCGACGGCGGCGGCAACTACCACAGGTTTATCATCGCTCGTTCCACATCAAATCGGAAACGTAAGGGATTAATAACTAGCAGCTAGATTGCGCCACTAGAGTTTGCCATCGAGCCCGGATCAGAGGTATCCCGCGACCGACCTTGGACCGAGGTAGAAGTGTAGTAACGGTATAGAAATGGAACTTCACTAATCCAGATAAACTGCTAGTTTTCCCCGGTGGCATTCGAATTCGACCCGGAAAAATCTGCCCGCACCAGGGACGACCCAAACCGGGGGATTGACTTCGAAGAAGCCCAGAAGCTCTGGCTCGATCCAAACTACATTGAAATTCCACTCCCTTTCGAACCTGAGCCGCGCCTCGCGGTGATTGGTCGGATCCATTCGAAAATCTGGACCGCCATCGTCACTCAAAGAGGGGCGAACATTCGCATCATCAGCGTGCGCCGGGCGCACCCCAAGGAGGAAAAAATCTATGAGCAAGGCTAGCACCATCACCAGTCAGGACAAAACTGAAACCATTACCGCGCAGGAATTCGACCGTCGGTTCGACGCCGGCGAGGATGTTTCCCGGTTCATGGATCTTTCCAAAGCCAAGCGCCCGGGGAAAGAAGTGCAACGCGTCAACGTTGATTTTCCGAAGGCATTTCTCGCCGAAATCGACCGCGAGGCCGATCGCGTCGGCGTGCCCCGCCAAGCTTGGATCAAGACTGCCTTGGCGGGCGTCCTTAAGCGAACCTGAGCGGAGACCAATCCAAAGTCAGTCTGTTCGTCGCGGTGAATAAGGTCCGATCTTCTCCCGCGCCACCGCCGGCTCCACCCACCGCCCGGGAAACAACAACATCCGCGGCCACGCCGGCACGCCGGTTTCATTGCTGTTGAACTGGCTCACGACGAACTCGCAGTCTTTGACTCGGCTCTTGTCGTCGCCCGATTCGCGATTAGCTTCCTATCATGAAACATCACGATGCCACTAGCGCCGACGCCGATGTCCTTGGAGGAGAGCGTGTGTTTACCGGCACCCGCGTGCCCGTTCGCAGCCTGTTCGACCACCTCGAAGGCGGGGATAGCATTGATGACTTTCTCGCGGGGTTTCCCAGCGTCCAGCGCGGTCAAGTGATCGCTGTGCTCGAGGAGTCGCGCGCCCATTTTCTGCAGCCCGTCTGACGCCATGAAGATTCTCCTCGACGAGAATCTCGACTGGCGCCTCTCCCGCAGTCTGCCGGGTCATGAGGTGCAGTCGGTCCCGCTCATCGGCTGGGCCGGCACGAAAAACGGCGCGCTCCTCGCCCGCGCCAGCGGTCTGTTCGAGGTGTTTGTTACTATGGATAACGCGATGGTGCAGCAGCATGATTTCGCGAAGCTTCCGTTCATCGTCGTCACGCTGCGGGCACGCTCCAATCGACTCGTCGACACGTCGCCGCTCATGCCCAGACTGCTCACTCTCTTGCCAACATTGAGGCCCGGGCAGATGGTCGGGATTGAATAAATTGATCTTCGCCGCATCTGGCTCTCGGCCTCAACGGATATCGCATAGGGTTCGGCCCGCTCGCCGAGTCGGCCGCTCATTTCAACGGCGAGCGAAAACCGTGTCTGGCTTTGCGGTCTCAAGCACGGAAGGCCGCAGGCCCCGCAACAAGACTATCCCCGGAGCGATGACTAACGCAGCTTGGCGCGCCGCTACACCGGCTCCACCCATCGGCCGGGAAACAGCAGCATCCGCGGCGAAGTCGGCACACCGAGTTCGTGGCCGTTGAGCTGGCTCACGACGAGGTCGACCGCGTTGGCCGCCACCATGTCGTAGGATTGATCGATCCCGCCAATCTCCGGCGCAGTCGGCAGCCAATGTAGGTTGATGATCGGAATCTCGGACGTAACTGCGATGTCCATTGCCCGCAGTTTTTCGAAGATCGCGTGGGCACTCACGACCACGGCATCAGGCCGGCTCGCCTTGAACCGACGCGCGATCGCGCGACGGTCGCCGGTCAGCCCAATCCACAACAACTCGGTCGCCGCCGCGCGGCTCGGGTGAAACACCGCAAACGCCGCCTCCCATGCGCGCCGCGCCCGCTCGTTCACATCCGCTTCCAGGATCGCCAGCGGCCGCCGACACCCGGCGGCGGCGAGCTTCTCGAGTGTCATGCGCATCGCGAGATAGTGGTGATGGCCGGCGTGGTGGAGTTCCGGATTCCACCGCGCGCTGCCAATCACCGCCGGTGCAAAGCCGGACCACTCCAGATCCAATGTAACCTCGGTTTCATGTATGACCGGTGAAAGGAGCACGCCGACAATTCCGCGTGACTTCAACACCTGCGACAGGCGCCGGTTCGTCATGCCACGCTCAGCCGTCCAACACTGTTCCAGCCCATAACCCAACGCCTCGGCCCGCGCTTTCGCCCCCAGAAAAACGCGTTGGAGAAACGGGTCCTTGGCCGACTCGGTCCGCGGCGTGTGCACCCACACAAAGGCGATGCGCTCGCCGGCTGCCACCGGACGCGAACTCCGAATATGGGACATCAAGGCCGAGAAGCGCGGGTTCGGACGATAGCCCAATTGGGCGGCGACCTTTTGCACCAGCGTCCGCGTCTCAGGCCGGATCCGCGGATCATCCCGCAGCGCGTACGAAACCGTGGCCAGACTGCAGTCGGCGGCGCGGGCAATTTGTTGCAGGGTGATCACAGCGGGGAAACGTTGGCTGCGGTCAATGCACTCGCCCGCCACGCCGAACGCAATCCCCGGAATTGAAGGGTTTCAAAGAAACGCTTGGTCAGCAGAATTCATGGGCGCATTCCGGTTCGGGCAAATGGCCAAGGTTATGATATAGGGCCACCTCCATTGCCCTATAGGTTCGGAAACCATATGAGCGTCTGGTCACCACTCGGACTTTATTGTTCAAG
>SXSC01000225.1 GCA_005792355.1 Opitutaceae bacterium
GCTCCCTTGTTCGGGAGCCTGCACTGGCCGCGGAACCGGGCTGTCCTGCGTCAACGACCGATGCGGACGAGAGTGGTGATAGTACTCGAAGAAATTCGCGAGGACTCTCTGGAGGTGTCGTTCGCCGATGACGATAACATGATCCAAGCATTCCCGGCGGATGGCACCGATCAACCGTTCGGCCTACGGATTGGCGTGGTGCACGAACTGCACCCCATTCAAACCGGGAAGAAAAGCGCTTCTTCACGATAGTTCATCCGTTCCATCCGTGGCGTGGACAGCGGTTCGAACAGATCGACTCGAATCGGCGGTGGGGGCGGTGGGTGACAAAATCTCCATCCGGGAGCCGCTAGAGGAGCTCATTTGGGTATTCGGAGAGGAGTGCAGCGAATCTCTGACGCCTGTCGTGGTACACAGAAGACTGGATCGCAGGAAGCGCGTGGCGAATAGTTCGGTATGCGAGTCACGGATGCGCCGGGCGGCGGCGATGGCTGGGGAGAGTTCGGGAGATCTCCCCGGCCGTCTTTCCCGTCGAACCCCGATGTGCACGATCGCCATATGGATGGCGCTATACACGTCGGGCCGCCTGACGCCTGTAGAGATGGTGCAGGGCGCCCACCTGAGGGAATTCGACCATTCTCCCTTGTTCTGGAATTTGCAATTGACGCGGAACCGGGCTGTCCGTGCGGTTCAGGACGGGCAGTTGGTGCCGCAATGCGAAGTCCTCCACGAATAAGTCTCAACGAGCGTGGAATCGTGCCGCCAGGCCCGCGCAGGACCGCTAGAACGAGGGAAAGCATCGCGATCCAGCCTGGGTCGATTCGGCTCGCCGTCGACGACTTCCGAATCGGATGGAGTTTTTCCTACCCGCCCTATTCCGATCCTTGACTGGCAGGGCGGGGTCGCCCGATCCCGGCGTCGCACCACGCTGGAGCTAGAGCTCGATGATTCCGCGTTGCACTGCGGCGGTGACGGCCTCGGTGCGCGCCGCCACGTGCAGCTTGGCGAGGATGTTTTTCAGGTGGTCCTTCACGGTGTATTCCGAGATGGCGAGGGTGTGGGCGATTTCCTTGTTCGCTCGGCCCCGGGCGATCTCCTGCAACACCTCGACTTCGCGGTTGGTCAGGGCCTCGTAGGAACTGCGCACGGCCAGCCGGCTCGCCACGTCGCGCGGAACCCAGCGCTCACCGGCGGCGACCGCCCGGATCGCGGGGATCAACCTCTCTTCGGTCGAACTCTTGAGCACATAGCCCTGCGCCCCGGCTTGCAGCGCCTTGTGGATGTCTTCGTCGCCGCTGTAGGCTGTCAGCACCAGAATTCGTGCCGTTGGAAAATCGCGGCGGATGAGTTCGATCGCGGCGTTGCCGCTCATCACGGGCATGCGGAGATCGAGCAACACAACGTCAGGCTGGTGCCGTGCATAGAGCTCGACCGCTTGCGCTCCGTCGGCGGCCTCGGCCACGACCTTCATGTCCGGCTCGGATTGGATCACCGCGACCAAGCCGCCGCGCACGATGAAATGATCGTCCGCCACCAAGATACCAATCTTGCCGTCGGGAGTCATCTGACCGGGATGGCCGGCTGAACCGCTTCGGCCCGGGCCGGCACGGCGCCCGGCTCCAGGGGGATTTCGACGACAATAGAAGTGCCGCGACCCGGGACACTGTTGATTGCGAGTCCGCCGGCCAGGCGTTTGGCGCGTTCGGACATGCCCAGCAGTCCGAAATGACCTTCGCCGGGCAGGGCCGCCTCGCTTTGCTCGAACCCGACGCCGTTGTCCTCGACGCGGAGTACCAAGGCGCGCCGATTGAATTCCAGCGCGATCGTCACGCGAGTGGCACGCGCATGCTTGGCTATGTTGGTGAGCGCCTCCTGGCCGATCCGGAGCACGTTTTCTTCGACGACTTCCGGCAGCCCGTTCGGCTCGCCCGTGGTGTGGAATTCCAGGTTGATCTCAGTTCCCTCCACCACTTGCTCCGCGCTGCGTCGGAGCGCGCTCGCGAGATCAAACTGCTCCAGCTCGCGTGAGCGCAGATCCCAGATCGAGCGGCGCAGTTCCACCTGACTCTGACGAAGCCAGTTTCGGGCGAGCCGCAGGTGATCATTGGAGACCGCGGGGGCGCGCTGGGAGAGCTTGGCCGTGGTGTCGAGATGGAGCGCGATCCCGGTCAGCGTCTGCTCGAGTGTGTCGTGCAAATCACGGGCGAGCCGCGTACGTTCGGCGAGCACGGCCTTGAACTGGAGCTCGGTGGTCTTCCGCGCGGTCATCTCGACTTGGAGCTGGGCGGAACGTTCGGCGACTTTCTGCTCGAGGGTGTCGTGGGCCTCCTGGAGGAGGAGTTGCGCCTGTTCGCGTTCGTGGATGAGTTCGTTCAGCGCGGCGTTTTTCCTCGCCACCGTGAGCAGCCAGAGGACAACCACAATCAGTCCCGCCCCCAATGAGCCGACTCCCGCGAGCAGGCGGCCCGGCGTCAGCCAGCTCGGTCGCGCGAGCACCCGCAGACCGGCCGGCGAAGCCAGCAGGAGCCGCAGCGAAGAAATCTCGCCGGTGGCGTCGGCGGTGGAGACGCAAACCCCGTCGGCCTCGACAACGCTGCCGATTGGAATCGCCGCCAGCGTGGCGTTTTCCCCGGCCTCCTCGTGTTCGACCGTGAAGGTGATTTCGTCACCTTGCAGGAGCCAGGTCGTCTCCTGTCTGGCAAACCGTCCGGCCGATCCGGGCACGGGGCGTGTCGAACGATCCAGAATTTTCCCGCGCAGCGTGATTAGGCTGCCGTGGTGCAGGCCGCGCTGGATTTCGGGAATCGGCACGGCTCGCGGCGCCATCGGCGCGCTCTTTTCTCCATGGCGCTGGAGCGTGGCGTCGCGCAGGAGCGGCAGGAAATTCTCGAAGTCGAGAAACCCCACCGCGTCGATTTGGTCTTCTAGTGAAAAGCCATCGGGCTGCGTGGTTTCGATCCGGATGCCGCCGGAACGGTCCTGCAGAAAAATATCCGCTCCAATCCGCTGGAGAGTGACCGCGCCACGCACGTGCACGCGTTGATCGGAGCGACTGCCGCGGCGATATTGGGCCACGTTGTTGATGGGAATGACCGGTTGCTCGAACGGCGGCACACTTTCCCGCTCCAGAACCACGAAGTCGTCAAGCGTGGGGACATAAACCGCCACTGCCGTGAGCTGCCGCAGGGACGTGTTGTAGTGCGTGGCCGTCGTTCCGCGCACGCGCACCCGGGCGGCAACGAACGACGTCGGCGCCACGCCCGGCGGCACCCGCGCGAATACCTCCAGTCGATAACCGCCCGTTGCGAGGTGGACGACCAGCCGCCCCTCCTCGATGCGAGCCGTGCGCACCACGCCGGAGATTTCCACCCGCAGGCCGTCCTCGACGCCCGCTTTCAGATTCTCGATCGACACATTCTTGGGTTCCGGCAGCGGCGCAGTACTGGTGATCCGCCACTGCGGGGCGCTGATAATCGGGGCAAACGCGCCCGGGTGACTGACTCCCGCTACCGTGACCACGTCGCCCGGCGTGGGTCCCGGCCGGCCGAGGTTCTCCACAAACACTCCTCCGGACGGATCCTGCACGAAGAACTGACCCCTCCAGTCCGGCTCCGCTGCGGTGACAATTCCGCTCACGGAAATCTTGAGCTGTCGGCCCGCTTGTTCCGCGCTGAGCGACAACACCGCCGCTGCCGTCGACAACGGCTCCGCGGGATCGGCGGCCGCAGCCGAGACCGGCGCGGGCGCCATGCCGAGCAGGAGCAGCGCACTCAGTTTTGATTTTCGAACAGGCATGGGGCGAAAGCTGGTGGGGCCTCGCCCGTGAGCAGTCGGCCAGTCTGCCACGACGAGAACCTGAATCCTGATACCGCCGCAAGATGCCCGTCTTTCCAAGCTTTGTCTCATCCCTCGAAAGAGGGATGCGCGCCATGCTCCCGGAATGTTAGGGTGGGTTTGAACCCCGCGTGTCCCTGCCCTGGCCCATGCGCGATCCCATCCGCCTGCCTTTTCACCCTGCCTCTGTCCAACCCATAGACAAACCATGAATCCGAAGAAGCTGCTCCTTCTCGCCGGCACTGTCGCCGGCTTTTCCCTGATCACCGTCGGTCACACCCACGCCGCTTCCCCGCCGCCCTCCACCCCAGCGCAGGCTGACACCGGCAAGGCGGACGACCCCATCGTCCTGTCGCCCTTCACCGTCAGCACGGCCAAGGACAAGGGCTACCGCGCGACCAACTCGATTTCTGGCTCCCGCCTCGACACCGCGATCAAAGACATGCCGATGCCGATCGAGGTCATCACCGAGCAGTTCCTGCGCGACACCGGCTCCACGGATCTCCGGCAGAGCCTGCGGTATAGTGCGGGCATTCAGCTCCAGAGTCAGAATGACTACGGCACGCCGGGCGGGGCCTACCAGGGGCCGGGCGGAGTGAACAACGCCGAGGGCGCGACGGCCAACCGCAGCCAGACTTCGGTCAAGATCCGCGGCTTCGTTACCGAGTCGGTTCTGCGCGACGGTTATCTCCGCCAGAATTCGACCGACTCCATCAACATCGGGCGGGTCGAGGTCGTGCGCGGCCCGGCGGCACTCCTTTACGGCGTCGGCAATTTCGGTGGCATTGTGAATTACCTGCCGAAGCTGCCGGAAGCCCGGCGGCAGGAAACGGTCGGCGTTTCGGTTGGCACCGACGACTTCAAGCGGGCCACCCTGGATGTGACCGGGCCCATTGCGAAAACGTGGAATTTCAATTACCGCCTCACCGGCGCCTGGGAGGAGGCCGGGCACTACACTCAGTACCGCGAATCATCGAATCGCTTTTTCTCGCCCGTCATCACTTTCCAGCCGACCAAGACCACGAATGTCATCGTCGACTTTGAACATGGCAAGGCGCAGGACCGGGGCCTCGGCTTCCAGCGCGTGCGCTCCTCCGTCGGTCCCGGACCGAACAATGACCAGAACGAGCACGCCGCCTTTTACACCCTCCCCGGCACGAACTCCCGCACGTTCCGCTGGAGCGGACCGGACACTCACTTGGACACCCGCGCCTCCAACCTCCGCCTCCAAGTCACCCAGCAAATCGTGGAGAATCTGCACCTCCTGATCGGCTACAACAAGTCTTCAGTCAAGTTCGGCAAGCTGGACGTCATCGGCAACCTCCAAGGCTGGACGGATCAGTTCGCCAATGCCGACACGGCGTTCGGTTTGGTCCCGTTCATCCCGGCCGATCCGCTCAATGGCACCAGCAGCCTCGGACTCGGCAGTTCCACCGCCCCCAACCGTGCGACCCTCGCCTACCGCTGGGTCGGTGACGATACCCGCAACGATCGCGATCAGGTGCGCGCCGAACTCGTCTACAATTTCAAGCTCTTTGAGCGCAGCGCCAACCGGTGGCTCCGTCTCGAGAACATGCTCATGCTCGGCCGGACCGAACAGCGTTTTGACAACGAGCTGACGACTTACCGCTCGGCGTGGAACGAGCAGAATGCCTTTTCGTGGGTGACGAACTATTACAATCCGACGAACGCGAGCGCACTCCGTTTCGGCCAAAAGCAGCCCAACGGCACGGCTGAGATGCCCTACCTCAAGGACCGGGGTGCGGACGCCACGACCTGGAATCAGGCCAACTATGTGGTTTATCAGGGCAAATTGCTCGATAACCGCCTGACCATTGTCTCCGGCGCGCGCCGCGATCGCAATGAGACCGTCACCGTCAACACCACATTTCTCCGCAATGGCCCTCCCACCTCCGTGGAGGCCCGGCGGCCTGCGGCCTCCGAGACGACCTTCCAGAACGGCGCATCCTTCCAGGTGACCCGTGAGATTTCGCTCTACGCCCTTAAGTCCGGCGGACTGCAGCCCAATTTCACCGGCAACCGCGACACCAATGGCAAACCCCTCCCCGCCACGCTGGCCAAAAGCAAGGAAGCCGGCCTCAAGCTCGATCTGTTCGATGGCAAGGTCACGGGCACGATCAGCTCCTTCAAGATCAAGCGCACCGATTCGCCCATCTTCTATTGGTGGGCGCCGACTTCCAACAAGACCAACGGGATCGATCCGACCAAGGACATCGTCTATCAGGTAAATGATTTCCGTCCGAGCAGCCTCGGCGGTCCTTCCGGCAACAACAACGCAGGCCAGGCCTCTTTGGCCCAGTGGAATGCCGGCGTCGCGGCGGGTTCGATTTATCAAGTCGGCACCAACTGGTATACGAACGCCTCCAAGACCACCGGTGCGGCCTTCATCGACGCCGTGTTCGATTTCACCAAGGCCAACCGATTCTCGTGGCCGGGCTGGCTCTACAACCGGGATGGCAACACCAACAATGCCGGGGACACGACTGCCAGCGGAACCGGTGGCTCCGAATACGTGCTCGGCGCAGATTCCTCCAAGGGTTGGGACACTCAGCTCATGTTCAGCCCGAACGATAACCTCCAGATCGTCCTCGGCTACGCTCACGTCAATCGGGTCGTCGAGAGCGCCGGCCAGTTCTCCAAATCGCCGTTTCCCCAAGATCGCTGGGCGCAGTGGTATTTCCCGAACACCGACTGGGGTCTGACCAGCACGGCCCTGAACAAGGCCTACACCAATCCCGCCGACACTTCGACGTGGACCGGCACCAACTGGGGCGCGGGCCTGCCCATGGACGATACGCCCGAGCACCAGTTCACGGCCTGGACCAACTACAAGTTCACCAAGGGCATGCTCAAAGGCCTGGCGGTGGGCATGGGCGGCTCCTATGAATCGCCCCGCCTGTACCTCTCTGGCCTCACCCATGGCGGCGGCCAGCAGATCACCGATAAGAACGGCAACTCCGTCATGCTGCGCACGAAGTCGCGTCACAACATCGACCTGATGGTCCGCTACACTTTCAAGCTGGCCGATCGCGACACCAGCGTGCAGCTCAACGTCAATAACGTGCTCAACGATCAGAAACTCTACGGTTTCATCTACTCGGCGCCAACCACGGCTCGGCTCGAGTGCCTCTATAAATTCTAATCAATCCCAGTCGGCCTTGTGTTGCCAAGGGCGCGCACCGTGTCTTCCCGTCGGTGCGCGTCTTGTTCGTCGGGATTTGCTCTTTCCGCCGTTGCCTATCCACGTCTCGCCCGCTGTTCGCGTTAGCCTATGAGTACTCGCCTGCGCCGCGCAATCCTGGTCGTCGTCCTCGGAACCCCTCTCGGTGGAGCCGCCGGTCCCACGCCCATCTGGAGCGATGAATTTGCACTGGCAGCGGGCGCCGGCCCCGACGCCGCGCGGTGGGTCCATGACCTTGGTTCCGGCGGTTGGGGAAACAACGAACTCCAGACCTACACCGCGGCGCGCGAGAATTCCTTCATCACCGCCGATCCCGACGCCCTCGACGGTCGCGCTCTCGCGATTCGCGCGATGCGCTCGCCGGCCGGAGGCTACACCTCGGCCCGGCTGAAATCCCAAGGAAAGTTTTCCCTAACGTATGGCCGCGTCGAAGCGCGCATGAAACTCACTCGCGGCCGCGGAGTGTGGCCGGCGTTCTGGATGCTCGGCGCGAGCATACCCACGGTCGGCTGGCCCGCTTGCGGCGAGATCGATATTATGGAGCAAGTGGGCCATGCGCCCGGCAAACTGCACGGCACTGTGCACGGCCCGGGCTACTCCGGCCCAAAAGGAATCAGTGGCACCACCGAGCTGGCAGCGGGTGCAGCACTGAGCGATTCCTATCACGTATATGCCGTCGATTGGTCACCCAAGAAAATCACTTGGTCACTCGATGGCAGGGTCTACTTTGTCCTTACACCGTCAGAATTACCCGCTGGCACAAGCTGGGTCTTTGACGCCCCCATGTTTCTGCTGCTCAACCTCGCCGTCGGTGGCGACTGGCCGGGCAGTCCCGATGCTACCACCACCTTCCCTCAAACCTTATTCGTCGACTACATCCGTGTCTATGGCCCGCCGGCCCACTGTGGGTGACAAAAACTCCATCCGGGAGCCGCGAGGGTAACTCAATGGGGCGTTCGGATTGGAGTGCGTCGCCTTGCAGGCGACTCTCGTGACGCACGGTAGGCTGATTCGCAGAACCGACGCGTCGAATCGCTCGGTATCCGAGGTGCGGATGCGCTGAAGGGCGGTGAGGGCTGGGGAGCGTCCAGGCGACCACCTTGGCTCTCTTTCCGTAGAACCCCTTTCGGCGCGATTACCGAACGAAAGGCCTTCAGGCCGCCTGGCGCGTGTAGCGATGGTGCAATCCGCCCACCTGAGGAAACTCGACCACGCTCCC
>SXSC01000226.1 GCA_005792355.1 Opitutaceae bacterium
AGCACGCCGGCCGCCCCCGAGCGAGCGAGGACGTGGGTGCGATAGTTGCCCAACCCGCCCCTTTCCCAGCTGCCTTGAATTCTCTCACGCTTTCGACTTATACACTCGTTTCACCCACGAATTGTGCCCTGGAGCCAACTTCGACAGCTACGTCTGGCGGCCAAGCTTTGTCCTGCGCCCGAGCTTCCCTTGGTTCTACGTCGCCGGAGCCAATCCCGCCGACTACCCCGGCTCCCGGATCGACCTCGCGGAACAGACCCTGTCCCTCCCCTTCACCATGCCCGCCCTCGTACTCCTCGCCGCCACGGCCGCGGGCGGTGCCCTCTGGCGCTGGCCGGGATCGCGACTTCCGCTCGCGGTGCTGCTGGTGGGCGCGCTGCCCATGTCCCTCGCGCTCTTCACCGCCATCGCAATCTCCCACCGCTACACGGCGGATTTCATTCCGCCGCTGCTCGCCGGCGCGGCCTTTGGCGTCGCCGCCCTCCCCACCCTCCCGCCCGCACTCCGGCGGCTCCTCGGCACTCTGACCGTCGTCCTCGCCGTGGTCGCCGTCCCAATCACCCTGGCCACCACCCTGCACTATCAGGGCGAACTCGTCTGGGGCGTGCCCGAGGAAATCTCCGGCCAGTATCTCTCGCTCCGGCAGCAATTCGACGCCTTCCTGACCACCTCCCGCCCATGACGACTGAACACCCCCCCCGCGTGCTCGTCTTCATCGTCGCCTACTACGCGGAGACGACCATTTTGCAGGTGCTCGACCGCATCCCCGCCCTCGAGGGCTACGAGGTGGAGGTGCTCCTGATCGACGACGGTTCGTCGGACGCCACGTATTCATTGTCCGACTCCCTGCGCCGCTCCGGCTCCTACCTCCACCGTCTCACCGTCCTCGCCAACCCCGCCAACCAGGGCTACGGCGGGAATCAGAAACTCGGATACCACTACGCGGTCGAAAACAATTTCGACTTCGTCGTGCTCGTCCACGGCGACGGGCAGTACGCCCCGGAGATGTTGCCGGCAATGCTCGCGCCGCTCGCGGACGGCCGGGCCGACGTCGTCCTCGGTTCGCGCATGCTCACCCCGGGCGGCGCCCGCCGCGGCGGCATGCCGCTCTACAAACGGATCGGCAACCGCCTGCTCACCTCGTACCAAAACCGCGTGCTGCGGTGCCAGCTGAGCGAGTTTCACACCGGCTACAAGGCCTGCTCCGTCGCCCTCCTCCGCCGCCTCCCCTTTGAACTCAACTCCAATGTCTTTCACTTCGACACGGAAATCATCATCCAATTCCTGCGCGCCTCAGCCCGCATCACCGAGCTCCCCATCCCCACGCACTACGGCGATGAAATTTGCCGCGTCAACGGCCTGCGCTACGCGCTCGACGTGATCAACGCCTCCACCGTCGCCCGCCTGCAGGACTACGGCCTGGTCTACCGCCGCAATTTCGACGTTGAGTCCGTGACCGCCCACAACCGGCACTATCTGCCGAAGCTCGACTTCCTCAGCACCCATTCCGCCGCCGTCGCCGAAATTCCCGCCGGCGCCACCGTCGTCGACCTCGGCTGCGGCCCCGGCCACCTCTGCGCGACCCTGCACGCCCGCGGCTGCCGCATCATCGGCGTCGATCAATTCAAGCCGTCCGCGGCCGCGGGGGCGTTTGATGAGTTCCATGTCACTGACCTCAACCAGACACCGTTTCCCCGGCCCCTCGACGACGTGCAGGTCGTGCTCATCCTCGACATCATCGAGCATCTGATTTCACCGGAGAAATTCTGCGACGAGCTCCGCGCGCGCGCCCAGGGAAATCTTTCGCTCAAGATCGTGATCTCCACCGGCAACGTGGGCTTTATCGTCACGCGGTTCATGCTGTTCCTCGGCCAGTTCAACTACAACAAGCGCGGCATCCTCGACCTCACGCACACCCGGCTGTTCACCTTTTCCTCGATGCGCCGCCTGTTGAAGGAAACCGGCTTTGTCGTGGAAAAAGAAATCGCCATCCCCGCGCCCATCCCGCTCGTGGTGGCGAATCCGTTCTGGCAAAAAACCCTGATGCGGGCGCAGGCCTGGCTGCTGCGGATTTCGCGCGGGTTGTTTGCCTACCAGATGTTCATGGTCGTGCGACCGCTGCCCACGCTGCCGACGTTGATGCACGCCGCGCGTCAGCACTCCGCCGCCAGGTCGGCGCACGTCGGGACGCCAGCCGGGACGCCATGAGGGGTCGCGCGCGATCGCCCGGCCTCCGCCTCGCCGCCGTTACTCACCAGGCCACCCGACACCGTTGGTTTCTCGTTGCGGCCCTCATCGCGACCTTCGGCTTCACCTGGCTCGTGACGCTCGGTTCATTCCGTTTCAACGCCCGGGAAATCTTCGGCAACTTCTACGACCATCAGGCCGTCAGCCTGTTCGCCGGGCGGCTCGATGTCCCGGGGGACGCCATCGGCGGCGAAGCGTTTGAAGCGCACGGAAAACTCTACGGCTACTTCGGTCCGACCCCCGCGCTCCTGCGGCTCCCGCTGGTCGCCTCCGGGCTCGCCTTCGGAAAACTCAGCCGCGCCTGCATGGTGCTCTATAATTGATCTGCCCGACCACACCCTCGCCCTGCCTTTTTCGATGCCGAGCTTGTTCGCCCTCGCGACCCTCGGCTGCCTCGGCGCGATGTTCACCGCTCCGGGTCTGCGCACCGCCATCGTGACGACGTGGCTGGCCGCGCTGCCGATGGCGCTTGCCCTTTTCGCCGCCGTCGCCACCGCCCAAAGGTACACGGGCGATTTTTGTCCGCTGCTCATCACCGCCGCCGCCCTCGCGCTCGCCAGCCTTGAACCGGCCTCGCCGCGCTGGCGGGTATTCCTCCAAACCGTCGTCCTCGCCACCACCCTTGCCGGGATCGCCGTCACCGTCGCGCTCACGCTCCACTATCAAGGCGAGACGCTCTGGGGCGTGCCCGAGGAAACGCGCTTCGATTACCACCATCTCCGCCAGACCGTAAACCGCTTCTTCGGCGTCCCTCCGCCCTGATCACAGCTTGCCCCAACCCGCATCTTTCGCAGCGCGGTCCGAGACCGCAACCGAAGGAATTGGGGAATCTGGTACCGAGCGAAGCGACAATCTGACAATCTGTCATCGGGCATCTGAAATCTGTCATTTGGAAGTGCCGAACGAAGTTTCTCAATTTCCAGATGCCCGATGACCGATGCCCGATTGTCGAACTGTCGCTTTGCTCGGTCCAAGATTTCCTAAATCGTCGCGAACGTGATCGAAATGCACGGATAGTAGCGCACACCGCGGTGGCCGCCGCCGTTTTGGCAGGCTCCATGCCCTGAGCTTGTCGTTCCGGTTCATCCCGGGCTCAGTGCACCGGGGCAAACGGGACGCGACACCAGCGGAAAAGATCGGAATCTTTTCCGTAGTTTGAAAATTTTCCTACCAAAAAAATCTTCCTACCCTCAATCTGGCGATTCGTGGTCGTGCCACAAGTGGACGGTTCAACGCGGTGCATGAACTTACGCGAGGATTGATACTCTCCGTCTCCCTGTCTCTCCTTCTTCCGCCCTTTTCCTCCCCCCTTTCCCTTTCACTCTCACTTTCCGCACCGCATGCACCACGTCTTCGTCACCGGCGCCGCCGGTTTCATCGGTTCCAACCTCATCGACCGTCTGCTCGCCGACGGCAGCAGCGTCACCGGTTGGGACAACCTCTCCACCGGCCAGCTCCGCTTCCTAGAGGGCGCGCAGCGCCACCCGCAAGTCCGCCTCGTGCGGGGCGACAATCTCGACCTGCCCACGCTCACCGCCGCGATGGCCGGCGCCGACTTCGTGTTCCACCTCGCGGCCAACGCCGACATCCGCGACGGCTGGAAACACCCCGAAAAAGATCTCCAGCAAAACACGATCGCGACCTTCAACGTGCTCGAAGCCATGCGCGCCACCGGCGTGAAACGAATCGCCTTTTCGTCCACCGGCTCCGTCTACGGCGAGGCGCTCGTCACGCCCGACCGCCCCACGCCCGAGCATGACGTCTTTCCGATCCAGACCTCCCTTTACGGCGCCTCCAAGACCGCCGGCGAGGGTTTGCTCGCCGCCTACGCCGAGGGCGCGCAGATCGCCGAGGCCTACATTTTCCGCTTCGTCTCGATCCTCGGCGAACGCTACACCCACGGTCACGTTTTTGATTTCTACCAGCAGCTGATCGCCCACCCGGATCACCTGCGCGTCCTCGGCAACGGCACCCAGCGCAAGAGCTACCTCTATGTGCAGGACTGCATCGATGCCATGCTGCACGTCACCCGTGCCGCCACGGCCCGCGACGCAAAACACCACACCCAAATCTACAACCTTGGCACGCCCGAGTACGTGCAGGTCAACGCCAGCATCGGCTACCTCTGCGCGGCGCTCAATCTGCAGCCGCGCCTCGACTACACCGGCGGCGACCGCGGTTGGATCGGCGACAACCCGTTCATCTTCCTCGACACGAAAAAAATCCAGTCCACCGGGTGGAAACCCAAGCTCACGATCGAGCAGGGCATCATCAAAACCCTCCGCTGGCTGGAAGCCAACCGCTGGGTGTACGAAGCCCGGCAGGGAGAGGGAGAGTGAAAGGGAGGGTGGAACTAACCCGAATAATTCCCAACGCGACCACCGCAACCGAAGGTTTCCCTCCCGCTCCCTTTCCCTCTCCCTTTCACTCTCACTTCTCCCGATGACCATCGTCCTCACCGGCTCCAGCTCCGGCATCGGCCGCGCCCTCACCGCACGACTGCTTCTTCGCGGCCATCGGGTCTGGGGTCTCGCGCGCTCCAACCAGCAGGATTTTGCGGCGCATAATCCTAACTTCCGTGCATCGCGCTCCGATGTGGCGAAATGGTCGGAGGTCGCCGCCGCCGCCAGCGAAGTCTCGTCGACCTGGGGCACCATCGACGGCTTGGTCACTTGCGCCGGCCTGCAAGGCGAAGTCGGCCCGGCGTTTTCCGCCGATCCGGAAAAATGGAGCACCACGGTTCGCGCCAATCTCGACGGCACCTATTTCGCCATCCGCGCCTTCGCCGCGCTGTTCGCCCCGGCGCCGCGTCGCGGAAAAATCGTTTGTTTCTCCGGTGGGGGTGCAACCAAACCGCGACCGAATTTCTCCGCCTACGGCGTTGCCAAGACCGGCGTCGTCCGGCTGGTCGAAACCATCGCCGAAGAGGAGCGCGCCCGCGCCCTCGACATCAACGCCATCGCCCCCGGCGGGATCAACACGCGCCTGACCGACGAGGTGCTCGCCCTCGGCCCCGCCGTGGTCGGAGCCGCCGAATTTGCCGCGGCCGAGCAACAAAAATCCCGCGGAGGCGGTTCGCTCGACCGCGCCCTCGACTGCGTCGAATGGCTCCTCTCGCCCGCCAGCGACGGCATCAGCGGACGCCTCATCGCCGCGCCGTGGGATCCCTGGCCTACCCTCACCCAGCGCGCCGCCGATCTGGCTGCGACGGACATCTTCACGTTGCGCCGGATCGTCCCCGAGGACCGCGGCCGAAAGTGGGAGTGATCGCGCGACCACCGACTCCGCAGGAGTAGTTGCGCCCGGCCTCGCACTACTCGTCGCCGGGCAAGGTCACCGCTGAGCGGTCCCGTTTCGGCGCCCGCACCGCGAGATACGCCGCCCCCGCCAGCAGCGCCACGAATCCCCACCGCGAGGCGATATTCAGCCATCGCCAAGCGGACTCCGGCCGCCACTGCCACTCAATCACGTGCGGCCCCGCCGGCAGATTCAACGCGAGTCGGTGCTCGTGCGCCGCGCGCCGCTCCACCGGCACCTCCCGCCCGTCGACCGTCACGATGCTCCAAGGAAACGCGACGACGTTCGTGATGACCCAGCCCGGTGCCGCCAGTTCGATCCGCGCCGCGCCCACCCGGCCAAACGCCTCACCCTCGCGTCCGACCGGCAGAGCCACCTGGTGGGCCGTCTCCACTGTCTTCGGAGTAAGCTGCGGCAGCTTCTTTACGACCGCATAATCGCCCGCCGCGTCGGTTCTCCCCGCCGTGATCAGCGCCGCCCGCTCGCCGCGCCACGCGTACTGCGGCTCCCCCCCACGCTCCCGCACCGCCGCGCCGTGTTTCAGCTTGATCACGACCGCCACCAGCGCGATCGCGAGCGACACCGCGACCAGCACCCCGGTGCCACGGCGGTGGCGTCCATAACCGCCGCGCGCCGCCACGAGGAATCCCGTCGCCAGCACCACCAGGAGCAGCCCGAGATTCGCCTGGCTCACAAAGCGCGTCCCGAATTGCACGTAGGGCGCCAGCCAGCGAAACGCGTTGGCCAACCCGGGTGAGAGCGAAAGCAGCAACGTGCCGACGAACCACGCTCCGCCCACGCCGGCCAGCCACGCCGCGGATTGCTCCGCCCGGCTCGCCCCGCGCCAACTGCCCCCGGCGCGTTGCAGCAGCAGAAAATTCCAGCCCACCACGAGCAAAAGGGCGAAGTGCAGCGGCGCCTCCACGTAAGGGGTTCCCACGTACGCCGGGCCCGGGGCCGCGCGAAACACATCCGGCGGCACGGGAGAGAATCGCGCGCCCACCGCGTCGATGTGATCCAGCGAAAAAGAAAAATCGGTGTACTTGCCCACGATGCCCAGGTCCGCGCGAAAATGGAGATTCGCATAAACCCACGGCGCGACAACCACCGCGCCGAGCCCCACTCCAACCACCACCCGGCGGAATGCCCCGTGATCCTTGCCGCCGGACCGCCGGAATTCCCGGATCGCCAGCGGCACCAACATCGCGATCAGGCCGGCGCCGACCAGCGCCGTCGGCGGATGCGATCCGACGGTCAGCACCGCAAACACGATCGCCAGCCAGCCGCAGGTCAGGCGTCCGCGCGCCGTTGCGGTCGGGGCCAACGCGGCCACGCCCGCCGCCACCGCGATGTTGAAAAACGCCACCGCGAAAAATTCCGTCAGCGCCGCCCGGTTGTACAGATTGGTCAGGCTGTGCACCGACCAGGTCACCGCGGCCGCCACGACCAGGCTCACCCCGCGAGGGGTCCGGCTGCTCCGGCCGGCGAAGTAAACGGCGCAGAACTGCGCGGCGAACGTCAGCGCGATCCCGACCCGCAGCGCCAGGCTGGCCCCCAGCAGCGCGGAGAGCAATCCAAGGCACGGATACAGCAGGAACCCGTAAAACACCGGTTGCGGCATCGCGATTGCGCCGGCGGCGTTGAGCACCTCCGGCAGGCGCAGATGCGCCCGAAGATGCTCCCCCCAGTATCCCACGAGCCACTGGTGGTTGTGCCAGTCGTAGTAGAAATTCGCGCCGGGCTCGAGCAGCAGCCCGCACGGCACGAGGCTCACGGCGAGGCCCGCGAGGACTTCCCACCACGCCCAGCGATCGGCCTCCGTTCCGGATCCAGCGGCGATTGTCGGCGGCGGGCGCATGATGGATTGGTTCGGTGGATGTTGGCGGGCGGTGCGTCCTGGGCCATCTGGGTGGAGCCCGATGTCCCCATCGGGCTGCTAGCCCGCATCAATCAAACTTTCCGTGAAGATCTTTTTGTCCCAGAGCGCACAGAGGCCGGACCCAGAGTGCACAGAGCCAATCACGCTGTCTTGCTCCGTGCCCTCTGTGTCTGGACTCCGTGTCCTCTGTGACTCATGCCTTGGCTTCATTCAGGTGTGAATTTTCCGGGCTAGCGGCAGCCCTCACGCCCCCCGGGCCCGGAACACGCGGTAGTTCAGAATCAAGAACACCACCACCGTCGACGGCGGAATCGCCAGCACGGTCGACCACATCGCATCGAGCCCCATCGCCGCATAGAACAACTCGAAAACCGCCCACTGGATGAACAGACTCACGCCCGTGGCGAACAGGTACTCCCCGAGTTGCTTGCGCGTGTCGCTGCGCGCGCTCGGCAGGGCCCAAAAACGATTTGCCAGATAATGCGTCATCGTTGAAGCGATCCAGGAAAGGACAAACGCCACGCGATCGTGCACGTGCCCGACCAGTCCGCCCAAAATCACGATCTGCACCAGGGCGGAACCTCCCCCGACAACCAGGAAACGGACCGCCCGGCCGATGGTTTTGGGCTCGAATTTCCCGGGTTTCAACATCCCGGCAACCGAACCGCGCGCCGCGTCCACCGCAACAGCATTTCCGCGGCTCCACCACGGGGTCAGGTCGATAATCGATGCAAGCTCGCGGTGAAGGACGGGAAACCCGACTGACTCCGCAACCGATGTCTCGATCATCGACCTGACCCCATCGAACCGAAAAATCGCCCCCCTTTCACCGTTCCGTCCGCCGCACCGCCAGGATCTTGCCCGAGAATTCCCGGTCACAACTGGTCGCCCCGATCGAATTACGGCCCACTTCCACTTCGTGCGCCGCCGCCGTGTAGAACTCGATCGTCCGGGCCCAGACGGGCACCCCATTCACTTTCACGAAGACCCGACCTCTCCGCACCGCCTTCGCCAGATCCCCCTCCGCCGGGGTCGCCAGCGACGGAAATCCAATTTCCAATTCCGCCGGCCGGGAAAAGTCCATCGCCAACGTCTCGCTCGTCACTCCCGGCGATCCCCAATGGTCAACCGACAGCCGCACCGACCCTTCGCCGACATACTCCACCACCAGTACGTCGCCCTGGCCGCCACGCCCGGTGGTCAGCAGCGGCTCGCGCGCACCACCGCGGCCGCGCGGCCACTCCACCCGTAGCCGCAGCAGCCGTCCGCCCGACATCACCGCGCCGCGCAAAGCCGGCGCAGCCTCGGTCCACTCCCGGCCGATGACGCGCGCGACCAGCGCGGGAACCCGGTTCAACCTCGCCGCGACCGCGCGATCCGCCGCCGGATTACGATCCCGCATGAACCGGTTCATCTGCAGACTGAACAGCACCGCAAAAGCGGCCGACCCCACGGCGGCACTCACCCAAATCAATCTTGTCAACCAGCGGATCGCCCGTGGTCCGCGCCCGTTCTGCCAGCGCTCGAGCGCGAGCACTCCGACCGCGGCGAGCAGCATCAACGTGGGCGTGAAGTCCACCTGATAACGGGCGAGCGAACCGAAAAAACCGAGCAACAACCCCGCCATCACCCCCAGCAACGTGAGCGCCGCAACCAGCCACGCGCCCAGCCGCCGCCGCTCGCCATCGGCCCGCCGCCACAGGGCCAGCGGCACCGCCAGCGCAAACCACGCGAGCGGCAGGTTTACGAGCACGCCGTACACATCATCGTGACCGCTGAACCCGGCCGGCTTCGGCGGCAGTGTCGCCGGCCCGATAAAGGGGTAATGCCACGACCATTCCGCCGCCGAGAAGAAATACCGCCAGGTGTTGAATCCCAGATAGCGCGGACTGAAGTGCTCCACCTTCGACTCGTAGTCCAAGCTGAATTGATACGCCTGACCAAACTGCAGCGGATCGCCGAAGCGCAGTTGGTTGTGCAGGGCCATCAGACCGCCGACCGCCGTCATCGGCGCCACCACCAGCAGCAACTCACGCCAGGGCACCCGGCGTTGCTTCCAACCCCACCCGATCAGCGGCACCACCAGCAGCGGGCTCGCGAGCAGATAAGTGGGCCGCGACGCAATCGCTAGGCCCAGCATCAATCCGGCCCCGGCCAGCCATCGCCCGCGGCGGGCCCGATCCGCATGGAGACAATGCCACACCCCGAGGAGGGCCAGCGTCGCAAAACAATACCCTGCGGCAATCGGCAGCTCCCACATCTGGGGCCGCCGCACGAGCACCGGACCGAGATTCACCAGGCCCAGCGTGAGCACCATCCCCGCACTGACGAACGCCCCGCACCCGGGAAAATAGCGGCGGCGAATCGCGAGCCAGAGCGCCGACGTCGCCAGAAACCCGGCATAAGCAAACGCGAGCACCGCCGCCGCCAGCGGCAGATCGATTCCGGTCAGCAGCCGAAACGGCAGCATCAGCACCACCACCGGCGCCGCCCCGAAATAAAGAAAATATTTTCCCCGGTAA
This sequence comes from Opitutaceae bacterium, assembly GCA_005792355.1. Lineage (GTDB taxonomy): Bacteria > Verrucomicrobiota > Verrucomicrobiia > Opitutales > Opitutaceae > ER46. The sequence goes on from SXSC01000226.1 coordinate 9,946, forward strand.
AACGTCGCATCATGCAATCCCAGGTCCGGCGGACGCACCCGCGGGTCATACGGGTCGCGCAGGGCGAGCAGTTCCGGCGGCACGTCGACCTTCAGGTGCAATTGCCCGTCGAGCCACCCGTCGATCAACAGATTGTAATAATCGCGCTGTTCGATCCCAAATTGCCACGGGTCCGTCGAACGCGCCGTCCACGTGTAAAACCAGCCGATGGCCACACCCACCGCGAGCAGGAGGATTCGCTCCAGCGTCCTCATGGGCCCGATGGGGCGGCGGTTTCCCCACCGCCGCCCGACCGCACTCCATTCCGGGCGCTTGGGAAAGCGCCCCTCCGGCACGCCGCTTGGAGAAGTCGAACCATCAGCCCGGAAACGCACTGTTCGTCGTCATCCGCATCCCCAAAGAGCGCACCTCCTGATTGTCGGTCTCCGGAGAGGTCGTGCTTCCGACGGATCGGCGACACTCCTGTCGCCGTGCTTGGGCGGCTGGAAAGCCGCCCCTCCGGGCGAACCGACAACCGGCAGATGCGCCCATCCCAAAACCCATCCCAAAACGTCACTTGCCTCGCCCCGCCCGTTAGCTTCGCCTTGGTCATTCACGACCACGGAATGAACCACACCAGCATCGAGCAACCTCTTTTCGCCGTCATCGGCTGCGGCCTGATCGGCCGCAAACGCGTCGCCGCGCTCGCCTCCGCCTCTCCGGGCATCCCGCCGCCGGCGGTTCCGCTGCTCTACACCTGCGACCTCGACGCCACCCGCGCCGCCGATCTCGCCCGACTCGCCCCCGGCTGCACGGCCGTCACGGACTACCAGATCATCCTCGCCGACGCCCGCGTGTCCGCTGTCATCATCTCGACCCTCAACGCCTCGCTCGCCCCGATTGCCCTCGCCGCCGTCCGCGCCGGCAAGCACGTGCTGGTGGAAAAACCCGGGGCGTTGAACGCCGCGCAACTCCGCACGATCCGCGGGGCCGCCGCCGTCACCGGCGCACGCGTGCGCCTGGGGTACAATCACCGTTTTCATCCCGCCCTGCGGCAGGCACGCGAACTGATCGACGCCGGCGAACTCGGCCCGCTGATGTTTCTCCGCGGTCGCTACGGTCACGGCGGGCGCAAGGGCTACGACCGCGAATGGCGGGCCGATCCGGCGCTCTCGGGCGGCGGCGAACTCATCGACCAGGGCGTGCACCTGATTGATCTCGCGGGCTGGTTCCTCGGCGAATTCCGGACGATCGACGGGCACGCCACCACCTGTTTTTGGGACATGAAGGTTGACGACAACGCCTTTCTTTCGCTGCGCACCGCCGCCGGCCAGACCGCTTGGCTGCACGTGAGCTGCACCGAGTGGAAAAACCTGTTCTCGCTCGAGATTTATGGCCGCGACGCGAAGATCGCGATCGACGGTCTGGGCGGCAGCTACGGCGTCGAGAAACTCACGTTCTACAAGATGCTCCCGCAAATGGGCCCGCCCAACACCACGAGTTGGGAATACCCCGGGGGCGACGATTCCTGGGCGCTCGAAACGCGCGCCTTCCTCGACGACATTCGCCTCAATCGCGAACCCGCCCCCGGCCTCACCGAGGGCATCCGCACGCTGGAGGTGGTGGAGGAGGTATACCGCAAAAGCGGATACTTGGCTGCCACGCCCCGGCCGGGAGGGACTGAGGGAGTGAGGGACTAAGGGGGAAAGACGCGTGGCGACGAACGACAAGCTACACCAGTTTGGAGCCTATCAAAAGGCTTGTGCGCTCTTCGACTTCGTCGTCGCAGACATGGCACCCCTCGCCCGCGAGCCGCTGTGCATGCGCCTCGCATCGCAACAAGTGGCCAGTGCCGACTCCATTTCTTCGAACATCGAAGAAGGCTACGGCCGCGCCTCTCGTGCCGACTATGCTCGGTTTCTCGTAATCGCCCGTGGCTCGGCAACCGAGACACGCGGCCGCTACGAAAAACGACTGCACCACTGGGTTCCGGCAGAAACCATCGCGTCACGCGTCGCCCTTTGCGAAGAGATCGTGGCAATCCTCAGCGCCACCATCCGCCGCCTGCGCCCCGAATGACATTCCCTCATTCCCTCAGTCCCTTACTCCCTCACTCCCTCTCCGCATGATCATCACCCGTTCCCCTCTTCGCGTCTCCCTCGGCGGCGGCGGCACCGACCTGCCGTCCTACTACCGTGAGTTCGGCGGTTTTCTCGTCGCGGCGGCCATCGACAAGTATGTTTACATCACGCAGCACCGGACGTTTCAGCCCGAGATCATCATCAAGTATTCCAAACTCGAGCGCGTGCCGTCCGTCGATCAGATCGAACACCCGATCATCCGGGAGGCACTCAAGCTCGTCGGCGTGACCGACCCGCATCTGGAACTCACGTCAATGGCCGACATCCCCGGCGGCACCGGCCTCGGCTCCTCGGGCAGCTTCACGACCGCGCTGCTCAAGGCGCTCCATGCCTCCAAGAAAAACCTCCTCTCGCCCGCCGAACTCGCCGAACAGGCCTGCGACATCGAGCTGAACAAACTCGGCGAGCCCATCGGCAAGCAGGACCAGTATATCGCGGCGATCGGCGGCATCACCGCGTTTACGTTTCACCCGGATGGCCGCGTCGAGTATCGCGCCTGCAATCTCGCGGAGGAGACCCTGTTCAACCTCGAGGACAACCTCCTGCTCTTTTTCACCGGTTACAGCCGCAGCGCCTCGTCGATTCTCAAGGATCAGAATGACAAATCGAAAAAACACGATCCGGCGATGCTCGACAACCTGCACTTCACGAAAGAACTCGGCCACCAGTCGCTCGCCGCATTGGAGACCGGCAATCTCGAGGAGTTCGCCCGGCTGATGGACGTGCACTGGCAGCGCAAGAAGGCGCGCAGTTCCGGCATGAGCAACGCCCGCATCAACGACTGGTACGACCACGCCATGGCCCACGGCGCCCTCGGCGGAAAACTCATCGGCGCCGGCGGCGGCGGTTTCCTGATGTTTTACGCGGGCGAAAAACAGCAGCTCCGCCACGCCATGCGCGAAAAAGGCCTGCAGGAGGTCCGCTTCCGCTTCGACTTCGAAGGCTGCAAGGTCGTCGCGCAGAACTAGCCCGCATGACTTCCTCCGATCTGCCCGTCGCGATTCTCGCCGGCGGCCTCGCCACCCGGCTCCGCCCGATCACCGAAAAAGTCCCGAAGCTCCTCGTCGAGGTCGCGGGCGAGCCGTTCTTCTCGCACCAGATCCGGCTCCTGCAGTCCGCCGGCCTCACCCACCTCGTCCTCTGCGTCGGTTACCTCGGCGAGAAAATCGTCGACCTCTACGGCGACGGATCGAAGTGGGGCGTGAAAATCGACTACGCCTTCGACGGACCGAAACTCCTCGGCACCGGCGGCGCCCTCCTCGCCGCCCTCCCCAAACTAGGCGACGCCTTCTACGTGCTCTACGGTGACAGCTACCTGCCGGTCGACTACCGCGCCGTCGGCGATTTCTTCCTCCGCTCGGGTCAGCCCGGCCTGATGACCGTCTACGAAAATCACGGCCGCTACGACACCAGCAACGTCTGGTTCGAGCACGGAACACTCAGGCTCTACGACAAGAAAAACCGCCTGCCGCAGATGCACCACATCGACTACGGCCTCGGTGTGTTTCGCGCCGCGGCGTTCGCCGGCCTGCCGCGCGATGCCGTCGTCGATCTCGCCGTGGTGCAGACCCAGCTCTGCCAGCGCCGGCAGCTCGCCGGCTACGAAATTAAGCAGCGCTTCTACGAAATCGGCTCACCCGAGGGGCTCGCGGAACTGAGCCATCTGCTCTGCCGGAAAACTTCCGGCCAGTAGTTCCAGCGTTCGCCGGCAAACTAATGCGCGGCGGGGCGCAGCCGTTCAACGGCAGCAATCAACTGGGCGCTGGGTAATTCGTTTCGCGCCCTTGTCAAATTACCGGTCCCTCAGAAATTTCCCCGTTGAAAAGAGAACCGTTCCCCCACTCCGTTCTCCCCCCATGTCCTATTCCGCCCAGCACCTCCAGGAAACCGCCGCAATCATCGCCCGGATCAATCCCGACGATTGCGAGCAATGCGTCCAGGAACTCGTCGCCGTGCGCACCCGCGGCGGCCGGCTCTTCATCCTCGGCGTCGGCGGCAGCGCGGCCAACGCCTCCCACGCCGTGAACGATTTCCGCAAGATCGGCGGCCTCGAGTGCTACGCCCCCACCGACAACGTGTCCGAACTCACCGCCCGCACCAACGACGAGGGCTGGGCCTCCGTCTTCGTCGAATGGCTCCGCGGCTCCCGCCTCAAAAAGGAGGACGCGCTCCTCATCCTCTCCGTCGGCGGCGGCAACTTGGAGAAAAACGTCTCCCCCAATCTCGTCACCGCCCTGCAATTCGCGAAACAGGTCGGCGCCCGCGTCATCGGCCTCGTCGGCAAGGACGGCGGCTACACCGCCACGGTCGCCGACGCCTGCGTGATCGTGCCCACCGTCAACCCGAACAACATCACGCCCCACAGCGAGGCCTTCCAAGCCGTGCTCTGGCACCTCTTCGTCTCCCACCCCGCGGTGAAGCTGAATCAGACGAAATGGGAGAGTGTTTCGCCGGGGGCGAAACCCTGATTGTTCTTGCTGCGCAAAAACGCATGACCAAGACGACGACCGGGCTCAGCGGGTCGATTCGCACGTGAGCTCGCAGCCTCCGGTGACCTCTCCGGGAAAATCAGGAAAACCGCGCAGCGGTTTTCCTGCCGTTTTCCTCGATCGCGACGGCACGCTCAACCGGCAGATCATCCGCGACGGCCGGCCCTTTCCGCCGACGAACCTCGACCAGTTCGCGCTCTTTCCCGACGTCCCGGCGGCCTGCGCCCGACTCGCCGCCGCTGGCTTCACGCTCGTGGTGGCGACGAACCAGCCCGATGTCGGACGCGGCACCCAGTCGCGCGCGATGGTCGAGGCCATGCACGCCCGCCTCCGCGCGTTGGTGCCCCAGATCGAACACATCGAGGCCTGCTACGCCTCCGGCCTCGACCAGGCCGCCCCTCCCGATCGCCGCCGAAAACCCGAACCCGGCATGCTCCTCGACGCCGCGCTCGCGCTCGACCTGGACGTTTCCCGCTCGTGGATGGTCGGCGACCGCTGGCGTGACATCGACTGCGGCCAGCGGGCCGGCGTCCGCACCGTCTTCATCGACTTTGGGTACGCCGAGGAACTGCACGCGCAGCCCGACTACATCGTCCGTTCCTTCGCCGAAGCCGCGGCCGTCATCCTCACCGCACCGCCGTAACCGCACGCCGATCATTCGTTCGCTGCTGCCCGCCGAACGCCCCCGGGTGGAACCCGCTGTCCTCATCGGGTTGCATCCGTCGGATATTTTGCAGAACGCAACGAGCGTTCCCGGTGGTTTGGAAATTCCCCGATTCCTGATTTTCGATGCCCGCTTGTCAGACGGTCGCTTCGCTCGGTCCAAGATTTCGGGAAGCCAAACGATTCCCCCTTCCACCGCGACCGCACCAATCCGTCCCCACCACCCCGAGTGCTACCGCACAAATTCCGGACTTCCGCCTTGCCCCCTCCACCCTGCCGCCCCCTCAATTCCTTCCAAATCCACCTACCTGAATGAAGTCCCTCAACGATCTCCAAATCCAACTCTACGCTGACGGCGCCGACAAGGCCGGCATCCTCGAACTCTACGCCAAACCCTACATCAAGGGTCTGACGACCAACCCTTCCTTGATGAAGAAGGCCGGGATCAAGGACTACGAGGCCTTCGCCAAGGACGTCCTCCAGACCGTCACCGCCAAACCCATCTCACTCGAGGTCTTCACCGACGATCTCGTCGACATGAAGCGCCAGGCCCTGAAGATTTCCGCGTGGGGACGAAACGTCTACACCAAGATCCCGATCACCAACTCGCGCGGCGAATCCTGCCTCCCCCTCATCCGGGAACTCGGCCAGGCCGGCGTAAAGCTCAACGTCACCGCGCTGCTCACCTTGCGCCAGGTCGCCGGGGTCGCCGCGGCCCTGAATCCCGCCGTGGCGTCCGTCGTGTCAGTGTTCGCCGGCCGTATCGCCGACACCGGCGTTGATCCGATGCCACTCATGCGGGCCGGCGGAGCTCTCCTGCACGGCCAGCCCAAAGCTGAACTGCTCTGGGCCAGCACCCGCGAGGTCCTGAATATTTTTCACGCCCAGGACTGCGGCTGCGCCATCATCACGGTGCCGCACGACATCCTCGCGAAAGCCGCCAAGATGTTCGGCCAGGATCTCACCGAGCTGTCCCTCGACACCGTGAAGATGTTCGCCAAAGACGCCGCCGATTGCGGTTACATCTTGTGAGAGCCCACCGGACCACCGAACTACCGGACAAGACGCCCGCGCACGCCGGCATCGTCCTTTGGCGGTTAGCCCCGTAGTCCTGTGGCCCCGTCGTCCTTAGTCTCATGGTCCGTAGTCTTGTAGTCCCGTCGTCCCTAGTCTTGTAGTCCTCTTCCGTGAACATCCTTTTCGTCAACTACGGCGACTTCACCACCAACAGCCTGAATCACATCGGGGGGTTCGCCAACACGCTCTGCGCCGCCGGTCACGCCTGCATCGTCGCCGTCCCGCACCGCCAGGAGACGCTCTCGCACCTCGCGAATCCGCTGTTCATCGCCGCAACCTACGACGAGGTGCTGGCCCGCGCCAATTCCTTCCCGGATGGCCGCACCGCGGATGTGATCCATGCGTGGACCCCGCGGGAGTGCGTGCGGAAGTTCACGGTCAGCTACCAACGGGCCGCCCTGGCCACCTCCGGTGGATCGCATGCCGCGCGCGTCGTGGTCCACCTCGAGGACAATGAACATTTTCTACTCGAGGGCTTCACCGGTCGGACGCTCGCCCAGCTCCGCGCGTGCCGCGCCGCCGAACTCGACGCCCAGCTGAACGACAGCCTGCCGCACCCGCTCCGCAGCGAGACCTTTCTCCGCATCGCCGACGGCGTCACCCACATCATCGCCAAGCTCGCCGAGTTCTCCCCGCCCGGCACCCCCACGCACCTGCTCTTCCCCGGCGTCGACTTCACGTCCTATCGGCCGCAATCAGCAGATGCCGCGTACCGCGCGGAGCTCGGTCTGCACGACGAGGAAAAAATCATCGTCTTCACCGGCAGCAACACTTTCGCCAATGAGCCCGAGATGCGCGAGCTCTACCTCGCCGTCGCGCTGCTCAACCAACGCGGCACGCCCACCCGCCTCGTCCGCACCGGATTCAATTCTCCCCGCTTCCTCGCCGGCCTCGCCGCCGACGTGCAGCGCCACGTGCTCGATCTCGGTTTCATCGCCAAAGCGAAACTCTCCCCGCTCCTCGCCCTCGCCGACGTCCTCGTGCAACCCGGCAGTCCGGGACCGTTCAACGACTATCGCCTGCCGTCAAAGCTCCCCGAGTTCCTCGCCAGCGGCAAACCCGTCGTCCTCCCCCCGACCAATCTCGCCGCGCTCCTGCAGGACGGCCACGAAGCGGTTTTCCTGCCCGCCGCCGGCACGCCCGCGGAAATCGCGGAGGTCTGTGAACGCCTCTTCGCCGACCCCGCGCTCCGCGCCCAGCTCGGCGAAAACGGCGCCGCCTTCGCGCGCCGCCATTTCGACCTCGCCACCAACACCCGCGGCCTCACCGATTTCTACCTCGCCACCCTCGCCCAATCGCCCTCCACCAACTGGTCGCTCGCGCAGGATCCCACGGCCACCGACGCCACCCTCTTTGCCGCGCGCCTGCACGCCAACGTCGCGAAGGCAGGGCCCGACCTCCGGGCGGGCCGATCCGCACCTGCACCCGCCGACAGCCTGCCCGGAGGTCAGGCCCAACCCGGCTCAGCGGCCGATTTCACCACCCAGATCGATCTGCTTGCCCACGTCGTCCACCAGCTCGAGCAGAGCGTCGAAATCTCCGCCCGCCATCGCATCGCCACGGTCGAGGCCGATCGCGACTCCGTGCTCGCCCGCGAGAAGCTCACCCAGCAGCACGTCAGGAATATCGAGGACCTCCTCGCCGCCGCACGCGAACACGCCGCCGGCCTCGAGCAGGCCCGCGCCATGACGCAGGTCTATGCCGACAACATGGGCTTGGAACTCGCGAAACACAAACAACGCCGCGACCAGGCCGACGTCCTCCTCCGCACCGCCCGTCAGCAGGTCACCGCCTACGAGAATGCCCTCCTCGGCGCCGACGCCGAGATCGTCGCCCTCAAGGACGAATTCGCGAAAACCAACACCGCTCTCGATGCCTCCCGCGAGGAAACCGCCGCCGGCCTCCGCGAAATGGATCACCTCCGCGCCGCCGCCCGCGAGGCCGATGCGCACCTCCGCGCCGTGCACGCCGCCGAACTCGCCGTCGCCACCGAAAAACAGGCCCAGGTCGCGGCGATCGTCCGTTCCCGCGACGAGAAAATCGCCAAAATGCAGGACTCCTTCTCGTGGAAGGTCACCTCGCCGCTCCGCGCCCTCCGTCGCCAGTTTCTTGACCGGCCGGCCCCGCCCGCCGCGTCGCCCCGGCTCCTCGGCAATATCGACTACCCCCAGGACTGGTCGAACATCGCACCCACGCTCAACGTCCGCGGCTGGTCCCTCCACCGCGACCGCGTGCCCTTGCGCGCGGTTCGCGCCCGGCTCGACGACCAGAGCGTGCCCGCCGAATTCGGCATCGAGCGGCTCGACGTGTTGGACCATTTCCGCGATTTCCCCACGGCCAGTCACTGCGGCTGGCAGGTCAAGGCCGACGTGCCCCGCCGCGGCACCCATCTGCTCGTGATTGAAGTGCAGGACGAAGCCGGCACCTGGCACATCGCGGTCGCCCGCGCCGTCAAACGCACCGCCAACGACGCCCCGCCCCAGCCCAACACCTATGCCGCCTGGGTGTCCGCCTACGATTCACTCACCCCCGAAATCGCCGACAAAATTCGCGCCAAACTCGCCGGTCTCACCAAACGCCCGCTCATCTCCGTCCTGGTCCCGACCTACAACACCCCGGAGAAATGGCTCGTCGCCGCCATCGAGTCGGTCCGCCGCCAACTCTACGACAACTGGGAGCTCTGCATTGCCGACGACGCCTCGACCGCGCCGCACGTCCGCAAAATCCTCGAGCGCTACCAGAAGAAAGATCCCCGCATCAAGGTCGTCCTGCGTGAGACCAACGGGCACATCTCCGCCGCCTCCAATTCCGCCCTCGCCCTCGCCCACGGCGAATTCATCGCCCTGCTCGACCACGACGACGAGATTCGCCCGCACGCGCTCGCCTGCGTCGCCCTCGAGCTCGACGCGCATCCCCACGCCGACCTCGTCTACAGCGACGAGGACAAGATCGACGAAAACGGCCACCGCTACGATCACTACTTCAAGCCCGACTGGAACCCGGACCTTTTCAACGTCCAGAATTATGTCAGCCACCTTGGCGTCTATCGCACCCTGCTGGTGCGCGACGTCGGCGGTTTTCGCGTCGGCTATGAGGGTTCGCAGGATTGGGATCTCGCCAAGCGGGTGATCGAGCGCAGCGCCGCCGATCGCATCCGGCATATTCCCAAGGTGCTCTATCATTGGCGCAGCGTGCCCGGTTCGACCGCGATGATCATCGGCGCCAAGACCTACGCGACGCAGGCGGCGGAGAAAGTCATCACCGAACACTTCGTCCGCACCGGCGTGGAGGCCACGATCTCGCCAACCAAGGGCTCGTATTGGCGCGTGCATTACCCGCTTCCCGTGCCCGCCCCGCGCGTCACGCTCATCATCCCCACGCGCAACCGCCTCAACGTCCTCCAGCCCTGCGTCGATAGCCTGCTGACCAAAACGACGTATGCAAATTTCGAGATCCTCATCGTCGACAACGACAGCGACGACCCCGCCACGCTCGCGTACCTCGCGCAGATCTCAGATCTCAAATCTGAAATCTCAATTCCCGAATCTCCGATCTCCGGTCCGTCTTCTCCGCTCTCAGATCTCAAATCTCAGATCTCAGATTCCGGACCCGCGCCGGCGGCGCGGGTCCGGCCGGCCCGCGTCCGCGTCGTCCAGTTTCCTGGAGAGTTCAATTTTTCCGCGCTCAACAATTTCGGCGTCAGCCAGACCGACGCGCCGCTCGTCGGCCTCCTCAATAACGACCTCGAGGTCATCCACGGCGACTGGCTCGACGAGCTGGTGTCGCACGCGCTCCGCCCCGAGATCGGCTGCGTCGGCGCGAAACTCTATTACCCCGACGACAAGATCCAGCACGCCGGTGTGATTCTCGGCATCGGCGGCGTGGCCGCCCACGCCTGGCAGACGCATCCGCGCGGCGCCGCCGGCCAGGCGCACCGGAATCTGCTCCAGCAAAACCTCTCGGCCGTCACCGCCGCTTGCCTGGTGATTCGCCGCAGCGTGTACGAGCAGGTCGGCGGACTCGAGGCCGACCAGCTCAAGGTGGCGTTCAACGACGTCGATTTCTGCCTGAAGGTGCGCGCCGCGGGCTACCGCAACCTCTGGACGCCTTACGCCGAGCTCTACCACCATGAGAGCGCGAGCCGCGGCAAGGAAGACACCCTGGAGAAACGCGACCGCTTCCGGAGCGAGGTTGAATACATGACAGGGAAATGGGGCGAACTGTTGGTCAACGACCCCGCCTACAATCCCAACCTCACCCTTACGATCAATGATTTCACCCTCGCCGTTCCTCCGCGCGAGTGGCCGCCACTGAAGTAAGGAGTTTGCCGGCAGGGACCATCCGCCGCGACGCACCATTCCCGAAATTCTCTCCACTTCCAGCTCCACGCCCGGCAAACTCCTCCCGTGCTTGCCCACCTTGACGAACCCATCGCCGGCTCACCCGTCGATCCGCTGTGCTTTCTCGTGCGGGGCTGGCTCTGGCTGGAGGATTTCCACCCCGGCATTGTCGCGATCGAGGCGTGGTCGGGTGATGTGCTCCTGGGTGAGACCACCGGGCTCTACGGGCGCTCCGATGTCAGCGCCGCCCACGGGCTGCCTCCCGGCACGAACACCGGTTTCGAGCTGTTCGCCCACCATCCCGGACCGGCCGGCGAATCCCATTTTGCGCTCAAGATCCGCGCCCGGCTGCGCGACGGCACCCAGACTCCCCCGCTCGCCCGCGCCACCGCCACCCCCATCTTCCGCGACTATCGCACCAATCACTTCGGCGTGCTGCTCGACCGCCAGACGACCGCGCTTCAACGCCACGACAACCTCTTTGCCGTCGGCCCCTCGCAATCGGAGGGCAGCGGGGAACTCGCCGCCCTCCTGCGCCGCTACCTCGGCCCGCCACCGCGCAAAATCATCGACGTCGGTTGCGGCTTCGGCTCCTACGGCCGCGATCTGCTCGCCGACGGCTACGCCTGGACCGGCGCTGAAGTCAGCGCGAGCGATTGCGCCGAACTCGCGCGACTCGGCCTGCCCCACCGCCACGTCGATGGGCGCACCCTGCCGTTTGCCGACGCTTCCTTCGACGCCGCCCTCTGCATCGAGGTGCTCGAACACATCGGGGACCCGCGCCCGTTTCTCCGTGAAATCCGGCGGGTGGCGCCCCGCCAGCTGATTGTCTCGGTGCCGAACTGCGAACTGCTCGGTTACCTCTGGGACCACCTGGCCACGCCGTGGCACATGCTGGAGGCGACCCACACCAACTTTTTCACCCGCTGGAGCCTCGGCGCCCTGCTGCGCGAATTCTATCCCAACGTGGAGTTGCGGTTTCACACGCCCTACCCGCTGCGCACCATCGAGGGCACGCCGCTGCACTACAACCTGCTCGCCATCGCCACGGCCGACTCGTGAACCACGCGGAGAAAATCGCGCAGTGGATCGGCCCCGGCGGCATTGGCACCGAAATCGGCGCCGGCGCCTCGCCCGTACCCGGCCTCAATCCGCCGCCCATCTACGTCGATTGCTTCAAATCGTTCGGCGCGGAACCGAACCTCGCCGACTACTACGGCCACGCCTGCGCCCTGCCGTTTCACGACCACTCGCTCGACTACGTCATCGCCTCCCACGTGCTCGAACACGTCGCCAATCCTGTCGCGGCCCTCGCCGAGTGGTGCCGCGTCGTCCGTCCCGGCGGCATCCTTTACGTCGTCGTGCCCCACCGCCAGTGCACCTGGGATCAGCCGCGCGATCTCACCAGCGTGGCCCACCTGCTGGCGGACTTCGAACGCGGCACGACCGCGTGCGACCCCACGCACATCGAGGAATTCGCCCAGGGCATCGACTGGACACGCTTCAATCCCGCCACGCCTGCGGACGAAATTCCCGCCAGACGCGCCGAACTCGCCCGCGGCCTGCACGAGACGATTGCCCGCGGCGAGGACATCAACATCCACTTCCACACCTTCGAGCCCACCAACCTCCGCGAACTCCTCGCCGCGCTCACGACCTGGCCCCGGCGTCGCTTCCTCTGGGAACTCGTTGAGCTCGTCGACGGATTTCCCGCGCACTGTCCCAACGGGGTGCTCGCCGTCCTTCGCGTTCACCAAAACTGGCTGGCCCGGGCCGAGGCCGAGGCGTTTCGTCTCCGTACGCGCGGCGACCCCCGTGCGGTGCTCCGCGCCGCCGCCGAGCCCTTCGCTCTCTGGTCCGCCCGCACCCCCGGCCTCGGCGGCGTGCGCCAACATGTAACGTAATACGTTACATGTTCGGATGCGGATTTTTCCCGGCGAACGAGGCTCCGGGTCGGCTGGGTCTCGCCGGCCGGACTCGGACGACCGCATTGTAGGCTTGAGCCGGAGGCCGGTTTGTCTCCTTTCGCACCTTACTCGTGTCGCCCCGATTTCTCACCGCTGCGTTCGCCGCCTGCCTGTTTTCGCTGATCGTCACCGCCAAGTGGGCGACGTTCGATCGCTTTGGCTCGCCCATGCCCGACTGGGACCAGTGGGACGCCGAGGCGGGCGAGGTCTTCATCCCCTGGTACGGCAGCAACCAGTTTCTCACCCACCTCTTCAACCCGCACAATGAGCACCGCGTCGTCCTCACCAAACTGCAGAATCTAACCCTCGGCCTGCTCAACGGCCAGTGGGATTCGCGACTGGAGGCCGCAACCAACGCCATGCTGCACGCGCTCCTCGCCGTGGCCCTCTGGGTCTCCGCCCGGCGCTGGCTCGCCTCCCGCTGGCACGCGCCGTTCTTCGTCGTGTTGGCGATCTTGTTCGGGCTGCCCGCCGCGTGGCAAAACGTGCTGGGCGGATTTCACTCGCAACAGTACTGGCTGGTCGGCCTCTCCTTCGCCACCCTCGTCACGCTGCCGTTTTCACCCGCCTGGTCGAAACCCTGGTGGCTCGGCGCACTCACGGCCATCCTGGTGCTGGGCTCCATGGGCTCCGGTCTGCTCGCCCCCGCCGTGGCGGTCGTCGTGATCCTGTGGCGCTGGTGGCAACGCGAAGTCCAGGTCCGCGACGTGTGGCCCACCGTCGCACTCGGCCTGGCCCTCATGGCCGTCGGCTTCCTCAGCCGGGTCGACGTTCAGTGGCACCAGCACATGAAGGCGAAGTCGGTGCACGATTTTGTTTTCAGCATTGTCCACAGCCTGCAATGGCCGTGGCGCGATCGGGATTGGGCCGCCGCCGTGCTCTGGCTGCCCTGGGCGCTCGCCGCGTGGCGCGTTTTGCCTGCCAAACCCGAACGCCACCCGGCCTCAGACGCGAATCCCCTCGTCCGCCCCGCCGGACCGGCCATCGTGGCGCTCGGGGGCTGGGTCCTCCTGCAACTCGCCGCCACCGCCTACGCCCGCGGGGCGGGCGCCGACTACCCGGCCTCGCGCTACATGGACACCCTGTCGTTTGGCGCCGCCGTCAACGCCCTCGCCCTCGGCTGGCTGCTGACCCGACCGGCGACGCGACGGACCTTTCGCCTGGCGCACTCCGCGCTGGGTGTCGCCTGGGTGATCACGCTGGGCGGCGGCCTGCACTATCTGCTCGCCGGCGTTCTCCAGATCGAGCTGCCCGACGCAAAGAAGTATTACGTCAAGGCCGAGGGTCACATGCGCCGCTACCTCAGCACCAACGACCCGCGGCATCTGGCGTATCCTGATATTCCCTACCCCAGCGCCCAGGGTCTCATCGACCGGCTGGCCGAGCCCAGCCTCCGCCCCTTGATGCCCATGCCCATCCGCTCACCACGGGCACTGCAGGCGCGGGCCGGGCCGGGTTTCCCCTTCATCGAAAACGACGCCCGCAACGCCAACCCCGTCACCCCGCCGCGACTCGGCCTGTCGCTGGCCACCGCCCCGCTCGACTACACCCCCACGTGGGGCAGCCACGGGGGCGGCCCGTCCGGCGCGGCCGCGCAGGGCGAGTGGCGGAGCCAGCCAATTTCACTGCCGCGCACGGACGGCTGGCTGTGTTTCGAAACCGCGGGCCATTTGGGCGAACCGGGTGTTTCCCTCGAACTCCACGACGCGAGCAGCAACGCGCTGCTGGCCGCGGTGCGGCCCTCGAAAATCCCCGGCGACACCTGGCGGACGGCTTACGTGCCGGCTCCCCGCGTGCCCTTTACGATCGTCGCCCGCGACCACGATCCTGCACGGTGGTTCGCCTTCAGCGGTCCGGCCGAGATGGGCCCGCTTTCCCACTGGGCCTGGCTGGCCAACAAGCATGCGTTGCTGCTGTTGCTTTCGAGTGCCGCAGCCACGGCGGTACTCGCCGGGATCGCGTGGTTGCTGGGTCGGCGCGGGCCTTCTTAGCCGACGAACCAGTTGAAGATAGGGCCGTCGCCTGCCGATGTGCCGTCGGATAATTCCTTGTCGGGCACCCCTGATACTTCACACCCTGTCCTTCGCATGAAGTTCTTCACGCCCACGGCCCTGCTGGTGGCGGCGCTCGTCGGCGTCGTCGCAGCCTTGCCGTTCCTGCCCGCCGCCAAAGTGCGCGCCGATCGCTTCATCCTCGAGGCGCGCCTCACCAGCCAGACCGCCTCGAGCCTCCAGATGTTCTACGACGACGGGGCCGGCTTCCGCGAAGAACTCACGGGCAAGATCGCGATCGCCGCGAGCGTGACTCCGCAGGCCTACCTCCTGCCGATTCCCACTGGTTCGTATTCCGGCTTCCGCCTCGACCCTCCCGAGGACGGCGGGAGCATCGTCCTCCATTCGTTGCGGGTACTTTCCCGGGGCAACCAAATCGTCGAGGAGGTGAATCTCGCCGGGTTCAAGATCGTCCAGCAAATTCAGACGCTCTCGTTCAACGGCGGCAAACTGGAGATCACGTCGGCACCGAAAAGCGACGACCCGCAGCTGATCAGCACGTTTCCCGCTCCGCTGCAGGTTCGCACCAAGTGGCGCGATTTCGCCCGGGAGCTGCCGCCCTATGCCGGCGCAATTTTCGTCGGCCTGGCGCTGCTGCTCCTGCTCCTCGACCGCGTCACGCGCCCGCGCGCCCTGCTCGTGCGCTGGCTGACCTCCCTCGCGGGTCAACCCGTCCGAGCCGTGGCCCTCGTGGCCGCGGTGGCCGTCATCGCCAGCGCCTACCCCGTGGTGTTTCTGGGGAAGAGCTTGGTTTCCCCCAATCTCGGCACGATTCTGCTCTACGACGAATATCCGACGCTCCCCGGCTACCAATCCAAGGTGACCACGGATGTGAAGCTCTCCGACGTCGGTGCCGTGATGTGGGCCCACCTGCCGTACAGCACCATCCAGCATCGCGCGCTCCTCCAGGGCGAACTGCCGCTCTGGAACCGCTACAACGCCCTCGGCGTTCCCCTGCTCGCCCAGGGCCAGTCGATGTTTGGTGACCCGCTGCATCTGTTCGTCATCGCCGCCAACGGTGCCGCTTGGGCCTGGGACCTCAAGTACCTCATCGCCAAATGGCTCTTCGCCACCGGACTGGGGCTGATCGTGCTCGCCTTGCTCGCAGACCAAGGGACCAAGAGACAACCGGACCACCCGGCGAGCGCAGGAGAAAGTCCCGTGGTCCGTAGTCCCGTGGTCTTGTCGTCCCTGATCCCCGCCGCGATTGTTGCGGCGGTCAGCCCATTCATCGGTTTCTTCCTCTACCGCGTCAATCACCCCGCGTTCTTCAGCCTGTGTTACGCTCCCTGGCCGCTCTACTGCCTTCTGCGTATCGCACAATCGCATACCTCCGCCCTGCATCTCGCCGCGGGGCGCCGGGCCACGAATCGCTGGTCGCTGGCCCTCGTGGTGGCCAACCTCGCCCTGATGAACAGCGGCACCGTGAAGGAAGCCTACATGCTGCTGGTCTGCATGAATTTTTCCGGCGCTTGCGTGGTGCTCGCGAGCGCGGCCCCCTGGCGCGAACGCCTCTCCAAAATCGGCACGCTCGCCTGGTTCGGCCTGCTCTTCGTGCTGCTCACCGCGCCGATCTGGGGGACCTTCCTTTCCACCCTGAAAAACGCCTACACGGGCTACAGTGCCGCGAGCGCCTATCAAATTCAGCCCACCCTGCTGCTCGGCCTCTTCGACGAAATCTTCTACCGGCCGCTGATGTCCAAGGATCAGGTCTTCGGCCCCTCGCTCAACTTCCTGCTCCTCCTCGGGCTGCTCTATTTCCTCTCAACCCTCCGGTTGCACTTCGCCCGCCGCGCCACCCTGGCGCTGGCCGTGAGTTCGCTCGTCCCCCTGGCGCTGGCCTTCGGTCTGATCTCGCCGCAGTGGATCATCACGCTGCCCTTCCTCAGCAACGTCGCCCACCTCGACAACACGTTTTCCTGCGCACTCATCGTGTTGTGGTCCGTGCTCGCCGGCGTCGGCTTCGCCACGGCCGCCCAACGCCTCGGCACCCGCGAAGGCCGGTCCGATCTCATCATCGCCGGGCTCCTGCTGTTCGCGCTCGTCTTCGGTTGGATCGCTTTCGGCCAGGCGGCCCATCGGCCGATCTACGGGCCGATTTTCACGGTCAATCAGCCCGGCCAGGTGCTCGCCGTCACACCATTCATCTGGCATTACCTCACGTCGCTCCTCGTGGCCGCCGCGGTGCTGGCCCTCGCCGTGCATGGGGCCCTCGCCCAGCGCCCGTTTTCCGCGACCCGCGGTCTCTTGATCGCCGGCTGCGTGGTGCTGCTGCTCTGGCGCCACGGCCTGCACGCGGGCGCCGTCGGCTTCGATGATTTCACCAGCCGCCCCACGGTGCGCGCAAATTTCCACGCGAAATCCGCGTCCATGCAACTGGCCCGCACGGGCCAGGACCGCGAGCCCACCCGGGGCTTTGGCCTCCATGGCAACTTTTTCCCCGGCTGGACCGGCGTCTACGGCCTCGAGACCATTCACAGTCCCGATGCGCTCGTGAATCCGTTCGTACGCGAACTGATGGGTGCCTCCGGGGTCGAGCGCCTGTGGGACTGGCGCTTCTATGCCGAGGCCAAGGATGTCGCAAACGTCCGTCCGTTTTTCGACGCCCTGAACGTGCGCTTCTACTTCGACCTCGCGAGCGACCAGGGTGCGCTCGGCAAAACGCTCACGCTGGTGAAACCCGCCGACCTCGACGTCTACGAGAGCCCCACCGTCTGGCCGCGCGCGTTCTTCACCGACCGGGTCGACGCCTACGAAAAACCCGCCGACCTCGTGCGCAAGATCCGCGCCGCCACCGGCCGGCCCTTCGTCGCCGCCCAGAGCACCGACCACCCGGCGCAGGCCGCCCTCGCCAAGGTGCCCCGCGGCCCCGCGGCGCCCACCACCACGCCCGCCACCGACTATCGCATCACCGTAAACACGACCGCCTTCACCGTGCGCGCCAGCGGCCCCGGCGCCATCGTTCTCACCGAGGCCTATTGGCCCGAAGATTTTCGCGCCGAAGTCAACGGCCGCCACGCCCCCATCGTGCGACTCAACCACGCGTTCAAGGGCGTCATCGTCGACGAAGCTGGCGAGTATCGCGTGCGTTTTCGGTACTGGCCCCGCCAGCTCACGCGTCATCTCACTTTCTGCGCTCTCGGCGCCTTGCTGCTCGGTGTGTCGGTCTGGCTCGCGTTCCGGCCGGCGCGCTCCGCATGAGCGCCCCTCAGTGCCGCGCCTGCGGGTCAGGCAACACCACCCTGCAAGGCCGCAAGTCCGGCGAGTACCTCCGCCGCGAATTCGAATTCCATGCCTGCCGCGACTGCGGGTTGCTGTTCGTCGAGCCTTTTTCGGGGTTCGAGATCTACGATGACGCGTATTATCGCGGCCAGGGCCCCGACCCCTACGTCGACTACGAAGCCGAATATCACGACTGGCGCCTCAGCGACCGCCTGCTCGAGTTCGACGACCTGGCGCGGATCGCGGCGACTCACGTCGCCGCTGGAGAAAGGAGAATGGAGGAAGGGGAACGATCAATTGACTCCGCTGCCTCGCCCTCTCTCCCCCTCTCCCGCGCTCCCCCTCTCTCCCGCTCCCGTGTTCCCCCTCTCCCCGTCTCTCCGTCTCCGCGTCTCCCTCTCCGCTGGCTCGACTTCGGCTGCGGCGCCGGGGGATTCCTGAAATACCTGCGCGACCGCGGCACCCTGCACGGCCATCCGCTCGAACTCACCGGCCACGATGTCGGATCGTACGCCGACCAACTCAAGGCCAGAGACGGCTTCCGCATTCTCGATCTCGACGAACTCCGCCGCGAGCCCGACGCCACTTTCGACCTTATCAGCATGATCGAGGTTTTGGAGCACCTGCCATCACCGCTCGAACCGCTCCAACTGGTTTCGCGCCTGCTCAAACCGGATGGACTGCTCCTGCTCACGACCGGCAACCTCGACTCCCCCGTCGCCCGCCGCCAGGGCATCCACTATCGTTATTGTGCGCCCGAGATTCACGTGAGCCTCTTCAATCCGCGCTGCCTCGCGCAACTCTACCGCCGGGTCGGTCTCGATCCGTTGGCGGTGCGTTACCACGGCGCCGTGAAATTCAAGGTTTTGAAAACCCTGCGCCGCCGTCGCGCCCGGCGCGCGCTGGCAAGTCTCGCGCTGCGTTTCCCACCTTTCGTCCGCCTGGTCGACCGCCTCTACGGCGTCTCAGCGATGCCCTGCGCGGTGCGGCCGTTGACTCGGTAGAATCGCACCTTCGCTTCGCACCTTACGCGATGATTCTCGCATGGGCCGGGTGTTCGTCGCGCGGCTTTTACCGCATCCGTGGGCCAGGCCGCGCGCGGAGCGCCCGGCCCCCCCCCACCGTCGGAAAAAATCATGACGCCTCACCGGCTCACGGTCCGGCCCCGGCTCCACTTCCAAACCAGCGCGCCGCCGCATCCCATTCCGAGGGATTCAGCCGCCGCAAGAGCCGATCATGATAACCGAAACTCAGACATACGCCCGCTGGAATCGATGCCACTGCAATCATTGCGATCATTGCACGAATCGCACAGCCACCAGGGCAAGCTTCGCAAGCGCGTAGGCCGACGCAATCGGAAGCTCCCACACGAGCGGTCGCAGTGGAAAAACCAGATCACGGCCGCCATCGCCGTCAACGTCGCCACTCTCTCTGCCCAACGGCATGCGTTGGTTCGTGTCATCGCGACGGCAAGTGTGCCACCACGCGCGCTCATTCCGCAACTACGACTTCGACCCAGACGGAGATTGAATCCGATCCGACCTCCCGACACTGTCGTCGTAGATGAACACTCTCCTTCAACCCAAACCCGCGCGCCGCCGCCGCGCCGGCCGTAAGTCCGTCGTTCGCGCCAAGAAGCCATTCATCTTGGACCTAACCGTCGAGGATATCGCACTCGATAACGCGATCAGCGCCGCGGCTGCCCGAAGCCTCGCCTCCCGTCGGCCGTGAATTCACTGCGCCAGTGGGATATTGTACTCGTGCCCTATCCCGTGGCCACCAATCCGCACCATCTGGTCTTGCCGTCACCTGAAAGTCTCGCGACTAACGCTGACTTCCGAAATCTCAACGGCCTTGTGTGCAGCGCGATTCGACCGCCGGATCGACCCGTCCGTACACACGAGGTGCTCCTCGATTCGGCTGATTCATTCGAGCAAAAGACCGCTTGCCGATGCCACCTCGTGATTGAGTTCGCCCGGGAAGATATCCTTACCATCCGCGGCCGTGTGTCTCGCGAGCGCCAGCTCGCGATCAAGCGAAAACTCCGCGAAATTTTCGAACTTTAGCGCCGCACGCAATTCGCGGAGAAATTTCCCGCAGTCTAAAGACGCATTTTTGCGCGACAAGCGCACCCGCCGACCATTTCCTCTCCGTTTGTTCATGCCGTCCGTTTCCACCTGCCCGCGCCTTGTGCTCTCCGCCTGCCCCCTCTGTGGCGGCCGCGCACTCCCCCGCGTCACGACGGTGGGAACGCATCCGGTCGTCCGTTGCCGGTCCTGCCGGTTGCAATTCACCAACCCACAGCCCACCGACGCCGCACTCGCGGAAATCTACGGTCCGGACTATGTCCTCGCCGCGGACGGCACCGCCGCCGCGGACATCATCACCCGGGCCAAACGCGCCACCGCCGACCACTACCTCGACCTGATTGCGCGCGTGGCGCCCATGGCGCCCGGCACCCGCCTGATCGAAATTGGCTGCGGGGCGGGAAACTTCCTGCGGCAGGCCGCCCGGCGCGGCTTCGACGTCACGGGCGTGGAGTATTCCCCCTTCGCCTGCGACCGCGCCCGCGCCACCCTCGGCGGCACCGGTCGCGTGCTCCAGGGCGAAATCGACGAGGTCGCCTCCGAGGGTGGCAGGTACGGGGTGTGCGTGATGTGCGATGTGATCGAACACGTGCGCGATCCGGCGGTCTTCCTGCGCAAGGCCTTCAACCTGCTCCAGACCGGCGGCGTGGTGTTCATCGCCACCCCCAGCATTGACTCGTGGTCCGCCCGCCTGCTCGGTCGGCGCTGGATGGAGCTCAAGGCGGAGCATCTGTTTTACTTTTCGCGCCGCACCATCACGCGCCAGCTCGAGGCCGCGGGCTTTGCCGCCAGCACGCTGCATCCCGGCGTGAAGAAACTGAGCTTTGACTACATCAACGCGCATTTCGAAAAATATCCGGTCACCGGCATCACCCCCGCCCTCCGCCTGCTGCGGGCGCTCCTCCCCGTCCCGTGGTGCGTTCGTCCGTTTTCGGTCGTGGCGAGCGGATTGATTGCTGTTGCGCGCAAACCCGCTGAGTCCGCATGACCCCCACCGTTCCCGCCTTCTCCGCCCGACCCTCGGTGCTCTCGGTCGTGGTGCCGATCTACAACGAGGCCGCGACCGTGCGCACCGCCCTCGACGCCATCGTGGCGAAACAAATCCCCGGCTGGACGCTCGAGCTCATTTTCGTCGAGAGCAATTCGACCGACGGCACGCGCGCCATCGTGGAGACGTATCGGGACCATCCCCGGGTGAAACTGATCCTCGAGGACCGGCCGCGCGGCAAAGGCCACGCCGTCCGCGCTGGCTTTGCCGTGGCCACCGGCGACGTGATCCTGATTCAGGACGCCGATCTCGAGTACGACCTGGATGACTACGACGTGCTCGTCGCGCCGATTGCCGCGGGACGGCAGACCTTCGTGCTCGGTTGCCGGCACGGTGAGAGTGGCTGGGCCATCCGCCAGTTTTCCGACCAGCCGCTCCAAGCCCTCATCCTGAATTGCGCGCACTGGGGCTTCACGCTCCTCATCAACGGCGCGCTCGGCATCTGGCTCCGCGACCCGTTCACGATGTACAAGGTGTTCCGCCGCGACTGCCTCGACGGCCTCACCTTCGAGTGCAACCGCTTCGACTTCGATTGGGAACTGCTGATCAAACTCGTCCGCCGCGGCCACCGGCCAGTCGAGATTCCCATCAGCTACAAATCGCGATCCTTCAAGGAGGGGAAAAAAATTTCCATGCTCCGCGATCCGATCACGTGGCTCTGGGCGCTCGCAAAATTCCGGTTCAAGCGACTTTAAGGGACCGGCTCTTTTTGCCCTTGAGTTGGTCCGGTCACCCTTGCGGACACCATGGTGTACTTGCCGGGGGATGCCGGATTAGGGGTTGCGGGGAATGCCGCGGTCCGATTCCGTATCCACCCTTCACCCACCCCTAAATCCCTCCCGGATCCGATCCCCCTGAAAATCCAGGTTCCTAGCCCGCATTTTTCACACTTTCCGCGGAATTCTCCCCGCGCTTGACGAGTTTCGGGCGGCGTGAGCTTGGATCTCTGGGGTTCACGCGGGCTAAAACAAAACCGCCAGGCGGTTTTGAACTTAGCCCGGACATCCCTGA
>SXSC01000227.1 GCA_005792355.1 Opitutaceae bacterium
GGTTCACGCGGGCTAAAACAAAACCGCCAGGCGGTTTTGAACTTAGCCCGGACATCCCTGAGGACCGCGAACGCAGAAGAAGATCTCGAACACCGTGTGACTCCGCTCGCGAGCAGAGTGTGAAATGTCCGGGCTAGCCGTTTTTTCCCCGCTCCGTTTTTCGCTTTTTCTTCTTTCGGGGCTCTTCGCCGGTTCCTCCGCTGCGTTGGCGCAGGCGCCTGATCGCCCCATGATTTGGGTCCGCGATTCCGAGCGCGCCACCCTCAACCAGAAACGCGCCTCCCTCCCCTGGGCCACCGCCGCTTTCAACGGCATCGTCAGCCGCATCGCCGCCCCCCCTCGCCAGCTACGAGGCGAACAAGGACACGTTCCTGCGCCAGCTCCCGATCTCCTGGAGCGCCGCCGATCCCGTGCTCAACACCTCCGAGTCGCAAGTGCGCGGCCCCCTTCGGGACAAACTCGAGGACGCGCAGGATGCCGCCATTCTTTATTTCCTCACGCAGGACGTACGTTACGCCCGCTTCGCGGGCGACATCCTCCAGAATGTCATCGAGGGTTACACCGGACTCGTCGCGCCCGGAAGCTCCGCGAACACCGGCTGGCTCCTCGCCACCGACCACCTCAAGGAAGTCCGCGAGGTCGCCACCGAGTCTCCGATCATTTACGACTTCATCTACGACTGGCTTAAGGCCGGCAATAAAGTCTGGGACGTCAAATCCGCCGCGCTGGTCGATTTCAACTTCAACGACGCCCAGACGGTTTTCCGCACCGATGTGCGGCTCGCCAAAGTGGTCGGCCACACCGGTTCCAACTGGTCCGTCGTCGAATCCCCGAGCCTCGTTCGCACCGCTCTCGCCCTCGACGACCCCGCCGAACGCGCCGCCTCCCTCCGCTACTACCTCGACACCGACACCTCCAAACAGGATTCCCTCAGGACCGTCGCCAAGTCCTATGCGGCCGCCGGCGATATCTGGCCCGAATCCTTCCAATACTCCGGCGACGTCAACGAGTGGTCCAATTACCTCATGGTCCTGTTGGAGCGCTACGATCCCGCCAACCGACTCTACGCAGCCTATCCCAACATCGCCTGGAGCCTCAAGCGCACCAGCGAACTCATTTTTCCGAACGGCGACGCCATCCGCTTCGGCGACGGTCACCGCGACATCAGCGAGCCCTATTTCTACTATGAGATCGTTTACGCGCAGGCCGTCGCCCGAGGCTACGCCGACCTTCAAGCCCATTACGGCGCCCTCATCAACGCCGGCGTTGCCGCACGCAAATGCAACCGCGCGTCCGTCGCCAACTACGCTTCCCTCTCGCCCCGCCAAGCTCCGCTCCAGCTCCTCTGGTTCGCCGAGTCCGAAGCCGAGTCGGCCAACGTTTTCACCCTCCCCCGCACCGACACCCTGCCCTTCGCCGGCGTCGCGCTCCAGCGCAACCTCTCCTCGACCGGCAGCGCCCGCAACAGCCTCATGGCCTGGGTCGGCGGCGCCGCTCACGTCCACAGCCACGCCACGGGCATGAACCTGGAACTCTTTGGCGCGGGCGAAATCCTCGGCGCCGACGGCGGGCTCACCACCTACGGCGACACCATCACGGAAAATTATTACCGCGTCTTCGCCGCCCACAACACCGTCATCGTCCACGGTGCCTCGCGTGGCCAGGGCGACTGGGCCGACCTCGGCATGGAAACCGTCCAAACCGTGGCGATGGAACCGCAATCGTTCGACCCCGCCGTCTCTCCCGATTTCTCCTTCACCTGTTCCAGCTTTAACGACACCCGCGGCACGCGCGCCGAGGCCACCCAGCAGCGCACCGTCGCCCTCGTTCGCACTTCGCCCACCACCGGCTTCTACGTCGATCTCTTCCGCTCCGACTCCCGACTCAGCCCCGAGTTTCACGACTACATCTACCACAATGTCGGTGACGCGCTCATCCTCCGGGACTCCGCCGACGCCGCGATCCCGCTCTCGGCCGACGCCACCCGTTTTCAGAACGACATCGGCGACCCCCGCAAGCAGCCCGGCTGGCGTTATTTTGGGAATCCCCGCAGCTCCGGCACCTTCGCCGGCTTCGTCCACGCCCGCTTCACCGCCAACAATCTGCCCGCCGGCCCCACGCGGATGGATGTGTTCATCCCCGGCGCCGCCGCCCGCGAATACACCACCGTCACCTCGCCCCCGATCAAGGAAACCAGCACCACCTACGACAACCGGCGCGCGCCCACTCTGGTGATCCGGCGCACCGGCGAAGCCTGGGCGCAACCGTTCATCGCCGTCTATGAACCCACCTACGGCACCGCCGCCGCCACCATCCGCAGCGTCGAAAAGATCGAGAGCGCGGGCCTGGTTGTCGGGGTGAAAGTCGTCAGCCTCGTCGGCCCAAAAACGTGCACCCATTATGTTCTCTCCCTCCCCACCGCCTCCACCTACACGGACGCTGCGCTGAATCTCTCGTTCACGGGACGCTTCGCAATCGTCGCCGATAACAGTGACGGCTCCGGCGCACTCTATCTCGGCAGCGGCTCCAGCCTCTCGTATCGCAGCCTAAAAATCGCCTCCCGCTCCGGCGTCACGACCGCGGCGGAGTTGCGATCTGCGCCCGGTCAAGCCCCCGTCCTGACGGCTAACAGCCTGGTCGATCTTACAGCGGAAGGCGCGCCCGTGATCGCCACACCACCCGCGACACAGGCCGTGGCACCCGGCAGCGCCGTGAGTTTTTCCGTGGCGGCGAGCGGCACCGCGCCGCTCAGCTACCAGTGGAAACATGGCGGTGCGCCGATCGCCGGCGCAACGTCGTCCACCTATGCGTTACCGAGCGCGCAGGCGGCCAGCATGGGGTTCTACTCTGTCTCGGTGAGCAACCCGAGCAGTTAACCGATCCGAAGATGGAGGTGATTCCTTTCGGCAGTACGGCAGCCGTGACGTCGAACGACAACTGGGGCACCAGCGCCGATCTCGCCGAACCCAACGCGACGAGATCGGCCGTGGGCGCATTCGAACTGGCCACCGGCTCGCGCGACGCTGCTGTCCTGGCGACGCTGAGCACGGCGACGAACAGTGCTTACACGGTGCGGATCGCGCCGAGCGGCACGGCGACGGACGGGATCGCGTTGGCGGAGGTGTACGACACCGAGGTCCTCGCCAGATCGGTGCGCCTGGGCAACGTTTCCACGCGCGGTTTTGTCGGCACGGGCGGGCAAGTGCTCACCCCGGGCCTCGTGATCGGGGGCGACGGCGCGAAGCTGCTTTTGATCCGCGCGATCGGGCCCGGACTCACGCCGTTTGGTGTGACGGCGGTGCTGGCCGATCCGCAACTTGCCGTGATTCCGGCGGCAAGGAATTTTCCGTGGCGAGCAACGACGACTGGGGCGGCACGCCGGCGTTGCGGGCGGCGTTTGCGCGAGTGGGCGCGTTTGCGACGATTGACAGCAAGGATGCCGCGGTGGTGGTGCGCCTGCCGCCAGGCGGCTACACGGTGGTTGTCTCGGATGCCGGCGGCCGCACTGGCACCGCGCTCGTCGAAGTGTATGACATGGATCCTTGACCGTCGGCATCTGCGACAGGGCCGCTCCAAAGCGGTCGAGGCGTTACCGATTAGTGCCGCCGAAAACATCGACGCGATCACCACGAGAATCGGTCCGCTGCAGTAGCGCCGACCGGAGGACTTAACGGGTAACGCCTCGACCCCGTCGGATCGTCATCCCGTCGGATCGTCACCGTTGAAAGACCTTCGCCCACACTGCGAGCCGGAACCTGGCGATTCGCCTTTGGATTAGCGCGCGAAGCGCTGAATTGACCGCGGGCCACTGCGATCTTTCAGCTCGTGAAAAACGGCCCGCCCCCCTGCCATCACTCATGCCCACCACGACTCTGCCCTCCGGACCCTGCGGTTCCGGTTAAACATGCCGGCAAGACACCACCTCCTCCTTGCCCTCGTCGTGTGCGCGGTGCTCCACGAGGCGATGCGTGTGTCGCTGCGCATCACCCCCGCGCACTCCGGGCTGCGGGCGAAAATGGAGGGCCATTTCACCGAGGGCTCAGGGTGGTTCAAGGGCGAACCCTTCCTCACCCACCAGCCCGTTCGCGCCTGGGGTTCGTGGAACGGCTCCGACGAAAACACCGGCTCACTCACCGTCGGCCCGTTTCCAGCGCCCGCGCAACTGCGGTTCGCCGTCAGCGGCTACCCGTCCTACTCCGGCAACGTGCTGCGCGTCGAACGCGTCGGCTCCACCGAACAGATCACCCTTGCCGCCCCCGCGGTCGGCGAGCGCTGGCGCGTCATCGACCAGGCATTGCCCGGCTCGTGGTCCGGCCAACCGATCCAGATTGTCGCCATCGACCAGGCCACCGTCCTCGGCGGCTGGCTCGCGCTGACCGAGCCAATTCACGGCGGCGTGGGCGACGGCGCGACCGGCCTCTGGCAAAGTCTCGCCGCCTGGGCGATCAACGGCGTGCTGCTCGGCGGTCTCTGGCTGGCCGCGATTCGCGTCCTCGCGCCCCGGCGTCTGGTGCCCGCGCCGTGGCTGCCGCTCGTCGCGCTGGGCGTCGTCGCCGCACTGGCCTACGCGACGTTCTGGGCGTATTTTGCCCATCCCACCGCCGGCGTCGTCGTTTCGCTGCTCAGCTTGCTGGGAGGCTTCGCCGCTTATTGGCGCACCGCAGCGCCCGCCCCGGAAGCCATTGCGGAAACGAGCGCCGTCGCCCGGCTCATGCTGGTGATCGGGTTGTTCTACCTGGCGCTCCTCCATCTGCTGCCGTCGTCGCTGGATTTCTACCACGCCGCCGCAAACCGCTTCCGCAGCGATCTGCCCACCGACAACGAGCTGCCCTACGAAGTCGCGAGCCGCCTCTACGCCGGCGAATCGCTTCGCCCGGCCGGCGCCGACTGGCTCTCGAGCGACCGTCCGCCCCTGCAGAGCGGCTGGCAACTCCTCACCTGGCCGGTCCTCGCGCGGCTGGAAATCGCGCCCCGGCCCGCGAGCGGCACCGCCAGCCTCTGGCTCCAGCTCGGCTGGGTCGCGGCGGCCTACGGCGTGTTGCGCGCCCTCCGCCTGAGCCTGCGGCGCGCGGTGGCGTGGGTCGCGGTGCTCGCGACGAGCGGGTTCTTCCTGCAAAACACGATCTTTACGTGGCCCAAGCTGTCCGCCGCCGCCCTCGCCTGCGGGGCGTTCGGCCTGTGGGTGTTGCCGCCACCGGAAACCCGCGGGCGGCGCGCGATTCTCCTCGGCGCCGCGCTCGCCGCCCTCGCGTGGCTCTCGCACGGCGGCGTCGCCTTTTCGTTTCTCGCGCTGACGCCCTGGATTCTCTGGCGCTGCTGGCGCGGCGAGTGGCGCGAGTGGCTGCTGGCCGCCCTCCTCTTTGGCGTAATCGCCGTGCCGTGGCTCGCGTATCAGAAATTCTACGACCCCCCCGGCAACCGGCTCCTCAAATGGCACCTGGGCGGCCAGGTCCCGAAGGACGCGCGCGGCACCTGGCAGACGATCCGCGAAAACTACGCCGCGCTGTCGGGGCGGGAGATCTGGGCGAACAAGCGCCTCAATCTTGAGATGCAGTTCACCGGCCGGTGGGAGGCGCTGGTTGAAGTCGATCCCGCGCACGGCATCGATCGCCGCAACCAGGAGTTCTTCGTCACGGCGCGGGCGCTGACCTGGTGGCTGTTCGGCCTCGTCTTGTTTCCCCTCGTGTGGCGGCGGCTCAGCCACACGGGTCCCACCGACGGATCAAGTTCTGACCGCGGATCCGACGGATCGGCGGTTTCCCAACCGCCGCCGAAAGACCCGCCGACGTGGGCGCTTGGGCAAGCGCCCCTCCTGCCTGTCGCGCCGAAGACGTTGGATCGCCAGCCGAGAAATGCGCTCGCGAGGATGCACGTTGCCCTGTTCACCTGGACGGCCCTCACGATTCCGCTCTGGTGTGTCCTGCTCTTCGCCGGCGGACAGGCCGTCATTCACCAAGGCTCGTATGCCGCGATGCTCACGGCGTTCGTGCTGCTTTCCGCCTGGTTCGACCAAGCCGGCCGCAGCTGGCTGCTCGCCGTCGCCACGCTCCAAGCCGTAACGCTCGCGACCACCTGGGCGCCGGGCAACACCGTCATCGGCGGTTCACCCTCGCCGGTCGCACTCGCCCTCGCGTTGCTGAGTGGAGTCGCGCTCGCCGCTCTCGCTCTTGCCGGATGGCGCGAGGGAAATCCTGCCACGGCGCGAGTCCCCGACGGGCCCCAACCCGCAAAGCTTCCCGCTGACTCGGCGGTGGCCGGGGCTCGTTGGCATTCCGCGCTGCCGTGGATCGGCGCCGCGCTGGCGCTTGCCCCGGCGATCTGGTGCCTGCGTCCATTGCGCGACCTCTGGTGGTTCGGCGATGACTGGGATTTGCTCGACCAGATTCAACGCGTCGGTTTCTGGCGCTGGACCCTGCAGCCGTTTGCCGAAAACTTTGTGCCGTTGTTCAAGATACTCTGGGGTGGCCTCGTCCACCTCGGCGGCGGATCCTACGGTCCGATGATCGCCGCGCTGTGGTTGACCCACGCGCTGAACACCGCGCTGTTTGCACGGCTGCTGCGCGCGGCCGGCTTCGGACTGACGGCCACCGGTTTTGCCGTCGCCGTCTTCGCGCTCGCCTCATTCAACCTCGAGACGCTCGCGTGGTCCGTCCAGTGGTCAGCCCTGCTCGCGATCACCTTCTTCCTGCTCGCCGCGCAGCTCCTCGTGCGGCGAATCAACGACGGGATCGCGCTCCGCTGGCCGGTCCTGCTCGGCCTTGCTCTGCTCTCCGCCGCCAGCGCGCTGGCCTTTGCGCGCGGCGTACTCACGGGCGGTGCCCTCGCTGCCGTCAGTCTGCTGCCACTCGGTGCCCCGCTCCGCGCCTGGCCCGCGCGACTGCGGATCGCGGTGGTGTGCCTGCTCCCGGCGATCGCGGTGGCCGTCACCATTCTCCTCGTGGCACCGGGCAATCACCGCTCGCTCGGGGAACACTGGCGGGACGCGGCGCAATTCGGGTGGTGCACCTGGGCCGCCACGCCGTTGCACCGGCTCCTCGCGAGTGTCACCTGGCATTGGCCCCTCATCCTCGCCCTCGGCGCCATGAAGATCGCCTTGATCGTCGCCGTCTTCCGGGCCGCAACGCGCCGCCAGCGCGTGCTGCTCGCGCTCCTGCTGGTCCTCGACCTCGGCAACGCCGTCCTGCTCGGCATCGGCCGGCACCACACCGGGCTTCCGGCGGCGAACAGCGAACGCTATTACTACACGGCCCTCTTGTGCACGCTGCCCTTCCTCGCCCTCGCGCTTGAGATGTGGCTGCGCGCCCTGCCGACGCCACGTCTTCGTTCCTGGTTTGCCGCCGGCGTGGGCCTGGCGATCGCCTGGCAGGTCGCACGCGACTGGCCAACAGCGGTGGAGAACTTCGCCGCCGGCCGCGGCCGCAACACCCGCGAACTCCTGTTGGTTCAACCCAGTCCGCCCGCGGAGAACGCGGTTCCGGGCATTCCCTTTCTGCCGACCAAGCGCGCCAAGGAGTTGATCGAGATCTACCGGCTGCACTGACTGAACATTATGCGTTCGCACTATCCGCGCTCCGCGAAAACTCGTGT
The DNA here is from genome assembly GCA_005792355.1 of Opitutaceae bacterium. Taxonomy (GTDB): domain Bacteria; phylum Verrucomicrobiota; class Verrucomicrobiia; order Opitutales; family Opitutaceae; genus ER46. The sequence continues at coordinate 7,588 of SXSC01000227.1, forward strand.
CGGAAGAACCCTCGGTGCCAAGGCCGGGGCCGTCGTTCAGCCCCGACATTTAGCCGGGGTCGTTGACCCCGGACCGGCCTCGGCGAGGCCGGCTACAACCCCAACCCGTGCGAGCTGCGGGCCCCACCTCCACGCCGATGGACGAGACTGAGCCCACTCCCACCACCGCCGCGCCGAACCGGCACGTCGCCGCGCTACAGGCGTGGTGGCGAGATCCGCAGCTCACCTGGTGGGTGCTCGCGCTCCTCGCCGCGCTCCTCGCGCTGCGCAAACCCCACGCGCTGATCGCGCCGCAATTCTGGGCCGAGGACGGCAGCGTTTTTCTGATCGAGCAGGACCGACTCGGCCTCGCGGCCCTGTTCACGCCGTACATGGGCTACCTCCACGCGATTCCTCGCCTCGTCGCCTGGATCGCGGCGCACGTCCTCGATCCCGCCTGGTGGCCCGGTTTTTACAACGGCACGGCGTTCGCCCTCTGGCTGGCCGTGATCGCCCGCACGTTTTCTCCGCGACTGGCCCTGCCGCACAAACCGTGGCTCGCCCTGCTGTTCTTCGTCGGACCACAAACGAGCGAGATTCTCTTCAACCTCACCAACGTCCAGTGGATCACCGCGTTCGTGTTGGTGCAGCAGGCGCTGATCGCCCGACCGCAGACTTGGGGACAACGCGTGGGCGATCTCTTCCTGCTCGCCGTGGTCGGGCTCACCGGGCCCTTTGTCGTGGCGCTCCTGCCGCTCTTCGCGTGGCGCTGCTGGCGCGACCGTCACTCCGATAATTTCGCCGCGCTCGGCGTCGTGGCGGCCTGCGCCACCGCGCAAGGCTGGCTCATTCACCGCGCCAACATCACATTCGAACATCAACACGCCGCGTTTCAGCTCTTCAACACCCTCACCGTCCTCTCCCGCCGCCTGCTGATTTGGCCGGCGCTCGGGGCCAGGGCCGCGCACGACTTGACGCCGTTCGTCGTGGGGCTCCTCGGCGTCACCTTCACGGCCGGGCTCTTCCTCCGGGCGTTTCGCCCGGATCCGCGCCGCCAGCTGCGCCTCCAACTCCTCGCCGCCTTCGCGCTGCTGATGCTCGCGGGATTCCTCCGCATGCGCCCCGATACCTGGACCGGCGACGACCTCGCATTCAGCGATCGCTATTTCTTCCTGCCACGGGTGCTGCTCGCCTGGCTTGTCATTCTCGAAATCGGCGCCACCTCGCGGCCCGTCGCCTGGACCGCGCGCATTGTGGCGGTTGCGCTGACCTTCGTCCACCTCCCCGGCTTCGTGTTGCCCGCCCCGCCGAACTATCGCTGGGCCGAGAATTGCGATCCGATTCGCCGCGGGGTGCCGGCAAAAATTCCGATATTGCCCGAGGGCTGGATTCTCGATTATCCGGGCCGGTCCGCGCCCAAACCGTGAATCCGCCGCCCCCATCTTCCTCGCGCAGCTTGTGGTGGTGCGTGCTCGCGTCCGCGCTCCTGCTCGCCCTGCGCAAACCTTGGGCGCTGCACACCCCCCAATTCTGGGCGGAGGATGGGAGCATCTTCATGGTGCAGGACGAGCAGATCGGCCTGCGCGCGTTCTTCGAGCCCTACAACGGCTACCTGCACCTGATTCCGCGGCTCATCGCGTGGATCGCGAGCCACGCCGCCGACGTCGCATGGTGGCCGGCCATCTATAACGGCCTCGCGTACGCCACCCACCTCGCCCTCTTTGCGCGACTCGCTTCCCCCCGCGTGGAACTGCCCGCCAAACCCGGGCTGATGCTGGCCTTCGTCCTCGTCGTCGGCACCGGTGAATCGCTGATCAACGTGACAAACGTTCCGTGGATTTCCGCGTTCTTCATCGTGTTGCACCTATTCACGGCGCGCCCCACGACACTCGGACAAAAGCTCGGCGATTTTGGCATCCTTTTCGTCGTTGGGCTGACCGGGCCGATGGCCATCGTGCTCGCCCCGGTCTTCGCCTGGCGCGCGTGGCGCGGGCGGCAGCTCAATGAGTTCCTCGCCCTCGGCATAATCGCCGCCTGTGCCCTCGTCCAGGGTGGCTTCGTGTTGCGCACGGACCTGAACATCAACGCCGTCTCCGATCCGTTCCGCCCGTTCATGGCCAGCTCAATCCTCGGCAGCCGGCTCGTCACGTGGACGCTCTTTGGTCCCGCCGCCGTTCGCGCCGGGGCCCTTTGGGCTCATGCCGTCTTTGGGGCCGGCGCCATCGTCGCCCTGCTCGTTTGGTCCTTGCGCGCCGATCCACGGCGGACCTTGCGCGCCATGATCGTCGCGATATTTTTCCTCGTAACCGCCGCCTGCCTCTACCGCGTTCGCGCCGACACCTGGCAGGACGACAACCTCGTGAACGGCGACCGGTATTTCTACATCCCGCGCGTGCTGCTCGCGTGGTTGCTGGTGCTCGAGTGGCACACCACGCCGCGCGCGGTCGCGTGGGTCGTGCGTGCGCTGTGCCTCGTCGGTGTGCTCTTGCACGTGCCGCATTTTATCATTCCCGCCCAGCCGGACTACCACTGGGCCGCGCATTGCGATCCGATTCGCCGCGGCGTGCCGGCCAAGATCTACACGCTGCCCGAGGGCTGGTGGATCGAATACGTCGGACGACCGTCGCGACCGTGAAGCGTCCCGCGCTCCTTCGTGCCATCTGGCTGCTGGGAGGAATCTCCCTGCTGCTCGGCGCCGTGCGCGACCGCGCGCTCGACCTCCTGCCCAAGCCCCGGGAGCTCCCGCGGCACGACGGCGCCACCGGCCGACCATGGATCACCGGGGATTTTTTGCCCGTCCAAGGTCTTCAGATGATCGCAGCGGGTCCACTGCCATCAGCACTCCACCACGCCACCTCGTGGCTTGGCGGCGATGCCGCGCAGGGCCGGGCCGAAACCGCGTGGTTCCGCGCGTCGCGCCCGCTGATCCACGTCGGTGTCGCTGGTTATCCGCAACGCCCCAGCGTGCGCGTCTGGGCTGAGTTTCGCTCCACCGACGATTCAATCACCCGCTTCGATTGCGGCCTCCCCGATCCCGGCGAACAATGGAGCCTGTGGGCCATTCCCCGGCCCGCCGACGCCACCGCGGTGCGCATCGTCGCCGAGGATCGTTCGTCGGAGACCTTCGGTTGGGTCGCGATCACGCATCCATTCCGTGTGTGGCCGGGCTGGGTGACCGCGCTGTATCTCCACGCGCAGGTGTACGCCACCGCCGCGCTCGCCTTGACGCTTCTCTGGGGCCCGGGGCTGCTTCTGCTGCGACGCACCACATCCCCGGAATTGCGCGGGTTGGTGCTGCTGGCCGCCGGCCCGCTCGCGCTGGCCGCGCTCGGGGTGATCATCTGGTGCGCGAGCGGATGGATGGCCCCGGAAATTCTCGGCTTCACCCTCGTGACCGCCCTTTGGTGCGGGATTGGTGTGGCTGCGGCGCGCGGCAGTTTTGAACTGCAACTCAGCGCCCACGCCCAGCGTGTCCTGGCCGTCGCCGCCCTACTGATCGTGGCCGTGACAGCGAAATCGTCGTACTCGGTCGGCCCCGAGGGTGAAACGTTCCGCGGCACTATTTCGCGCAACCTCGCGGCCGGCGACCGGCTCGACTCGCGTTTCCCATACTATGTCGTCCAGGCCGTCGCGCAGCACCTGGCACCTCACGCGCCGGCCGTGGAAAAGCAATTTTACCCTTGGACGTTTTTCAGCCGCGGCCCGCTCGCCGGTCTTGCCGCGGCGCCCATCGTGCTGGCAACCGGCGGCCAGCCTCCCGCGGGATTTCCGGAACAACGCTGGTCACCCTTCGACCGCGAGGGCTTCGCGGCCTACCGCATCACGATGATCGTGCTGGCGAGCGGAATCGTCCTCGCGTGTTTCCTGCTGCTGGCCCCGCTCCTGGGCGAAACGTGGGCCCTCGTCACGAGCGGGCTCGTGGCGCTGTCGCCGTTTGGCGTGCACGAAATGATGTTCACGTGGCCCAAGTGGATTGCGACCGCGTGGCTGGTGACGAGTTTTGGTCTGGTGCACGCGCGGCGACCGTTGGTCGCGGGCGTCGCCCTCGGGATCGGATTTCTGTATCACCCGCTCGTGCTGCTCTGGGTGCCATGGCTCGGGTTGTGGGCGGCGGGCCGGGCGGCGGGCGGAGCCACCCCGATGGCACTCGCCCGTTTTGCCCTGGGCGCCGGGCTCCTTGTCCTCCCCTGGATGATGCTCGGCCGGTTGATGCCGCATCTCCCGGACACGCCTTTCGCGGGACAGGGCGGATTCTTCAGCTACTGGCGGCTCGCCGACTCCAATCTCGGCACCTGGGAGCAATGGTGGCACGCGCGGTGGCTGAACTTCGCGAATACGTTTCTCCCGCTTCACCTCTATCTCTCCGATTTCAGTTTCCACCACTTTCGGCTCAACTCGACCTACGAGACCTCCGGGCGCCTCGTGAAATTCGCGTTCGTGTGGTGGAATTCACTGCCATTTGCGCTGGGATTGGGACTCTGGGCGCTGAGTTCGGCCGGTGTCGTCCGCGCCTGGCAAACGCTCCGCGCCGCCGTCGCCCTCTTGGTGCTGGGCCCCTCGGCGCTCATGGTTCTCTACTGGGGCATGGACCCGCTCGGCCTGATGCGCGAGTGCGGCCACCCGCTTTTCGTCGCGGTCATCGCGCTACTTTGCGCCGCCGCAGCCAACTCCGGCGGCTGGCTGCCCCGCGTGCTGGCCCATCGCTTCACCCCCTGGCTGCAGCTCCCGGAAACGCTCCTGATGCTTTGGCTTACGACCCTGCTGAATCCGCGGCCCTGGCCCGTCAACCACGCCGACTTCGACACCTTCGCACTCACGGTGAACGTCCTCGCCCTCGGCGCCGCCGCCTGGCTGCTCGCGCGCCAACGTGCCACCGTGCCGGCCAGCCAGGATATTTCGCAACGCGGCACTGGGGCCCGGCAGGCGGTCACAAAGGAATCCCACTGAAAATGAACGCACGCTTTCCTGCTCGGTGGCCTTTCTGAATCTGTGGGAGGTCCTCCATTTCAATCGGTGACCGGGAACGGCCATCAGCGGCCGGCGGCGGCCCGCGGCACCTACACAAAAGCTGGCCTCGCGTCCTCTGATCCCCACCGTTCAAGCAGCCTCCGCCCGCCATGCCCAAAACCCTTCTCGTCACCGGTTCCTCCGGCCTCATCGGCTCCGAAGTCTGCGGCTATTTCGCCCGCGAACTCGGCTATACGATCCACGGCGTCGACAACAACCAGCGCGCCGTCTTCTTCGGCCCGTCGGGCGACACCCGCTGGAACCAGCAGCGCCTCACCACCGAACTGCGCGGCTTCGTCCACCACGAACTCGACATCCGCGATCGCGCCGGGGTGCTCGCGCTGATTCGCGAGGTGCGGCCCTCCGTCATCGTGCACACCGCCGCCCAACCGAGCCACGATCGCGCAGCGGCGATCCCGTTTGACGATTTCGACACCAACGCCACGGGCACCCTCAATCTCCTCGAGGCCGCCCGCCAGGCCTGCCCCGAATCGCCCTTCGTGCACATGAGCACCAACAAAGTCTACGGCGACGCCCCCAACCGCATCGCGCTCCGCGAACTCGCCACGCGCTGGGATTACGCCGACCCCGCCTACGAACACGGCATCGCGGAGACGTTCACCATCGACCAGTCCAAACACTCCCTTTTCGGCGCCTCCAAGGTCGCCGCCGATGTGATGGTCCAGGAATACGGCCGCTACTTCGGCCTGCCCACCTGCGCGCTCCGGGGCGGCTGCCTCACCGGTCCCCATCACACCGGCGTCGAATTGCACGGGTTCCTGAGCTACCTCGTGAAATGCAACCTCGAAGGCCGCGAGTATCGTGTCTTCGGTTACAAAGGAAAACAGGTGCGCGACAACATCCACTCGCTCGACGTCGCCCGGTTCATGGCCGCCTTCGTCGCCGCCCCGCGCGCCGGCGAGGTCTACAATCTCGGCGGCGGCAAGGCCAACTCCTGCTCCATCCTCGAAGCCTTCAAAATCACCGAGAAATTTTCCGGCCGCGCCCAGCTTCATGCCTACGTCGACCAGCACCGCGCCGGCGATCATATCTGTTACTACAGCGACCTCCGCAAGCTGCGGGCCCATTACCCGGCCTGGGACCTCACCCAGTCGCTGGAGGAAACTATCCGTCAAATCGTCGAATCGTGGTCGCTCCGGCAAAAACCGTGAAACACTTGCCGCCCGCCCGCGTCGAATCGCTGCACACCGCTTGCCGCCACGACTCTGCCGCGTTCCTTCTGCCTCATGCGACTCCACCTCTCCTTGCTCCTCCTCGCCTGCGGGACCCTCTGCCGCGCCACCAGCGTCATCCCGCCGAGCTTTCCTGAACTTGTCAGCGAGGCCGACGGCATTTATCGCGGGCGCGTCACCGATCTCCAGGCGCGCCGCGCCACCGCCCCGGACGGCACGGCCATCATCAAGACCTACGTTACCGTGGCGATCGATCGGATATTGAAAGGCGCGGCGCGGGGCGAGATCACCCTCGAGTTCCTCGGTGGCACCATTGGCGACGAAAGCATGGTCGTGACCGGCACGCCCAAATTCAATCTCGGCGGTTTGGAGTACGTCTTTGTGCAACGCAACGGCGTGCAGTTCTGCCCGCTCGTGGCCATGGGTCACGGCCGCTATCGGGTCCTGCGCGATCCGACCAGCGCCCGCGAGCATCTCGCCCGCGACAACGGCGTCCCGCTTACCGATCTCGCCGAGATCGCCATGCCGCTCAACCTCCTCCCGGGCCCCGTGCGCGCGGCCAGCGCCAGATCTGCCGTTGCCCGCGCCCTCACTCCCGCTGACTTCGACGCCAGCATCCTGTCCGAAGTACAGCGCCCGACCGTGCGCGCGCGGATCAACTGATCGTCCCGTGTCTTTTTCCGCCTCTCCCCATCTCCCACTCTCCCGGTCCCCCTCTCCCCTCCTGCCTCCCGCGCACCTTCGCCTCGCCGCCGCCACGCTGATCCTCCTCGCCGCGCCCACGCCGCCCCTCCGCGCTTTCGATCTCACCGGCGCCACCTGGCAGGCCGGCGACATCGTCATGCACCTGCAGCTCGGACTGCCGTCGTCCCCCTTGATCGATGGCGCCACCGACTGGGGCGCCGTCGCCGAGTCCGCCCTGAACGAATGGAATGCCCAAATCAACCGCAGCCGGCTCACGGTGGTGCGAAATTCCACCGCGGAAATTCGCAACGGCAACCGCCTCAATAACGTGGTTTTTCGCACCGACGTGTTCGGCAGCGCCTTCGACTCGCGCACGCTGGCCGTGACCGCCGGCTTTATCAATCGCACCACCGCCCGTTATTCCGAGCAGGACGTCGTGTTCAATTCCAACCTCGCGTGGAACTCTTACCGCGGCCCGTTGCGGGGCTTCACCCGCGATCTTCGGCGCGTCGCCCTCCATGAATTCGGCCATGTCCTCGGCCTCGATCATCCCGATGAAGCCGTTCCGCCGCAGTTTGTCTCGGCGATCATGAACAGCGTGGTAAGTGACGTTGACACCCTCAGGGACGACGACATCGCGGGGGTGAAGTCACTGTACGATTCCGGAGTAACCGGCGGCGGCACGGGTGGAAACCTCCCGGTGATTGCCGCCCAACCGCAGAGCCGCACCGTGCAGGTGGGCGACAGCTACTCCTTCAGCGTGACCGTCAGCGGCAACGGCCCGTTCACCTATGCCTGGGGCTTCCGGCCGGCCGGCGCCACGACCACCGAGGACTTCCTTCTCGCCACCGGGCCGAGCTACACCATCGGTTCCGTCCAACCCGTCGATGCCGGCACGTACACCGCGCTCGTGCGCGGACCCGGCGGCAGCGTCACCAGCAATACCGCCCGCCTCACGGTCACCCCCGGCACCACTTCCACCGAAACCTCGCTGGCCAACATCTCCACCCGCGGCCTCGTGGGCAGCGGTAACGGCGTGTTGATCGCCGGCATCGTCATCGGCGGCACGACCCCCAAGCCGGTGCTCATCCGCGCCGTCGGCCCGGCGCTCGCCGAATTCGGTGTCGGCGGCTCCTTGCTCGATCCCGGCCTGCGGATCGTCGGCAGCGACGGCGGGACGGTGGCGGAAAACGATGACTGGGATTCGGGCGGCAACGTCGGCGCCATCGAGGCCGCCGCGGCGCGGCTCGGGGCCTTTCAACTCCGGCGCGGCAGCCGCGACTCCGCCATCCTCACCACCCTGCCACCCGGCGGCTACACGGCGATTGTGAGTGGCGTCGGTGACATCACCGGAGTCGCGTTGGTCGAAGTCTACGACGCCGATCCCGATGCCGCGACCGCGCGCACCCGCAAACTCGTCAACATCGCGACGCGCGGCCAGGTCATCTCGGGCGATAGCGTGCTCATCGCCGGCCTGGTGGTAGCCGGTCCCGGGCCACGCACCTATCTCATCCGCGGCATCGGTCCAACCCTGACCCGCCCGCCCTTCAACCTCAGCGGAGCGCTGCTCGATCCTTTTCTCGAAATCTATCGCGGCGAAACGTTGCTGCGGGAAAACGACGACTGGGATATGCCCTCCAACGGCATGCCCGCCTTGCGCGAAGCCGCCAGGAAGACCGGCGCGTTCGCGCTCATGGAAACGCGCGATCCGAAGTTGCGGACCGGCCTTGACGCCGTCATGCTCGTCACGTTGCCGCCCGGCAGCTACACGGCCAAGCTCAGCGGCTTCGAGGGCGCGACCGGCGTGGGTTTGATCGAGATCTACGAGATGCCTTAGATTTTCGCTGCGCGAAAATCTTGTCGTTCGGGCCAAAGGCCCGTTTGTTTTCTCGCGCCGCAAGAAAACATGGCCGACTTCAAACACTTTTTCGGGGTCGAACCGTCCGACCAGAACGCACTCGATCTCTTCGCGGGCGAGTGGTCATCCCAACCTCCCGCCGACCGGCCCGACCTCAAGGCGGGTGTCACCCCGCTCTTCGACGACCCGCGCGTCGCCTGGGCGAACGATCGTCTGATCGAAATGGGCCTGGCCAGCGGTGTCCGCGATCGCGATGTGCTCGAACTCGGCCCGCTCGAAGGCGGCCACACCTACCTGCTCGATCGCCTTGGCGCCCGTTCGATCACCGCAATCGAGGCCAACGCGCGCGCCTACCTGAAGTGTCTGATCGCCAAGGAGACGTTCGATCTGCCTCGGGCGCATTTTCTGCTGGGTGACTGCCTCGAGTTCCTGCGCAAGACCGACCTGCGCTTCGATGTCGGCTTCGCCTGCGGCATCCTTTATCATCTGACTGATCCCGTGGAACTGCTGGAGTTGCTCGCGCGTCGCTGCGACGCGTTGTTTCTCTGGACGGTGTTTTTCGATCCCGACTTCGTCGCGCAAAATCCCGTGCCCGGGGCGAAATTCTCCGAAGTGCTGGAGATGGAGACCGCCGGCTTCAAGCACACGGTGCACCGCTTCAATTACGGACCGTCGCTCGACTGGAAGGGCTTCTGCGGCGGTGGCGAAGTCTACAGCTACTGGATGGAAAAGGAGCAGATCCTGGGGGCGCTGCGGCATTTTGGATTCACCGATTTCCGCCATGAACAGCAGCCCAACGTCCACGGCAGCGCACTCATGCTCGCCGCCCGCAAGCCGGCGGCCGTCACCGGGTGACCGGTATTCATCGCCGTCCGGCGGAGGGTGGAGCCGAAGCGATTCAGTCGAGCGTAGCCCGACTAGCCCGGACATCCCTGAGGACCGCGAACGCAGAAGAAAATCTCGAACACCGTGTGGCTCCGCTCGCGAGCAGAGTGTGAAATGGCCGGCTAGCCCTGCACTTGCCCCACAAAAGGGGCTGTAGCGCATCAATCGTCGGCGCTGCGGGCGCGCTTCCGGGTCAGGCCGATGATTTGAACCATGGCGCGAAACTGCGCGTAGCCTTTCCACAGGCACTCGTATCCAGGA
>SXSC01000228.1 GCA_005792355.1 Opitutaceae bacterium
CCACGCACGGTTTTCTTCCTTCAAAGCGGATTGTGGTTTGGAGCCGGAGGCGAAGACCAGTCCGTGATGAGTCGTTCTCGGCGTCCGGATTTAATCCGCACCTTTCGACCAGTTGGACCTTTTTCACCCACACCAAAACGTAGAGAACCTGAACTTCACGGTGAGCGGATTCTACGCGCTCCGGAATAACGTGACCGTAAATGATCTCCAGGAAACCGCGCCGGGATCGGGCACTTTCCTCACGGTGTCGCGCAAAGACGGCGACCAATTCGTGCGCGGCTACGAGATCGACCTCAATTGGCGCATGACGCGGGAACTGAGCCTCAATGGTAGCTGGGGCCACGTTTATTCGATCTACAAGGATTTCGGCGCGGCCAATCCGCTCGCCGTCGGTCGCCGCGTAAACGGCGTCTCACCGCAGAACGGCAGTCTGTCGCTGCGGTTCGCTCCGCAGAGCGCCGCGCTCAAAGGGTTTTCGGCCAACGTTGGCGTCAACTTCATCGCCAGCACGCCGACCGAAGCACCAAACACCGGCGATACCTACACGACCACGACGACCGGCGCACGCATCCTCCAGCGCACTACCCGTCAATGGGCGCTCCGCGTGCCCTCCGTCACGCTGTGGAACGCGGGCTTCCGTTACCATCTGCGCCGCAGTGCGAAATTCGACCAGACGTTCGCGCTGAACATCAACAACGCCCTCAACCTCGACTACCTCAAGGCGAGCAAGCAACTCGGCGACGGCCGCAGCGTGACGCTTAGCTACACTCTCGGGTTTTCGAGTTTGAAGTTCTGAGGTATCCTGTCGTGAAGACCGCGTTAAATCCGAGGAGCAGTATTCAGAGTCGAGAGCGTTTTGCATCTATTGGCGAAGACTGCGCGGATCAGGCTTCGCTCCTTTGTGGCCGTATTGCCACGGGAATAGCTCGCTTGAAGTCCGACCGGTCCCGGTGAGCTCTCCACTCGTCCTTTGCTACACCCGGATGGCTGCCAGCCCACTCACTTTTTTCCTATGAAAACTCCCATGACCCGTCGTGATTTCCTCAAAACCTCCGCGATGGTGGCTGCCGCAGGAGCGACCTTGCCTTCGCTCACTTCCTGCGCGGGCCCGACGGTTGCGCGGGTGCGCCGACCCAAGCCGTCCGAGCGCGTCAACATCGGTTTCATCGGCTACGGCACGATCGCCCATCACACCATCATGAACTTTCTCGGCGACGACCGCGCCCAGGTGGTCGCCGTGGCGGACCCGGTGTCTGATCTGCCGCACTACGGCTACAAGGGCGAACTGCGGGGTGGCCGCCTCGTCGGTCAGAAGAGAATCGAGGAATACTACGCGCAGAAGGCAACGAGCGGAAATTTTCGCGGCTGCCGTGTTTATGAGGACTTTCGCGTGATGCTCGATCGCGAGGACCTCGACGCCGTGTATATTGCCACACCGGATCACTGGCACTGCGCCGCCGCCATCCTCGCGGCGGGCAAGGGCAAGCACATCTACGGCCAGAAGCCGCTCGCGGTCACCGTCGAGGAGGGCCAGCGCATCGCCCGTGCGATCAAGTCAGCGGGCGTCACGTGGCAGACGGGCAGCCAGCAGCGCAGCTCGGCCTTCTTCCGCACCGCCGCCGAATACGTGCGCAACGGTCGCCTCGGCAAACTCCGCCGCGTCACCATCGGCCTGCCCGACAAGGGACACAACGACTTTTCCGGCCTGGCCGCGCACAAGGCATCCGCGCCCGTGCCCAAGGAAGTGAACTACGACTTGTGGCTCGGCCCCGCACCCGAGCGCCCGTTTTGTCCGGCACTGATGCCGCTCAACTGGCGGCACAACTGGGATTTTTCCGGCGGCAGCGTGACCGACTGGGGCGCGCATCATTTCGACATTGTGCAGTGGGCTCTCGGCATGGACGACTCGGGTCCGGTGCTGATTGAAAATGTCGTCGCGAAGCTGCCGCCGCAAACCGACCTCTACAATACGCCGACGTCCTACTCGTTCGAAGTGGTCTATGCCAACGGCGTCCGCCTCCACGTTTCCAGTGCCGCCGACGAAGGCATCCGTTTCGAGGGCGAAGACGACCGGTCGATTTTCGTGAACCGCAGCAAAATCGAGATCAAACCCGACTCGCTCCGGCAGGCCAAGATTCGCCCCGACGAAATCCGGCTCTACGAGAGCAAGCTGCACGAGTGGAACTTCCTCGACTGCATCTACAGCGGAAAACCGGCGATCTGCCCGGCGGATGCTTCCCACCGCGCGCTGACGATCTCCCACGTCGCCAACATCGCGATCCGGCTCGGTCGTTCGAGTGTCCGGTGGAATCCCGCGACGGAGCGTTTTGTCGATGATCCGGCCGCGGATAAATTTCTCTCCCGGCCGACGCGCAAAGCTTACGCAGTCTGAGTCCGGCTTGCGTGGCACCAACGTGGGCCGGGCGCTCCGCGCACGGCCTAGGAGCGCGTGTCGTTTTGCGGTGCGCGGAGCGCCCGGCCCACCACTCTGTTTTCACGCACCAACGCGAATTCTGTTCTGGTCACGCGATGCCTTTCGCCGCCGCGCGTTCGACCGCTTGCGTGCCATGCGCCGGCGCCCCACGCTGCCCGCAGTTCCCTTCCCCTCCCTCATGCCCGCCATCCCCGACCCCTTCCGCGACGCGCGCCAGACCGACGGCGTGCTGCGCTGCCCGTTCCAAGCCGAGAAACTCCCGATGCTGCTGCGCCACGCCGACGTGCGCGAGGCGGCGCGCGACTGGCAGAGGTTCAGCTCCGACGCGCCGTTCCGCGTGCCCATTCCCTCGGAGGAGGCAGTCCGCTCGATGCGCCAGCTGCCCATCGAAACATATTCGGCCGGGCACACCGGCTGCAGGACTTCGGCGAGAGGATCCTTTTTCGGAGCAGCCGATCCACCAGCGGACCCGATAGCTCAACCCAACTCTCCTCCCACCCGGAGGCGGGATCCGGCCGATAACGGTGCCAGACTCTGGGAAACAGCCTGAAGGCCGTACCCACTTCGACGGCCAACTTCTTCCTCCCCCGCAGCTCCAATTGCTCCTGGCCCGCGGTGATCAACACGATCTGCAGCGACTCCGGCACCCGGCCGCGGCTCCAGTCGAAATGATGATCGGCCGGATGGCGGACGGGCGGATAAGACGTGCCGGGCCGGATGCGGGTGAAACCGGCCGCCGTCACCGCGAGACCCCAGGTGTCGCTCTCGCGAAATGCCGGCAGGTAACGGAAATAGTAAGCCGAGGCGGTAGGCATATTTTGAATGAATTGTGGCACTATTCGGATTCTCCCGGTGCCTGTCGATCCGCCAGGATAGAGCAACCCGCCGCAGAGGCTTCTTAAACCCCTCCCGGATCCGATCCCCCTCAAGATCCAGTTTCCTACCAACTGCGAGGTCCACGAGTGGGCGTCGCCACGAGATCCAACGCGTAGAGTTGACAGGCTGGTTTAGGTTCAAGGGATGGCGAAGTATCCTCTTGATATCTTATAGCTCATTACGTAACGGTTTATTGTGCCTTACGAGCCACTTAGCCGAAATCGCATTGTCCAAGCGCTCCGCCGCTTGGCCGAGTTGGCGCATAAGCAAAAAGTAACGCTCGAAATCTCCCTCTATGGCGGAGCGGTGTTCACGTTGGTTTATGGCTCCCGTAACGCGACCAAGGATGTGGATGCCGTGGTTCGACCGGGTGAAATCGGGAAAACGCTCGTCGTGAAAGTGGCGGCCGAACTCGGCCTGCCTGACGATTGGCTGAATGACGACGTGAAGCAATTTCTAGCCGAAAAAGAGGCGAAGCGTAGCCTCCCTGAAGACGAATTCGGCGAGGGCATCCGGATCGTCATCCCGACGGCGGCTTATCTTCTCGCGATGAAACTTCGCGCCTGTCGCCCACCCTTGCCTGGCTACGCTGGCGATTACGGGGATATTCGTTTCTTAGTGCGAAAAATGGGCATCGGATCGGTCGAGGAGGCCGAAGCCATCCATGACAAATTCTTTCCGCACGATGCGCTCACGGTCGAAGCCCGGGAGGTCGTCAAAGGTGCCGTTCGGTCCCGCACATGATCACCCGCCCAAAATCTTTGAAGGAAGTTGCCGAGCAGTCCGCCTCGCTCGGCGAATTCGGCCTGAATCTGCGCGACTGGCTCCACGAGTTGCGCCGCGCGTCATCGCGCACCCAAGCCGTAACCGCTATCGCCAAAGAACCGCCGCGACTTCGGAAGAAATTTCCGGGGGGCGATGTTGCCGATGCTTGGCTGGGGGCCTATGCGGAGCACTTGGCGCGAAAAGTCCACCGCCCTGCGCCAGCATGGGCTTTCGCGCCCGACCGCGTCGCAACGAACCCGGTTTTCGACGCTGGCACCGATAGTCCGACGCTGCGCCTCTTGGCGTTGGTGCATGCGCCCGCGGCCTTCAAGCGCCGGAACATCTTCACGCCATCCGTTGATCTGCCACTCCGATTACGCGCCGGACGGCCCATGAAGTCGCTTGAGGAGAAACGAAGAAATAATGCTGAGCGCCAGCGTCGATTCCGGAAAGCGCGCCTCGCAGAGTTGGCCGCACTGCGAAAGCTCTTCGCGAGTAAACATCCTCTGGGCAAGATGCCGTTTTATTTCAGGTGATAGCCGGTGCTGCGTCCGCCAGCGTCATCCTTGGCCAGAATGTTCCGCTCCATCAGGTCGGTGATGTCGCGCAGCGCTGTATCCGGGGAGCATTTGGCGATATGCGCCCATTTTGAGGAAGTCAGCTTGCCGTCGAAACCGTCCAAAAGCCGGTTGATGAGATTGCGCTGACACTCGCTGAACGTCTCCCCCTCGTGGCGTTGCCAGAAATTCGCCTTCGTCAAAACGGCGTCGAGAATTTCATGGGATGAATTTATCGCATGCCTGAGGCAGGCAAAATACCATTCAAGCCAAGCGGTGATATCCAGGTCGCCGCGCTGACTGGCCTCAAGAATGTCATGATAGGCGTTTCGTTCACGCTGGATTTGCGCGGACCTGCTGGGTATCCAGCTTCTGCCCTTCAATCTCGCTCGTCTTGATCACGTCCTGCGTGAGCGTGGCCAAGGTTGCTTCCTCGCGCAGATGGAAGCCCAAACCTTCCATTTTCCCGAGCAAGCGCCCCTGCGTATGCCTCAAGTCACTCAACAGCGGAGTGATGGCGGCATGGTCCCAGGTGAAGTCCGGGCAGTCCTTTCGTTAGTGGATATACATCTAATCTCCGCAATTTATGCGGCGAACTCACCGCACCTTCTCCGCACGGCAAAGGACAATCTCCGCTTTTTATGCGGAGAATAAGGGCACCTTTCTCCGCATAGGGCAAAAAGCCATCATCGGTGAAGCGACGGTCCACGCTATGTCCATTGATCCCGGGCTGTGGTTCATGGAGGCGCAAGTCACTCACTCGCGAATCTGTCTCTCCGCCAGTTCTTCCGGCCGTGTCAGACGGATCTTCCTTTCTTCCCCGAGCCGGATTTTGGCAGGCATCTTCGGCCTCATTTCAGAGGAGAAACCCGTCCGCGGCGCGGTTGCGTGAGCCGGCGTTTCACCGGGTTTTTTAGGGACAACTTCGGCGCGGGCA
>SXSC01000229.1 GCA_005792355.1 Opitutaceae bacterium
TGGCGGATTCGAAATCGCCACCCGCCCCGGCAGACCTCGTCGCAAATCCCGCAGCCGAACCAATCGCTCCCGCGTCGTTTCTCCGGCGCGGGGATGAGAAGCTCTCATGTCAGTAACACTCGGATACAAGACACCGATGCGCCGATCCGAGGGGGTCAGGTTGCTTATTGTTGATCAGATCTGTCGGGAAAGGTGTCGGAAGTTCCGTGGTTCCGCCGCTCGGTTTTTCACGCCCGGGCGAAAAACAGTCACGGCGCGAACTTGAATTCCTCCACCGACACGCTGCGCGAAAACCGCGCCACCGGCACCCAGTCCAGAATCGCCAACTCCGCGCCGTCAAACCAATCGGCATGTTCACGCACCCATTGCTCGCCGCGCCGCACTAGCGGCACCTCCGCTGCAAAGGTGGTGGACTGCAACGCCACCGCGGCAATTCTGACCGCAGGTGACCCCCGGTGCACGCTGACGACGCCCATCCCGTGACTGCGGTTCAACACGAGACGATTGATCCCATACCAGTGCCACCACCGCAACTGCCTTGTGCTCCAACGCGCGATGAACCATTGCGCCGCTTCACTCAAGTAGTACACCGACGACTCCACCACGGTCACCATCTTCATCTCCCGCGGTCGCCGAGATTTCGGCGTGGCAGTCCGGGTGCCCGCTTCGACCTCCACCACGCGCATTCCCACTCCCCCACCCGCCGTCCAGCCGCCCTTTTGCATCCGGGTTTCAATCAGCACGGCAGGACGGAGAAGCTCAAACATACCGTTCATGCGCACGTCGGTCGGTTCCTTTTGAGCGCGGGCCACCAGGGACAATGGCAGCCGCGTCCCGGTGCGGATCTGTGATTCTGAAAAGGAGGGACCGGACCAGGTTGGTAACACGGGAGGCTGGTCGCGCAACCACTGCTCAGTCTCCGGGTCGGTCTTCGGATCCTGCAGCCCGTACGCATGCCGCTTTGCGCGGGTCACTCCCGCCGCGGAGTGCGTCTGCCCCGATCGCCGGTAGGTGCCGACATCGGTCCATCGCCACGAAAAAACCACCGGTCCGCCCCGCAATGCCAGTCCATCCGGGAGTTCGGCGACGCGCATGTCGCCTGTGATTGCCGCCCCGTTTTCGAACGACTGTGCCGAGGACTTGTCCACCGCCGCCCGCAGGGAGTCGATTTTCACGCCGACCGCCTTCTCCGCATTCCAATCAACCCGCCCGGCACTTCCACCCTGGGACGCAGTGGCCTCACCGACCCACATCGCCCCCACGCTCAGCGCAAAAACACCGCCGCAGCCGAGCGCCAGAACAGATCGCGGCCATTGCCGCTTCAAGAACTGAAGTGTGACCACGAGCGCCACGACCAGCAGCATCACCGCCCCAGCCACCAGGAGCTGCGCGCTCGCCATCCCTTCCGCGCCTGCGCCCGTGCCATCCGTCGCCCGGGCCCATCCCAACTGCGCATAAAACGGCGCCATCGCCGTCAGCCAGAGCAGGAGCAGCGACCACGCGAAAAACCGGCCAAACGTGTTGGTGAGCGACGCCACGAGAAACGCCGGGATGATTGCCACGAGCGGCCAGATGAGCAGGTCCACCGCCGCCGCCGCCATCCACGGCCCGGTCACCCCGCAGGCAATCCACCACGGAATCGCCAGCGCCAGCAACGGACTGAGGATCAGTACGACAACACCGAGAATCTTCGCGCCAAGCAACCGCCACCCGGAAATCGGCCGCGTCAGCCAAAACTGACTCGATCCCACCAGGCAATCCGCGTGGACCAGTCGTGCCGTCAGAAAGAACGCAAACAGGACTTCAACCACCGGAAGCGCCCCGGTCACAATCTCCAGCCTCCGGAAAGTTTCTTCCGTAAACGCTCCACCCCAGATCAGAACAATCCCAATCGCATGCTTCCCCACCAGGAGGCCCAGCCAAGCCGCGAGCGGCCAGCGCAGCCGCCGCAGATCCTTGCAGACAATGTGCCACATCAGCTTCATCGTTGGTTCGCCTCCTCGATCGTGATTTTTCCGCCCGGCATCGACCGAACTTCCGTGCCTGCGCTGGAAAACCGCACCTTGACCAGCGTCGCGCCCTCGTCCCACGCCGCCAATTCCGCGCCCGCCGGTGCCGCCGGCTCAATCTCCACGACTCGCGCGCTCACGCGCAGCGAGTGCATCCGGGCGGCCCCAAACTCGCCAATCTCCACCGCGCGCGCATAACCCCGGGAGCGGTTCACCAACAGGAAGCAGTCCAACATGTCCGCGTCCCGCCGCCGCTCGCTGCGTCCGCCGGTGTTCTTCCGGATGCCATGGTGCAGTGCGAGTCGCGCGTCGCGTTCCTGCAGCAAGATCTTTCGCTTCGACCGGTCGTCGCTCCATCCAATGTTCAGAATCCGGGTATGCGCCGACTGCGCGTGTCCTTCCGATCCGACACGCAACGGCAGTTCCCAAAGCACCCGGCCCGCCATCATCGCCATCCTGATCTCCCCAGGCGGCACCGTCCGGTCCTTTGACAACTCCTCCGCCAGCGCCCGCGCCCGGCCCATTCCCAGTTCCCAAACGAGCGGAGCCCCTGCGGTGGCCAGCCCCGCCACCCTCAGCGCCGCCGCCTCACCCCACCGCCGGCCGCGCTCCAATTCGTATTCGCGCGGCGCACCGGTGGCCGGGCTCACTTTGAGCACGCCGAAAACCGGGGCCGCCACGACACTGCCGCGACCGCTCGCCGCAACCGTCATCGTCAGCACCGGCTCCTCCCCCTGCAAACTCATCCGATTCCACTCCATCGTAATCCCGGCGTCCGATCGCGACGCGCGCTCCGGCTGCGACGGGCTGTTCCAGGTCACCCGCACGAGGATCATCAATCCGAGCGTGGTGGCGAGCACCGCCCACGCGGATTTTCGCCGGCGCAAATACGCCTGGACGAAAACCGCCGCCGAACCCACCAACAAGATTCCCACCACGGCCGTTCCGCGCGCATCCAGCAACGGGGCGCGCAGCAAAGCGCCGCCCTTCGCGTCGTCCCCCACGATTACCGTGAACACGGCGATCAGCCAGACCAGCAGCGCCCCCACCGCATAGCGGCCCAGGCTTCCCGTCATGGCGGCCACCGCGAGCGCGGGCAGAAACAACCCCAGTTGCCAGCCCGCGTATTCGACCGCCGCCACCGCCGTTTCGCCCGGCGTGAATCCGAACGCCAGCCACACCACGCTGAGCGCCAGCGCCGGCATCACGGCGAAAAAGAGCGCGGCGCCGAGCGATTTTCCCGCGACCATCCGCAGTCCGTTCGCTGGCCGCGTCAGCCAGAAGGCCACGGAACCAGCCGGCAAATCCTCCAACACCAGCACCGCTGCCAGCAGCGCACCGACGGTCGTCTGAAATAACACGCCAGCCAGGCCCGAACCGTGCAGGGTGCCGATCCATCCGCCCAGCAGATCCGCGGCGACGGCGGTCGACGCCGCCACGGGCGCGCCCGCCGCACCAAACCAGGCCGTCGTGACCACGACAAATGCGATCCAAAGGCTCAACGGCACCGTCAGCCGGGCCAGATCTTTCCGGACGATGTGCCAGATCAGCTTCATGCGGACTTCTCCCTCGCCTCCGCCCGGTTCGCCCGCGCCAACGCCATGAAGATTTCACGCAACGACATCGGCTGGGCCGTAATCGGCGCATTGCCGAAACGCTCGCGCCACCCTCGCTCGCTCGCCTCGCCCGCGTAGCGCGTATCCACAAACCGCGTAAGCGCTCCCGCCCGCGACCAGTCGAGCCAGTCGGGAATCGGCGCGAGCTCCGCCGGCGCTCCGGTCACCTCCACCCGGCGAAAGCGCCCTTGCAGCGCCTCCGTGGTTTCGTTCAGCCGCAGCCGGCCCGCATCCAGCATCGCCACGCGGTCCGCCAGACGATCCACCTCGTCGATGTCGTGCGACGACACCACGACGGTCCATTCGCCGTGCGTCGATACCTCCAGCACGCCTTTAATGAACTCGTCGCGCACCAGCGCGTCGAGTCCGCTGAAGGGTTCGTCGAGTACCAGCAGCTTGGGCCGGTACGCCAGCGACGAGAGCAACGCCGCCTTCATCAGCATCCCCCGCGAGAGATGCGCCAGCTTCCGATTCTCCGGGAGGTCAAATTGTTTCAACAGTGTCGCCTCGAGCGCGCGATCCCACGTCGGATAAAACGGCCGGCAGTAGTCGAGCAGTTGCCGCACCGTCATCCACAGCGGCATCTCCTGGTTCTCCGACACGTAGCCGATCTGCGCCCGCTCGCGTTCGCCGAGCCGGCGCGAGTCGACGCCCAAGACGGAGGCCGACCCCATGGTCGGCGGCAGCAGGTTCATCAGCACCTTGAGCGTCGTCGTCTTGCCCGCACCATTGGCGCCCAACAGGGCGAACACGCTGCCCGTCGGCACCGCCAGGTTGAGTTCATGCACCGCTTCGGTCCGCCCGTACCGCCGCGTGAGATTCTGCGTTTCAATGATGTTCATGTTAATATTCGTCCCCCAACCGCACCGGCCTTCACGTCACGTATTACGTGACAAGCGGCTAATTCGTCGCCGAATCGTTTGTCACGTAATACGTGACAAGTTGGATTGGGGCGGCGGCCCCTCGTCGGAAGGCGGCCTCTCGTCGAGCAATAACGCGGGATGGAGGGTCTCATTTTCCGGTGAGTTTTTTCCAGTGCGCCGCCACCGCGAACTGCACGTCGTCCAGCTCGAGGCCGAGTTTCTTCGCCTCCACCACCAGCCACTCCACGTCCGCCCCGAGCAACTCCGTGCGTTCCTTTCGTCCACCCAGTTCCCGCTCCGCCACCACACTGCCAACCGCCGGTGTCGTGACCAACACCCCCTGGGCCACCAACGCCGCGATCACTTTGTGCGCCGTGTTCGGATTCACTTTCAGTTCCTGACTGAGCACCCGCACCGAGGGAAAACGATCACCCGGACGCAGCTGCCCCGTCACCACTGCCTTCTTGACGGCAAACAGAATCTGCTCCGCCACCGGCAGACCGGGTTTGAATTCGAGGGAGAACGGAAGCACACCGTCCTAGTTGCACTAGTACGGTTAGTACAGCAAGCCTAAATTTAAATAAACTTCCGTTTCCCGGCCCGGCTCGTCAAAACCTTGCGTGGTGGCCGCCGCAAAGATCATTGGTTCCAGAGAGATTCAGGCCGCGATTACGCGGCTCGCGGCTGCCATTTCTGCCCGGCATCCGGTCCGTCAGGGCGTCTTGTTGCTCGGCATCGCCAATGGCGGCGTCGAGCTGGCCTGCCGGCTCGCCCGGATCACCGGCGCGCAGGCCGGGGCCGTGGATATTTCCTTTCACCGCGACGACATCGCCCGCCGGCCCATTCCCAAAGAACGGGCCCCCACCCACATCCCGGCGGATGTCAGTGGGGCGACCGTGATTCTGATCGACGATGTCCTGTTTTCCGGTCGCACGGTCAAGGCGGCGCTCGACGAGCTTTTTGACCACGGTCGTCCCAACAAAGTCGAACTCGCCGTGCTGGTCGACCGGGGCTGCCGGCGCCTGCCGTTTGCCGCCGATTACGCCGGCCTGGCGATCGCGAGCGACGAGAGCGAAAAGGTCGAGGTCGTGCTCGACCCCTCCTCGCCGTTGCGCGATCGGATTCGCGTCCGGCCGGCGGCGGCCCCGGCCGCTCCCCGGTTTCGCCCGCCCGCCCGCCCGAGCTAATCCGCTTTTTTCGCCCATGCCCTGGACCCGCCGCCATCTCCTGACGCTTGAGCAACTCTCGCTGGACGAAATCGACCAGATTCACGTCACCGCCCAAGCCTTCAAACGCACGCTGACGCGCAGTGTCCGGAAAGTTCCCGCCCTGCGCGGGAAGACCATCGTCAATCTCTTTCTGGAGCCGAGCACCCGCACGCGCATGGCGTTCGACATGGCGGCGAAACGGCTCAGCGCCGACGTGATCTCCCTCGACAGCGCCAGCAGCAGCACCAGCAAGGGTGAAACCCTGCGTGACACCGCCGAGAACATCCAGGCGCTCCAGGCCGACATGATCGTAATCCGCCATGCCGCGGCCGGCTCGCCCCTTTACCTCTCTCGGATCCTGGACATTCCGGTGATCAACGCCGGCGCCGGCGCCCACGCGCATCCGACCCAGGGTCTGCTCGATACGTTCACGATGAAGGAACACCTCGGCTCCCTCCGGGGCCGCAAGGTCGTCATTTTGGGCGACATCCTCTTCAGCCGCGTCGCCCGTTCGAACATTCATGCGCTGACCAAGATGGGCGCCGCCGTCACGCTCGTGGGCCCGTCCACGCTGGTCCCGGCCTGGTTCACCGCCATGGGGGTGAGCGTATCGCACGATCTCCGGGGGGCGCTGGCCGACGCCGAGGTTGTCATGCTGCTAAGAATACAGCACGAGCGGCAGGCCGCCGGCCATTTTCCCTCGCTGGGCGAATACACCAGCATGTTTGGCCTGAACAAGACCCGCGCCTCGTGGCTGAACCCCAAGGCGATCATCATGCATCCCGGTCCGATCAATCGTGGAGTCGAGATTGACAGTGAGCTCGCCGACGGCGACCGCAGCGTGATCCTGGAGCAGGTGACCAACGGCATCGCGGTCCGGATGGCCGTGCTCTACCTTTGCGCCGGCGGCCAGCCCGAAAACGTGATGCCCGCGGAGTGAGACTTTGCCAAACCAAACAACCCCGGATACCATCCCGCCATGCCAACACTCCTGAGACCTCAGAAGAAACTGCGGACCATGAAACGCCTGAGTTCCGCCCGCCCCCGTAAAGCAGTGCCGCCCCCTGTTCTCCTGCCGGAGGAGATCGCCCTCGAATCCGCCATCCTCGCCGCCGCCGCGCGCGACGTGGCCATTTTGCATCGGTGAAATCAGCTCGTCAGTGGGACTTGGTCTTGGTCCCCTACCCGCGGCCAGAGCAGCCCCATTTTCTCGTCGTGCTCTCACCAGATTGGATCGGCACCAATCCCGACTTTCCCACGCTCAACGGACTCATTTGCCACACGATTCGGCCTCCCGATCGCCCGCCGCGCAGCCACGAAGTATTCCTCGACGAAGCCGACGGCCTGGACCACAAGACCGTTTGCCGGTGCCACCTCGTGGTGGAATTTCCGCGGGAGAAAATCATCGTCGTACGCGGTCGTGTCACTCTCCCCCGGCAGGCCGCCATTCGCCGTAAAGTGCGTGATATTTTTGGTCTCTAACCGATTCCCGATGCCCTCCCTCTGGATTAAAAACGCCCGCGTGATCGACCCCGCCGCCAAGCGCGACGCCGTGGGCGATCTTTTTGTCGCCGACGGGAAATTCGTCGCGACCCTTTCCGCGGTGGCAAAGAAACGCGCGCGGAAGATCGACGCCCGTGGTCTCGTCGCGTGCCCCGGACTCGTCGATGTCCACGTGCATTTCCGCGAACCTGGCCAGACCCACAAGGAGACCATCGGCACCGGCTCGCGGGCCGCGGCCGCCGGGGGCTTCACCACGGTCGTGTGCATGCCAAACACTTCACCCGTCGCGGACAACGCCGGCACCATCCAATTGATCAAGGACGTGGTGGTTCGGGATGCCGTCATCCGGGTGTACCCGACCGGCTGCATCACCGTCGGGATGAAAGGCCAGGCCCTCGCCCCCATCGGTTCCCTCAAGCGCGCCGGGGTCGTCGCCATCACCGACGACGGGGACTGCGTCCAGTCCAATGACCTGATGCGCCGCGCGGTCGAGTACGCCAAGATGTTCGATCTGCCCGTGATGGATCACTGTCAGGACCAATCGATGACCCAGGGGGCCGTGATGAACGAGGGCGTCGTCTCGACCCGCCTCGGGCTGCGCGGCTGGCCAAATGCCGCCGAGGATCTGATCGTCGCGCGCAACGTGATCCTCTCCGAATACACCGGCGCGCACATCCACCTGCAGCACATCTCCTCGAAATTTTCGGTCGACATCATCCGTCGCGCCAAATCGCGGGGCGCCCGCATCACCGCCGAGGCCACGCCGCATCACCTCGCCCTGACCGAAGACTCGCTCGCCACCTACGACACCCATTTCAAGATGAACCCGCCGCTCCGCACCGAGGAAGATCGGCGCGCGCTGATCGCGGGCTTGCGCGACGGCACCCTGGACATCATTGCGACGGATCATGCGCCGCACACCGATTACGAAAAAGACAAGGAGTTCGATTACGCGCCCAACGGCATCCTCGGCCTGGAGACCGCGCTGTCCGTCGCCCTCGACGTGCTCGTGCGGCAAAACCGATTCAAGCTGCCGTTCGTGATCGATCTGCTGACCCGCCGGCCGGCCCGATTGCTCAATCTCGCCGGCGGCACCCTGGGCGTCGGCGCGGACGCCGACATCTGTCTTTTCGATCCCGGGGAACAATGGCTGTACGACGCGAAGGCCGGGTTCAGCAAGTCAAGCAACTCGCCGTGGTCGGGCCAGACCCTGACCGGCCGGGTGAAAACCACCATCGTGGGCGGAAGGTTGGTTTTTGCCGGCGGGAGAATCCTGCGCGACTGAGCGGACCGGCCCCGGGTACCCGCTGCTCGGCGGCAACCGGCACTCGCCGTGTTTCCTGATTGAAATGCGCGCCGGCCGCTTCTCTGTCGATTCCTCCTGATGCCCAATGCCCTCCCGTATGTGATCGGTGCCGTTGAAATCGTCTTTGCCCTGGCCGGCATTGTGCTCCTGTGGCGGCAGGTGTTGCGTCCGGCGGCCAGGTCGCGGCGCGGCCCCTCCCGGCTTGCGCCCTGGGAGACGTCGCCCGTCGATTTTTTCACGTTCCTGCTGATGGTGATGGGGGCCAGTTTCCTCGCCGCCGCCGCGGCCGGTCTGGCGGGTAGGTCTTTTGGCGTTCGCGGCGATGCGCTGACGGTTCTGAGTGGCGCTTGCGCCCAACTCGGCATGCTGGCCGGAGTGGTCGCGTATCGGCTCGGCGTCGAAAAATCGCCCGCCGCGCCGGCCCCGGCGCAATCCGGTATTTTCACTTCGGGGTTCGTCACTTTTCTGATTTCGCTGCCGATTCTGATCGCGACCGCCAACGTCTGGGAATTTCTGCTGAATCAACTCGGCCTGCCAACTGGTCGCCAGGATCTCATCGGGATGTTTGCCAACGCCGACTCCCGCTGGCTCCTCGGCGTGATGATCGCGCTGGCCGTGGTGGTTGCGCCGTTGACGGAGGAACTCGTGTTTCGTGCCGGGATCTTTCGTTTTCTCCGCACCCGCATCCCCCGGTGGATTGCCCTCGTGCTGCCGGCCGTCTTCTTCGCGCTGCTGCATGTGAACTGGGATACACTGCAGGGTCTCGCGAGCCTGGCGCCCCTGACCGTGCTCGCCGTCGTGTTTTCCCTGGCGTACGAGCGCAGCGGTCACATCGGCACGCCCATGGTGGCCCACGCCTGCTTCAACCTGAACACCATCGGCGTTATTTTTTCAGGCCTCGACACGTGAGGATTTTGCCGTGCACCCGTTCACCAATCACTTGCCAGATTCCGTGGCGGCCCTCGGCGAAACCGGCCTGATCACCGCGATCCGTCGCTGGCTGGGTGACGTTTCCCCCCGCGCTCCGTTTGGGATCGGCGACGATTGCGCCGTCCTCCCGGCTTTCCGCGGCCCACAGCTCATCACGGTTGACCCGGTCATCTACGGACGACATTTCGACGACACCGTGCCGGCGCGCGCGGCGGGTGCGAAATTGCTCAAGCGCAATCTCAGCGACATCGCCGCCATGGGCGGCCGGCCGGTTTCCGCCGTCCTCGCCATCACGCTCGATGCCCGCGTCAGCCTCCGCTGGCTCGAGTTGTTTTATCGGGGTTTGGCCACCGTCGCCCGACGGCACCACGTGGCGGTTGTCGGCGGTGACATCGCGGAGGTCGCGCATGGTGTGTCCGCCTGTCTTACGCTGCTCGGTGCGGCGACCGGCCCGCGCATCCTCACCCGGAGTGGCGCCCGGGCCGGCGACTGGATCTATGTCACGGGCGAACTCGGCGGCAGCCGGTCGAGTGGTCATCACTTTCGCTTCGCACCACGCCTCGCCGAGGGGGCGTGGCTCGCGCGCCGCGCGGAGGTTCGCGCCATGATGGATGTGAGTGACGGCCTGGCGAAGGACCTGCCGGCGCTGACGCCCAGTGGAACCACGGCCGCGCTCGACGAGTCGGCGGTGCCGCTTCGCGGCCGGGTTGGTCTGCGGGCGGCTCTCACCGATGGGGAGGATTACGAATTGCTGCTGGCCGTCGCCAGCCGGGCGGACCGCGCCGCTTTGGCTCGCGCGTGGCGCCGGCGATTCCCCAAGACACGCCTCACCTGCATTGGCCGGTTCCGGAGAACGGGCACTCCGCCAACCGCGGAATTAACTTTGAACGACTACCGTGGCTACGAACATTTTCGATAAGCTCCGGATCGGTGTGACCACCGCCAGCGCCGACGACACCCGCGAACTGGCGCGCGAGTTGGGGGCGGCTTTGCCCCCTGACACCGCGCTCGCCCTGCACGGCGATCTCGGAGTGGGCAAGACGACCTTTGTGCAGGGTCTCGCCCGCGGGCTGGGTCTTTCAGACTCCGTGACGAGTCCCACGTTCAACATTTTTTCGCTGCACCGCGGGAGCACGACCCTGTTGCACCTCGATGCCTACCGGCTCGAAACGACGCAGCAAGTCGACGACCTCCTGCTCGGCGACTTCTTGATTTCGCCCTGGTGCCTGGCCGTGGAATGGCCGGACAAAATCTCCGCCTGGCTCCCGCCGGGAACACTCCATCTCGAACTCGACATCACCGACGACGAACGCCACACGGTCCGGCTGCGGTAGAAGGAAAAGGCGAGTTCCATCCGATCTACCCGAGACCGGTTCGTCCCTCCAGCGGGAAACGAACCGGACCGAACGATGCGGGCCGGGCGGCGGATTCAGCTGCCCGCGGGGGGAACTGTCGGCGGCTCCGATTGCTCCCCGGGCGGCGGCGTCTCCACCGCGGGCGGCAGCACCACATCGGACGCGACCGGCGCCGCTGGCGGAGCCGCATCTTCCACCGCCGCAGTGGCCGCCACCGGGGCGGGCCCGGTGTCAGCACCGCCGGGCGTTGGCGGAACATCCGGAAAGTTTTCCGGATCGTGCTCCTCAACCTCGGCCTCCTTCTTGCGCGCCTCCACCACGGGCGGCGACGCGAAGAGCCGGCCGTCGATAAACTCGGTCACATAACCTTCGCGCACAAGCCACACGAGATCGCCCTGCAACCGCGCAAGACGCGCGCGATTTTCAATCGAGAGACCGGTGCCGGTTTCCGGCGCGGCTGGCGTCGTCTCCGGCACGCCTTCGGCCGGCGCAGGTGCCGCAGGTTCGACCGGTGCGGCCGGCTTTGGCGCGGGGACGCCGGTGATGCCGAGGAACTTCGGCACCAGTTCACTCGCCCGGACCATGGGGTTGGCCTCCAGGAAGGAGATCAACGCGCCAATGCTGTCGGCAAACGTCTGGCCAGGCACGCGGAATTTTCGCTTCACCGCACAAACGTAGGACACGCCCTTCGATCCTTTCTTGAAGATCGTGAAGTGCTCCCGACGCAGGCGTCCGCGCAGCGCGTTGGCCGTATCGAGCGGGAAACGACGCTGGCGCTCCAACGCACCCTCCACCGCCCGTCGAATCTCACCCGGCGGCATGGATTCAGCCACTTTGCCGTGAAACCGCGCGGTGTCGGTCGTCCGCACCGCTTTTTCGCGCGCTTGGGTGAGCAAGTGGACGCGCGCTTCCTCCAGCGTGTCGAAAGCTGGCACGACGGCCGGAGCCGGTGCCACTTCCGTCGGAACAACCGCCGGGGTTTCGGCGGGCGCCGTCGTATTTCCGTCGGAGGTCGCGTCGCCGGATGGCGGCGTGGCAGGAGCGGGAGTGGCCGCGCTCGACGGGGTCGCCGCGGGCGTGGCCGCCCCGCTGAGTTTCCACGTGTAACGCGTGGCCTTCTTCATCTGCGCGAGCCACTGATTCACGATCTCAGGATCACGTATCGTCTCAATCCGGCTGCGGAACGCCTCAAACGCCATGCGCGATCCGACCTTGGCGGCGTAGTGTTGCTGCACGATTTGATTGTAGCGGTGGTAATTCGGCGGCCCGAGCAGCGCCCCGGTAAGGCCGCAACGATTGATGACCAGAAAATTCCCCTTGGGCGGATCGACCTCGACTTCGGCGGTGTCGAAGAACTTGTCGAGATGTCGGCCAAGCACATGCGCCACGGCATCTTCGTCGGTCTCAAAGGGAATGCCATCGGGAACCGAGACGTAAAACACCGGTTTCGCCGGCTTCGCCGCAGCTGAAGCACCTTCCTCCGAGGCCGCCGACGTCGGCGCCGCATGCTGCGGTCGGTGCGTCACCACGACCACAAATCGATCGATTTTCGCCACAACCGTGCGGGCAATCTCGAACAACTCAACGGTGCGGCAGGTCTTCCGAATCGTCTGTACCAAGGTGTTGAAACTGGTGTCCTCAGGATAAAACGTCGCACTGTAATAGGGACTTTCATACGGACCGCGTTCCGGCGGGCCGCCGCGCCCCGCATAGCCCTGGCCACCCTGACCATAACGCGGACCCCGTTCGCCGGCGGACCCCGCGGGGCCTCCCTCGCGGCGAGGACCACCCCGAAAATCACCACCGCCACCCTGGCGCGGCCGGGATGCATCGAACGACTCCCGACGACCGGGACCACCGGCTTCGCCCGCCGGAGCACTCCCCTCGGCTCCCGCCGGCCGGCGAAACGCCCGGCGATCGCGCCGATCGGGCGCACCGCCGCCGTCCCGACGGTCGTCGTGGCGGGTTCGTTCGCCGCCAGCGCCGCGGTCAGCCGGAGATGATTTCTCCTGGGACCATTGCGTGCCGAAGCTGAAACCTTGCAGTTGGCTCAGGTCGAGTTTGTTGAAATCCGTGGGTGGATTTTCCTTGGGAGCGTTGTCGTCCATATCGTCCGGTAAGAGCGGGCTGTCGCCCGCGTGGTTGGCTTGGTATCAAGTTCGCAGTCGTAATCGTCCGGCAGTGTCCACGCGGCGCGTGCAGGGTGGCAAGCAGTTTTCCGGTCGTCGACCGCCAGTTGAAAAGCGTGAATTTCCCCGATTCAGCCCGGGCGGGCGCGATTCCCTTTCACGGCAATACATAGATCTCCGCCAGAGCTTCCCCGGTGGTCCCTCCGACTCCCGTGAGATGAATGGTGTAGGTCCCGGGATCGACCGTCAAAATCATCGCGCTGTCAAAACTGCCATTGACCAACGGAAATGCGGCAACCGATTCTGCTGCGACTGAAAGATCGCGGGTTAACCCGTCGCTGGTCCACCCGGTGTTGGTCCGCAGCGGAGCCGCCCCGCGAAACACCCCGATGCTGGGGCGGGCCAGGACCGAGGGGACGCCAAACGCGGCCAGGCCGGGACCGATGGCACGGATCAAGATTCGCGTGGCACGCGTCCCGCCAACGACCACCCCCACGATTAGGGTTTGTTCCCCGACACCAACTTTTCCGCGGAGCGAAAGGTTGACCAGGCGACTCGTCGGATCGCCGCCGATCGCGTCATAAATCTCGCAGAGCGCGACGCCGCCCCTGGTGCCCGTGGAGTTCAGGTGCGCCGAGTACAGACCGGACGGCAGCGCCAGCACGAGCGCGGCATCCTTGCTGCCGGACTGCAACGGAAACGCACCGACAGCTTCGGCGGTGTCCACCGGGGATGAACCCGGCTCGGCATCGCCCCAATTGTCATTGGCCCGCAGTGGGATCTGCCCGGAGAAAACATCAATCCGCGGGTCGGCCATGAATCCGGCGACCGCAAATTGCTCCAGGGCCGGCCCGACGCCACGCACAAGGTAAGCTTTCGCACTCAAGCCCTGCACGAAAAAACCGGCGATCAACGTATCGTTTTCGGCGACTTGCGCGCGGGTCGCGAGGTTCAGCAGGCGCCCGCCACCATTGCTCGCATACGTCGATCGGGCGGTGTGAGACACATCCCGGCGAAACGCCGGCCAGCTCGAAAGCGCCGACAACGGTGACCCGTTCCCCGTGAGTTTGTAGAGCCGACCATCGAGGGAACCAAAATAGATTGAACCATCCGGGGCAATCAGCGGCGACGATTCGATGTAATCACCGGTTCCGGCCCGGGTGTTGAACGTCCACATGATCGAGCCGTCGCGTGGATCCAACGCCCGGATGAGCCCATCATCGGCACCGAAGATGATCGCCCCGTCGCCGCGGACCGCTGCGGATGCCACACTGTTTGAATTCAATGATCGGCGCCATCGCAGCAAACCGGTTTCGGGTGCCAACGCATAGAAGTTCGAGTCCAGCGCGGCAAAATACACGGTGCCGTCCGCGCCCAGCACGGGCGACGCCAGGATCTCACCATTCGTGACGTACTCCCACTTCTTGATGCCATCCGGCGCGAGCGCGTACAGCCGCTGGTCCGCCGAGCCGACGTAGATCGTGCCATCCACTCCGATCGCCGGCGACGAATCAACCGGGCCGCCCGTGGCGAAACGCCATTTCTCGGTGCCATTCGGTGCGACCGCGTAGACCTGCTTGTCCCGGGAGCCGAAATAAATGGTGCCATCGGTCGCAATCGCCGGAGACGAGTCAATCCAGTCTCCCACGGGGAAGGTCCAACGCTCGACCCCCTCCCGGCTGACCGCGTGCAACCGGGAATCGCCCGCGCCGAAATAGACGGTGCCGTCCGCGCCAATAGCCGGCGAACTCGTCACAAAGGTCCGCGTGGCGATTTCCCACTTGATGGCGCCGTTGGCCGGATTCAAGGCGTAGAGCTTTCCGTCGGCACAGCCCACGTAAACCGTGCCGTCGGGTGCGACCGCCGGGGACGAATCAACCCAGTCAGGCCGCACCACACTCCACTTGACGGTGCCGTTGGCATTTACAGCGACGATCCGACCGGCGGTACCGGTTTCGACGCCGACATACACGGTGCCCCCGTCGGGGCTGAGAGCGGGCGAGGACGAAACAAACCCCTGAACGGTAACCATCCACTGCAAAGTTCCATCCTGCGCACGGAGTGCGCCGCCTAGCGCCCCCAGCCAGGTGAGCAAAGCCAGCCAGCCGCAAATCCGGAGGCGAAACGCCCGGACAAGCGAATCAAGGGGCCAGGTCCCGGAGACTGAGCGAAGAAATTGCAGGCTCGGCTCGAATCATGCCTCCGCCCTCAACACAAGACGGAAGCTCGTGCCCTGGACATCACTCCGCAACATTTCCAGCTGCCCGCCGGCCTGGAGTGCGAGTTGATGGCTCAGCGCGAGGCCGAGTCCGCTCCCGCCCGCCTTGGTGCTGGTGCAGGGCTGGAAGAGCCGCCGTCGCACCGCCTCCGGCAATCCGGCACCGCCGTCGGTCACGACAAACTCCACCCCGCCGGCCTTCGCCGCGTTCCCCGTGAGACGCACCACGCCCCCGGGTGGCGTGGCCTCCAGCGCATTCTGTATCAAGTTTCCCAACACCAGGGTGGCCAGGTTTCCCCGGCGCCCGGCCAGGAGGAATTCGCCGGCAATCGCAGATTCGATTCTGATTTCACGGCGCTTCGCCTCCCCCTGCACTTTCGCCAGGACCAGCTCGACCACGTCGCCACCCGAGAGCTGAAAGGCCGCGCCCGTCTGCTCATCGCGCAGCACGCCGACCACGTCGTTGACCATCGTGCGGAGCCGTCGCGTCAATTCCGAGGCGGCCGCCAGTTCCGCGCCGGCTTCCGGTCGGGTGTCGCCATTCGCCTCCGCCTGCCCGGCGACAAATATTTCCAGGCCGGCGAGCGGGTTCTTGAGTTCGTGCATCAGGTGAGCGGTGACCGCCCCCAGCGCCGAGGTTTTGGCCGCCAGCACCAACTCGCGATTGGCCCGCTGCAGATCTTCACCGCGCGCCTGCAGTTCGCGATTGGCCGCCGCCAGCCGGCGGAGCACCCAGCCCAGCACGATGACGATGATGGCCGAGCCGATGGTCCCGGCGATCGCCGCCTGGGCCCACAAGCGTTGATCATGCGCGCCAATTTCCGCGCCCGCCGCACTTCCCTCCAGCCAGAACTGCGCCGCCCCAATTGCCGTGGAGGAACCCGTTCGGCGCAGCGGCACCCAGGCTTCGACCAGGCCGGGTGAGGTCAGCCCGGCGGGGAGCAAAAAAAGATCCTCCCGCGGTGTCTGCCGATGCCAGCGCGCAAAGGCCTCGCCGCTGGCCACGCGCGCCCAATCCGCCCCGGAAGGAGGATCGAGCGGCCCGACCATTCCGTCCGAGGAATTGAGCGCGCCCCGCGCGTCAAAGATTCGCACCCCGGCGACCCCGCGCAACTTGGCCGTCTTCAACACCGCCACGAGCAGGGCTCCCGGCACTTCCGGCAGCGACACGTCGCCGTATTCAGCGGCGCTGTTGTCCAACTGCATCGACGCCACCGCCGTCAGCGTGGCCGCCTCGCGTCGAAGAATTTGGTCCCGCAATCCGGCGCGCAATTGCCACGTTGCCGTGAACACGACGCCGGCAAACACCAACACCGTCAGCGTAATTACGCCGATCGGCGCGAAGCGGCCGGAAGTCGACGGAGCGGCAGTGGCGGACATGGCGTTGGACTGGGTTATCTTTCCCAGCTCCACCGTACCCCAAGCAAGACTTCGTTCACCACGTAGGAGACAATTCGATCGTTGGAGCGACTCCGCTCCCACTCATAGGCGGCCAGCGCGGTCCACCCCCGGGCGATCTTCCGCTCGAGCCGGAGTTCGCCGGAGTATTCATCCTTCAACCGCGGCGGCGGATTAATGCCGATCCCCACCGTCTGCACGCCGAAGTCGATTCGCCGGACCGTTCCGCCGAGCCGTACCAGCCAGCGTTCATCGCTCCATTCCAACTCGTGATCGATTTTCGTTTCACGAAAATTGAAAAAACCAGATCCGTTGTCCCGGTAGTGCAGCACGCCGCCGCGGGTCGTCGAGCGCCAGCGCGCGGCCTCATCCCATTTGACGTCGAGGCGCCCTTCCACCTCGCGCTCGTCGATTTTCAGACGGGTGCCCGCCAATTCCCGTCCGGCCGCCGAGTACTGGGGACGGAAATCGAAGTCGCGCCAGCGTTGGGCGCCGGTGAGGCGTGCCTCCGCCCGTTTGCCGATGCTCCAACCCAGTCGCATGGCTCCCTCTCGCACCCGGCCGTCATTCGCCCCGTCTTCATAACGTTTCCGCTCCGCGATCGCCTGAGTTTCGATCCACCACGCCGGATGAAACGACCAGCGCAGCGTGGGCCCGGCCTTGACGCCGCTCATCTTGAGTTCGGCCACGAGCCGCTCAACTTCAGTGTCGGAAACATCAAACACCCGGTCAGAGTAATAAGCCGTCAACGGCAGTGCGAGTTTCCAGTCCGCCCGCGGCCGGAAGGCGGGTTCGGTCTGGAACCATGCCGTCGCTTCATCTTTGACGGTGCGTCCGGAAAAATATCGCGTGCCCTCCGCCTGCGCGAACAGCGAATAGTCGAGCGTCCCCGTCGGCACCCGGAGAACGAGCACCTCCATGCCTCCCCTTGCGAAGCTGCTTCGCTCCTCGGCGATCGAACTGAGCAGCAGGTTGTCCTTGAAGCCAAAACCAGCTTCGACGGCGGTCGCCATGCTCCACTTTGGCTGCGCCGCCAGCCACGCCGCCAACGAAGGATCAGGCCCCGCACCTGCCGGCCGCGACGAGGTGCCAGGGGCAGCCGCATCAATCCGTCCCCAGGCGGTGAGGGCGCACAGGCTGGTGATGATAATCCGGGAAACGGCAGTCACGAACTGGGTGAAAATGAAAAGGGTGCAGCGTGTTGCGACCAACTCCATCACTCAAGCCATGTTCAGTCTTTCAATCAAAGAAAAGGGCGGCCGCTGAAAGCGGCCGCCCTATTGCTGACATTACGCTGAATGGTTACGCCTGAAAATTAGCGATTGCCCGGAGCCATGTTCTGCCGCTGCCGACGCTGGTCATCCCGGATCTGCTTGTGCAGGGCACTCTGCGCCGCCTCGAAGTCCTTCTTCTGCTCGCGCAGCCGGTCCATGATGATCTTCCGCTGCTCATCCGTGGCGTCTTTCAGCTGCTTGGCCAGCGCGTCGTGGTCGGCGATCATTTTTTCACGCTGGGAATTCACCTGATCGACCATTTTTTGAAGATCAGCGGCTGAAGCCGGGGCTTTACCGGCCTTCCCTCTCGCCGCGGCGGACGCGGCGCTAGCCTCGGCCGCAAAGGCCGACTGAACCGAAATCAGGACCGCCCCCACCGCGAAAATCGCGAGGGCAAACCGGCGGCTGGACTTCACGTGAGAGTTCATGAGCAATGCGCAGCTCACCCATTGCATCCTTCGTGCCAATCCAGTCATGTTGCGTTTACCTGTTTTCTTGCAACATCTAACGCGTTACTTCGTCGCTTCCGGAGGCAGAACTTTCATGGGTTAAACTTCCCAATAACGAGAGCATCGCGTGGACTATTCCCCAATCGCGCGTGGCGCCCGGGTTTCACGAATTCGATAGCGGACGACATCTCGCGACACCCCTAGCAACCGGGCCGCCGCCGAAACGTTTCCCCCAGCCTGTTTGACGGCCCTTTGCACAATGAGGTCGATCGCCGCCTCCATGGAAAAGCCGCTTTCCGGAAAAACGAAATCGGCCCGCAAACACTCCGCGTTTACATCTCCCTGTGCCGAGAACGCTTCCGGACCTCCCCCGAGGTGAGAAAACGCGAGCCCCCGTTCGCCGCCAAAAACCACTGCACGTTCGATTTCATGGGCCAGTTCGCGGACGTTGCCGGGCCAGCGATGAGCGAGCAGTCGCTTGCGACCTTCCAGGGGAATCGTTGGCGCTTTTTGGCCATAGCGCCGGCTGACCCGGGCCAGCAATTCCTCCGCCAGCAGGATGATGTCCCCTCCCCGCTCGCGCAGCGCCGGGAGCCGCACGCGAAAAAGATCCAGTCGATGGAGCAGGTCTTCGCGAAACCTGCCCGCCGCGACCGAAGCTCCGAGTTCCACGTTGGTTGCCGCGATGATTCGCGCGTCGACCGGCACGGACCGCGATGCGCCGACGCGCCGCAACTGGTGGTCCTCAATCGTCGTCAGCAGCTTTGCCTGAAGCGGGAGTGCGAGACTGGGAAGTTCATCGAGGAAGAGGGTGCCACCATCAGCTGCCTCCATCAGGCCGATTCGCGCCGCCTTCGCATCGGTGAACGCACCCCGTTCATGACCAAACAGCTCCGCCTCCGCCAAAGTCTCGGGCAACGCGGAGCAATTGAGTTCGATCAACGGTTCATCGGCGCGGGGGCCGTGGCGGTGAATCCACCGCGCGATGGCCGTCTTGCCCGTACCCGTTTCCCCTTCGATCAGCACCGGCGAAAGGTGCCCACCCAGCCGCCGGTCGGCGGCCGTGATCTTCGCGAGTTGTTCGCGCACGGCCGCAAGGCTTTCACCAAAGACGAGGTCGGTTTCCTGCCCCCGGCGAAACTCGTCAGCCCGCTTGACCTGCCGGTTGCGCCGCGCTTGCGCAAAGCGCACCGGTAGCTCTTCGGGATCGAAAGGCTTGACGAGATAATCCGCCGCCCCGGCCTGCAACGCCTCGATCGCCCCCGCCACGCCGCCCTCGGCCGTCATGACGATGACCGTGGTGGTGGGCGGAAACAATTTCCCCTTGAGCAGATCCGTGCCGCGCCCGTCGGGCAGATTCACGTCGATCAGCGCCACGTCAAACGAGAGCGACTCCAGCGCGTGGCGGGCGGCGTTGAGGGAGTTTACCGCGGTGACCTCCGCGCGTTCCTTCTCGAGAAATCCCGTCAACCGCCGGCGCAGCAGCGCCTCATCCTCAAGCAAGAGCACGTTTAGTCCGGCAAGTGGAGATTTGGCCATGGAGCCACTGTGATGACTGTCGCGCTCTGCTTCACTCAAAATCGCGCCGACGTTCGCCGGCGCCCCGCGTTACTTTGCCGGTGCCAGCACCCGCTCGATCAACGGTGCCAGCCGGCTCAGCCGGATGCTGGGGTGCGGAGTCGCATCAAAAAGGGCCATGAACTTGTTGCGCCGCATCGCCAGGAGCGCCCGGGTGGCGTGTTGCTGCGTGGCGTCGAGCGAATACTCCTTGGTCAGCATTTCGAGACGAGGGGTCACCGTCACCTTCCAGTAGATCCACGTCATCGAGCGATCCTGTTCCCGCTGGATATCCTCATCCGAGAGCAGTTCGCGTTTCGCGGTCCGCTTGGCGTCGCGTTCGGACCATTTTTTCTGGTTACCGAAAAATTTCTCCCGCTGGGGCGCGGTCAGAATCTGCGCAAACTCGCGATCAAATTCTCCGTCGATCTCCTGCACCTGGGCGCTGTAGGCCTCAATCTGGGGGCGCAATTTTTGGATTTCGGCGACGAGTTTTTCCCGATCGAGCTGGCGTTCGGCCTTCTTGCCTGCCGCCGATGACGGCACTCCCCGCGCATACTCCTGCGCCAGGGTGGCCGGAGCTGGCGGCACCGACTGGCGCGGCTCGGTCCAGACGCGCGC
The DNA here is from genome assembly GCA_005792355.1 of Opitutaceae bacterium. Taxonomy (GTDB): domain Bacteria; phylum Verrucomicrobiota; class Verrucomicrobiia; order Opitutales; family Opitutaceae; genus ER46. The sequence goes on from SXSC01000229.1 coordinate 20,437, forward strand.
GGCAAAACCCGCGAGGAACACGCCGACCGTCAGGAGAGCAACAAAGACCCGTTGATTCATCGGCCGCTCGAATCCATGTCCTGGGCCACCGCGACAATCGTCTGCCACTCGGCAAGATTGCGGGCATCGGCCTGCTTCAGATTGCGATCATGGACGAACAGCACGGCGCCAAGGCAAATCGCGGCGGTGGCGGCGCTCAACGCCAGCTGGCTGCCCAGCGAGGGAAGGTCGGCCGCCGCCCGGGCGGCGCGCAGCACGCGTTCGGCGAAACCGGGACGCACCTGCGCGGCGGCGGCGCGGAATAGTTGGAGCCAGGCCCCGGTTTGCGGGCCCCGTGCGGTGCGCACGACGCGGTCGGCAAAGCCGCCCCGGAGTTGGGCGGAGGCATGGCGGCGGAGAGCAGCCCAGGCGCGATCTTCAGGATTCATGGTTGGTAGTGTTCGCGAAGATGTTCGCGGGCGCGATGCAGCCGGGCTTTCACGGCGGCGACGCTGGTGGAGAGCGTGTCGGCAATTTCCGCGTGGCTGCGCCCCTCCTGCACGAGGGCGAGGAGCGCACGATCCTGCGGGCGCAACTGGGCCAGGGCATGGCGGAGCGCATCGAGTTCCTCGGTGTCGACGGCCCCCGCCGGTTCCGGAATGTTTTCGTGCTCTTCGCCAAACGGCAGAAAAATGCGCCGCAACTTCTGCCGGCGCAGCTGATCGATACAGGTGTTGCGCGCGAGGCGGAAGAGCCACGACTCGAACTGCGCCGGCGCCTGCAGCCCGTCCAGCGCCCGGATCATCTTGATGAAAACCTGCTGCGCCAGATCCTCGACGTAATCGCTGCGGTTCGTCATGGCGTACACAAATCCCGCAACCCGGTGCTGATAGCTGACGATGAGCTCCCGTTGGGCATCTTCGTCGCCCTTTTGGGCCCGCCGCACAAGGTCAGCCAGCGCCGTTTGTAAAATTGGATCCATTCCCGTGTCATTGGTGTGAGCAGCAAGACGCGGGGAACGCCAGAAAGATTCACCGCCCCACGGCGCGACCTTGCGTTTGACGCAACCTTTCCCTCCCCTTGGCGTCCAACGAATTTCTCATGAAAACCACGGATAATTTTCTCCCGCCTGGCGGCGCAATCCTCACCATCTCATTGGCGTTGATGACGGGCGGCTGCGGTTCCCACACCGGCCCGCGCGACTTGATGCTCGAAGAAGCGGTTTCGCAAAAAGTTGATCGGCCGGTGGCCATGCGCGGTGTGGCTTCGTTTCTCGATGGCAAACTCGGCGCCCTGGCGACCGTCAGTCGCGGTTTCGACCGCGGATCCCGCGCGGCAAAGGTCGGCCGGGACGGCCGCCCCACCGAGGGGGCCTTTGACGACCCAAGTCGGCGCCGGCGCGATGACGCCGGGGCTTTTACCGAGGTCTACAACATCGGCGGCTACGGCGATTCCGAGGAAGATCAAAAAGAGGCCATGCAGGACTACATCCGCCAGGCCCGCGCGCGGCGCGCGGCCGGCAGCCCGATGCCCCCGGTGACCCTCAAGGTGGCCTTTGAGAATCGGGGCACCGAGCCCATCGAGGTCGAGGTCACCGAGGTGAACTCCGATTTGGGTAACTTTGCCGTCCGTCCGGCCAAGCTCACCATCGCGCCAGGCACGAGCGGCGTGCTCGATCCCATGGTTTCCCAGCTCGGCGTCACGAGCGACGAGATTCCGTTGAAGCTCTCCCTGCGCACCGGTGGGAAGAAAGAGCAGCAGGTGGTCATGGTGAAAAACGTCTTCGCGGCGGCGGTGCGGAAAGAATTCGAGACGATGGCCAAGTAGGGCGGTAAGCCCGCCCCTCCCCACCTCGGGCGACGAAATCGCGCCGCACCGTTCGTCGGACCCCGGCGAAAACCAATCGAAGCGCGAAAGCTGCGGGCTACGGCTCCAGCATCCGCGCGCGCTTGTCTTTGCGGGGGAATTGCAGCGTCACGACCGTTCCGAGGCCCTCCTTGCTCTCGATTCCCACCTGGCCGCCGTGGTCACGCATGATCCGCTGCGCGATCATCAACCCGAGGCCATGCCCGCCGGTCTTGGTGGTGTGATAGGGCTGAAACACCCGCACGAGATCCTCCGGCTTGATGCCGCTGCCACTGTCGGCGAACACGATGAATACCGAATCGTCGTCCGCCCAGGAGCGAATGCGCAGCCTGCCCCCCGGCCGCATCGCCTCCATCGCGTTCTTGGTAATATTGAAGAGCACCTGCTTGATCTGATTCCGGTCAGCGAGCACGGGCGGAATCTGCGGCGTTGCCACCTCCACCGAAACACCGCGGTCCGCCAGCTCTCGATGCTGAAACCGCAGAACTTCGGCCACCACACTGTTGAGGTCGGTTTCCGCCAAGTCCGGCGGACGGGGCCGGATCGCTTCGAGAAAATTGCTGATGATGCCATCGAGCCGGGTCACCTCTTCGCGACATATTTCCAACGACTCCGCCACTGACTCGGTCTCGCGGGTCGCTCTCAGTTTCTTGAGCTTTCGCGCGATGAGTTGCAGGTGAATTGTCAAAGAATTCAGCGGGTTCCCCAGTTCATGAGCCACCCCGGCCGCGAGCAGCAGAATCGAGGAGGTGCGCTCGCTTTCGATTCGCGCCTCGGTGGATTCCTTTTCCTTGGTCACATCCGTCAGAATCACCGCGAAGCGCCGGGCCTGCCGTCCGCCGGTCCCGCGGAAAGGCACCATGTACAACCGAACCACGCGCGGCTCCGGATAAGTCAGCTCGAACTCCCGGGCGACCACCGGAGCGGTTCCAATGCCACCCTCGCCGTCGAGCACCGCCCCGAGCGAGTTGCGCAGGCCCGGCACCAGCCGCCACAGGGTCTGCCCGGACAAGTCGTCGCCGCCCAGTCCAATCAAGCGGAGCGCCGAGTCGTTTGCATACTCGATCGCGCCGTCATCGCGGATGACCAGAACCCCCTCCTGCAGCGTGTTGAAAATCTCCTCGAACACTCCGCGTTCGCGCGCCAGCCGTTGCACCAGGTTGGCGAGGTTGACCGAATCCAGCGTATCCAGTCGGCCGAGCACGCGGTCGAGGGAGGAATGTTTCTTGCCGGCCATGGTTGGGGAAGGACAGAAAGGCTGAAGGGCTGAACGGCTGAAGCCAAATCGTAACGCGCGGCGGGCGCGTCAGCTGTGCGGCCCCTCCGTCCTCCCGCCGAGAAAATCCATCTGCGCCGGGTCAATCCGCACGGCGAGCAGTTTGCGCAGGAACGCTTCGCGATGTTCCGCGCACCGGCCCAGCCGGAGCACCGCATCGCGGTGGTCCTCGGTGCCATAACCTTTGTGCCGGGCAAATCCATAGCCGGGATGCGTGCCGTCAAACTTCATCATGATCCGGTCTCGCGTGACCTTTGCGATGATCGACGCCATCGCAATGCAGAGCGACTTCGTGTCGCCTTTCACAAAGGCGCGATGCGGGTACGGAAACCCCCGCAACGCCAGGCCATCGATAATGATGCGGGCCGAGACCGCCGGCTGAAAACTCGTGCGTTCCTCCAGGCTTGAAAACAGATCCGGTTCGTCGCGTTTCTGCTCGAAGGCTTCCGGCGGGTAGATGCCGCCCAGCGCCCGCCGCATCGCCAGCTTGGTCGCGCCGAGAATGTTGAGCTCGGCAATTTCCTGGACGGTCGCACTGCCATGATGCGCGTGAATCCGCCCCTCCGCGGCGAGCACCTCGAACTCGTTCCACAATTCCTCGCGCTGTCCGGCGGACAGCAGCTTTGAGTCGTTGACCCGCCCGCTCTTTGTCACCGCCCACCGGCTCTCGAGAAAATCGCGCGTCACGACCACCGCGGCGGCGACGACGGGCCCCGCAAAGGCCCCCCGGCCGACTTCGTCGACACCGATCAGGCTGCTGACACCGTTAAGTTGTTTGAGATCGAAGCCGCGCAACTGGCGGCGTTTCATGCCGGGGATGATCGGGGAAGCCGGTGCCCCGTGGCAAGCATGCGGCGCGCTGGATCGGCTCGCGTTTGGGCCGGTCCCACCTACTCTTTGCCGCCTGGACCTGCGCGAGACCAGGGAAATTCTGAGCTACGTGGTCACGGTGATCGGCCTGCCGCGGGCCATCGCGGTTTTTGTCTACGAGCAGCGCCGGGAACGTCAGAACGAAGAGGAGGATATCTTCCAACGATTGTCGGACGAATACCCCGAGTTCCTGCAGCTCGTCTTGGACAACGCCTACCTGCATCTGCTGCTCCGCGACGGCGTGCGCCACGCCGAATTCCGCGATGCCCTCCCCCAACTGCTCGAAGGCGAGGATCCCGAGTTCACCGCCTAGATCCGCCGTCTGGCCGAGAGCGAACGCGGTTAGCCCGGAGATTCCCACCGCAGCATCGCGCCTGTCCCGTCTGCAGGTTTTGCACGATCAGGTGGACAAACTGCCTTAAACCCCTCCCCGATGCGACCCGATGAAATCCGGCTTTCTATCAGTCGTTTCCGCAGTAGGAGAATGCAGCGGGCGGGCGGGCCAGACTGTTGCAAGGGGGAGTTTGACCGCGGCGGTCGCACCCCTTGCGTCCGCCGCATGACTGCAACCCAAATCATGCGGGAAATTGAGCCCCTGCCGCCCGAAGAGCAGGCCAAGGTTGTCCAGTCCGCCTCACGGCGGCGCTTGCTTGCCGATCCGGCTCACGCGTTCCATTGCCCGCACTTTCTTGTGGTCGAACTATTCAAACACAAGGAGCGCATCGCGCGCGCTTCGTCGTTGAAGGAAGACGAATTGCTCGAGTGTTTCCACGAGCGGCTGGCTCGGGTTACCGTGATCGGAGAAGGCACCCTTGCCGTGGGCGTTGGATGGAGGCCCGGCGTCTATGCCGGGAGGTCGGCCCAAAAGATGCTCCCTTCGTCGCGCTCGCCCTGCACCTCGACTGCTCGCTTTGGACCGATGACGAGGAGTTGAGACGCGGCCTGCGTGTCAAGGGCTACGACCGCTTCTTTGAGCCGGGAGCTCCCAGCTCACGGCCTCGCCGCGCCCAACTCCTTCGCCAGCTTCTCCGCTTCCGCCGGTGTGATCGTGAAGCCGGGGGCGACCGATCGCGTCGCGCGATCGGCGAGGAACCAGCGGCCCCGTTCCACATCCGGCGCATCGTCGTCCAACTCGGCGAGCGTGCGGCGCAGGTCGGCGATTTTTCCGAAGGCGTCGGTGGCGGGCACGAACTGGCCTTCTTCGTTCAGCGTCTTGCCGGCGCAAATCGCGGCGAGGTCGAGCAGCCACTCCGGCGTCTTTTCGCCCGCGGGCAGCGGCGGCGGCACGGACCAGATGGCCACAAAATCCACGCCGTCGTGCTCCGCAACGATGACGGAAGCGCAGGGGAAAAATCCCAGCGACGATCAATGCGGCAATCGCAGGATCTCGATTAGCCGCTCGCGCACGATGTCCCACTGGTGCATCGCTCAACGCGCCGGCTCCGTGTCCGCCATCGCCCCGTTGGCCACCGCGTAATCGGCGGGCCGGCGCTGAAAATAACCCACCGGCCTCGCAGGGAGCGGGTTGGTCGGTCTTCGGGAAATTTTCCTGCCAAGAAAATGTTCCTGCCCAAAATTCCGCGTGAGAGCGGCGCGGCGATCCCCCGTGAACGCCAAGCTCCAGGTTGGTTCTGTACCGGCCGGACGGGAGCTCGGCGCTCCCAGGAGCCCTTCCGATCCGAACAAGTAGCCTGTCCCTTTCCAGGACCCCTAGGAATTCCACGCTCGGCGCAGTTCGCGCCTACGGTTGCCGTGCGGAAGCCGGCGTCGGCTCGTCTTCCTCGGGATCCTTCGCCACGACCGGTGCCGCGATCAGCCCGCGCGCCCTGGCTTCGGCTTCGGTGATTTCAAAACCCGGCGCGAGCATGCGTTTGTCGGCGTCCGCCACCAGCCACTTGCCCCACGCCGCGAGCGGCGCGTTGGCGGGCAGCGCGTTCACTTCGGCGCGCAGGGCGTCCCACGTCGGGCCTTCGGCCGGGGCGTCCACCGTATCTCCGTCGTCGTTGACCACCATGCCGGCCTGCATCGTGGCGAGGCGCAGCAGCCACTCGGGCGCGCGCGCACTTGCCGTTGGCGGCGCCGCCCAGATTCGGGCCAGCGAGCTCGCACTTTGGGTCAGAATAAAACGCCCATCGGGGCTGAAGTGCGCGCCGCTCATCGACGCCCCGTGCCGCAGGGGCTCCGCGAGGAGCTGGCCGGTCTGCGTATCCCACACACGCGCCGCTCCATCTTCCCCGGCAGTCAACACCTGCGAGCCATCCGGGCTAAACATCGGCGGCCGGATATCGGATCCATGTTCGATCTGCGCTCCGACCCGCGCTCCCGAGCGCACGTCCCACACCGCGACCGAACCTCCCGCCGACGCATAGGTCAGCAGCCAGCGACCATCCTTGGAGAATCCCCCTGGAGCTGTCGCCTTTGTGCCGCCGCTGAGTTTCAGGGGAGGACTCAGCGCTTGACCTGTAGCCGCATCCCACAGCCGCGCGCCGTCCTGCGTTTCCACGGTCGCAATCCGCGCCCCGTCAGGGCTGAATTCGACGCGTCGCACCGTTCCGGTCACCGGCTTCAACTCGCGCACCAACTTGCCCGTGGCAATCTCCCACACTTTGGCTTCCCCGTCATTCGATCCGGCTGCGACCCATTTACCGTCCGGACTAAAGCTCCCGCTCCCGTTTGCCCGCCACAGCGCAGCCGCATACGGCATCGCCGGCCCGGCTGGCCGGCCGGTGCGCAGATTCCACACGCGTAATTCCTTGATCCCAAATCTGGCCATCGCCACCGCCAGACTCCCGTCGTCGCTCATCCGAATCGCAACTCCTGCCCCCGCGGGGAAATCCTCCAAGGGGACGACGCGAGGTCCCTCCGCACTGATCGCCCACGCCTGCGGCATCCCGGCCTCCGTGGTAACGACCATCACCCGACTATTGGCCGACATTCGATAGCGTTGGATCGGTGCGGGAAAGTCGAAACCACCCGCGACCTCGCGCCCGGTGGCGGCATCGAGATAAATCAGGCGATTCTTGGAGACGCGAATCAAGGTTGCGGGGCGGTCCGCCGCCCATTCGGACACTGCGATGGCGCCGTCGTCATTTCTAAGCTCCCACGCGAGCCTTGGCAGATCGAGCGGCCGGGCAGCATTCCGCTCCGCCACGAGACGGCGCACTTCGCCGGCCGCCGTCACCTCCGCCACATGTCGACCGTCTGGTGCCATCGAAATCCGCCCGCCGTTCGTCGGCTTCAACGGCTCGACCACTTGCAGCCCCGTGGTCAAATCCCACAAACGGGCGAGTCCATCGCTAGCACGCGTAAACAGGATGCGACCGTCGTCAGCCACCCGGAACTCCTCCACCGATCCGTTATGCAGAAGCGGCGGCAGCACCAGCTGACCGGTGCGCACGTTCCAGACTTTCACCACGCGATCGCGACTGGTAGTAATCAGCCGCGAATCATCGGGGGTGAAGGCCGGCCTGGACCCGAAGACCTCTTCACCCTCGTGCGGCAGCAAGGAACCGACCGGCTGCCCTGTCGCGGTATCGAACAACTGGACGCCACGACCGTGCCGGACAGCGAGCAAGCGGCGGTCGTGACTGAACGCCACGGATGAGAAGTGCGGAACTTCCTTGGTCGCGATCACTTCAGCCAATAAGAGCCCCGCGGGCACGGACCAGATTTTGACCCGGTCTCGGTTCTGGGACACAGTCGCCAGTCGCGTTCCGTTCGGGCTGAGCAACCACCCCCAGAAATCAATCCGTTTGGCTAGCTTACCCCGCTGTTCTCCGGCCATCACATCAAAAAAATAAATGTCGTCGTCGGTCGAGAATGCGGCCCACCGCCCGTCGGCCGACACCGCATGATTATTCCAGACTGCAGCCACCGGCAATGAGCCGCGCAGCGCGCCGCTCACGGGATCGTAATAGGAAGTGGTCGGGACCTCCGGAGCGAACGTGACCACCGAATTTCCCGACATGAATGCCCAAGTGACTTTGGCCCCGAGCGGTATCTCGTGCTCAACGCGCCCGCTGGCGAAATTTACCAGCCGGTAAACCCCATCCCTGCGCCACACCCCGACGGATCTCCCATCGGACGTGAACTCCGCTGTGAATCTGTCGATATTAACCATCGCCGCCGGGAGCCGCACCGTGTCGCCGTAGGGCCGGACAAAGCTGCGGTTGGCGAGCGCCGAAATCAGGCGCCCAGCGATCACCGGATTGTCCGCGTCGACCTGCGCCGCATGCACCAAGAAGGCGAGCCCTTGCTGGGGTTTCCCCTCGTCAAGAGAACGCCCCGCCGCGGCCACATCCGAGCGGCTCCACCGCTGCGCCTCCAACCGCTGCCGCGTCTCCGCCGTCTGCCGCAAGACATCCGCGCGCTGCCGCAACTCCTCCTGCGCGCGCTCGGCGCGAATCGCGCGCCACGCGATCCAGCTCACGCCGGTAAGGCCGATGAGCAGCCCGGCCGCAATCGTGCGCGCCAGCCACATGCGCCGGCGCGTGACGCGCTCGCGCTGCTGCAAACGCTCCACTGCCAGCCGCTCCTGCCGCGTGTCGCGGCTCGCCCGGATCACCTCGGCGAGCACGTCGTGGGTCAACTCCACGCGCTGCACGCCGAGCCGATCCTCGAGGCGGAGGAGCCGGCGCGAGACCAGCGTGTCGATCAGCGGACGCGTGACGCCGGGAAATTCGAGCGCGGTCTCCAGCGCGAGATTGTCGCGGAAGCCGGACTTCGTGAGCAGGTGGTCCTCGACAAAGCCACGCATCGGCGCGGGCAAATCAGCGACGCTGCGTTCGTAGAAATCGGTGAGAATCTCGCGGCGGTTCCCGGAGACGAGATCAGCGGTAATCTGCGCCTGCCCGAGCGCGCGGCGGCGCTCGTTCAGCTCGCGGCAGATGACGCTGAGCAGCGCCGGCTCCACA
>SXSC01000230.1 GCA_005792355.1 Opitutaceae bacterium
AAAGCACGCCGGCCGCCCCCGAGCGAGCGAGGACGTGGGTGCGATAGTTGCCCAACCCGCCCCTTTCCCAGCTGCCTTGAATTCTCTCACGCTTTCGACTTATACACTCGTTTCACCCACGAATTGTGCCCTGGAGCCCGCGCGAGACCGGCCAGTCGGACGGCGACATCTTCGCGATCTTCCACTGGAACTCCACGCGACCCTCGTAGCGCCGTTTCAGCTCCGCCCACATCGGCTCCGACCAGTAACACCAGGACGACGTGACCTCGAGGTAATAGGTGACTTTCATGCGCCGAGAGCGCAGCGCGGAGCGAGCGGGGCGTCAACGCAGGACGAGATGCGCGGCGGCATCGTGTTGCCCGGTGGACACCGCTACCCCGCGGCGAGCGCAGGGCTGATTTGTCCGTCAGTCTTGATCCGAATCGCTCACCATTGCGACGATTCTGACCGTTCCGCAAGGAGCGGCGGTTTCCCAACCGCCGAAGAACAATCGGCCGATCACATTTGGGCGGTTGGGAAACCGCCCCTCCTTTGGTGCGGCCACCGTGCTGCGAGTGGATACCGGGAGTTGAGAAGCAATTGAACCACAGAGACCCAAAGACCAAGAGAAATTCGGAAGTGCCGCCGGGCCTACCCGGCAAGATTTCAACGGCGCCGGCGTCCGGAAACGCCACGGCCCGGACGCTGGCAAAAAGATCCGGGATAAAAAATGGGGACAGGTTTTGCCGGATTCCATATTTAACCTCCCTCTTTTTTTGCCTCCCTGCCTGGGCTGAGGGTGGGAAAGTTGCGCCTTCACCCCGTAATGGATCGGCTTGCAGTCTGTCGCGACGTGTTCGCACCATTTGGTGGTCCCGATGAAAACCGCACCTGCCTTTCCGTCTGATCGCGACGCCGGCCGTGGGCCCCCGCATACTTCCTCCGCCCCATGAAACATCCCGTCCGCTCCCACCCCCGTTGGTTCACCGCGGTGGCACTGGCCTCGTGCCTCGCGTCGACCGCTTTCGCCCAATCCCAGGATTCGAAGCCCGCGAAACCGGGCCCGGAAGCGACCGCCCCGTCGAAAAAGCCCGATGTCATCTTCGTGCCGACGTTTCCGGAGGCGGTCGAGAAGATGCTCGAACTCGCCAAGGTCAAACCTGGCGACGTCCTCTACGACCTCGGTTGTGGCGACGGGCGGATCGTGGTTGCCGCGGCAAAGCGATTTGGCATCCGGGCCATCGGGGTGGACATCGATCCGGAACGCGTGAAGGAGTCGCTCGAGAACGTAAAGGCGAACAAGGTCGAGCATCTCGTCACGATCAAGCAGGCGGACATCTTCGAGCTGGATTTCAGCGAGGCGAGCGTGGTGACGATGTACCTGCTGCCATCGCTGAACGTGCGGCTCATGCCCAAGCTGGCAGCCCTCAAACCGGGCACTCGGATTGTCTCGCACGATTTCGACATGCGCGGCGCGAAACCGCTGCAAGTCGCGCAAATCGAAGGCGACGAACGCGAAGTCCCGATTTACCTCTGGATCGTGCCGTGGGAGCCGGAGTGACCGGCTACTTTTTCTTCTTGTCGCCGCCGAAGAGCCCCTTGATCGCGTCGCCCGCTTTTTTCACGCCCTCGGCGGCGCTGGCGCCCGAGAGTTTGCTCACGTCGCCGATGGCGGCGGTCGCGGCGCTGATGATGCTGCCGGTCACGCTCTTCATCACGGCGAGCACCAGTTGATCGGGTGTGATGCCGCCCTCCTTGGTGCCGAGATCGGTGAGGGTGATCGGCGGCATCGGCAGCGTCGCGCCCGCTCCGCCCAACCCGAGGCGCACCCGACCGTTGGTGAGGGTGAACTTTTTTACCTCAAACTTGATCGGCTTGCCGTCCTTGGTTGCGGGCGTCGCGGCCGTTGGGCCTTGGCCGCCGGTGGCGGCCTCGATGTTCTTGAGAAGATCGCCGACGTTGCTGGCGACGATCTTGGTCTCGTAGTTGAATTCCGGGGCGTCGATGGTGATCTCGTTTACGACGATGTGGCCGCCGAGTATGGAGAAGGGTGCGACGTCGACGTGGATCTTTCCGAGGGCGCAGATGTTGCCTTCGCTCCAGCCCTTGGGATTGCCGATCACGAGGCCGGAGAGCGTGCCGCTGCCGCTGAGCGGCGAGATGCTGGCACCCTTGAGGGTGACGTTGGTCTGCGTGATCTTGGGCGCGAAGCTGTTGATGCCGGCCGTGACGATGCCGCCGAGGAAAAACGTCAGTGCGAACAGGCCAACGAGGCCGAGACCGACAAGAACGCCGGCGATGATCAGGATTTTTTTCATGTGAAATGAGTTGAGTGGATAAAGGAACGACGGAGGACTGTTTGGAATATTTTCCTTTTGGGAAGTCGACCGCAAGAAAGACTCGCGGCGTCCCCAACTGGTGGCATGGTCTTGAGCGGCCCCGGCTGAGTTTCCTGCTGCCGTACGCAGCGGACTTTCCCCACGGAGTGTCTGAAGCTGTCCAATCCCCACTCCTTGAAAAAACCGCATTCCCCCAGCATCGCAACCCGCACGGAGGCCTACGCCGAGGGGCGGGCTCTTCGTCGGAAGGTGCCGCGGGCGAGCCAGGCGATTTGGCGGCCGGACCTGCGCCGGGCGGATCCGATGCGGACGTTGCTGGCGACCAGCCGCAACCGCATCGATCACCTGTTGCCGCTGCGCTACGGGCGCATGAGTCTCTCCCCGTTCGCCTACCTGCGGGGCTGTGCGGCGATGATGGCGGCGGATCTGGCAGAGCTGCCGGCCACGGGCTTGCGCGTACAGGCCTGCGGCGACTGCCACCTTGGCAATTTCGGAGCGTTTGCCTCGCCGGAGCGCCGGCTGCTGTTCGACCTCATTGATTTTGACGAGACGCTGCCGGCGCCGTGGGAGTTCGATCTCAAGCGGCTCGCGACCAGCTTCACGCTCGCCGCGCGCGTGCAGGGTTGCGACCGTCGCCGGGCGCGCGAAGTGACGCTCGCGATGATCCGCTCCTATCGCGAGCACGTGCACACCTACGCGACGATGGCCCCGCTCGACATCTGGTACGCGATCATCGATTCGGAAGTGCTGATTCGCACGGCTCCCAATGCGGCGACGCGGCGCCGGCGGCAGGAGTTCGAACGCAAGGCTCGCACCCGCACCGCGGACAGTTTGTTGGGCCGATTGCTCGTTGAGCACGAGGGGCGTTTGCAGTTTCGGGATGCGCCGCCGACCATCGAGCGGTTGCGCCGCGGGACCAAGCTCGAGACCTGCTTCCGCACGGTGCTGGAGCGCTATCCCGCGAGCCTGCCGGACGACCGCCGCACGCTGCTCTCGCACTATCGGTTGGTCGAGCTGGCTTTCAAGGTGGTAGGGGTGGGCAGCGTGGGCACGCGGTGCGCCGTGGCCCTCTACCTTTCGGCCGGTGGGGAGCCGCTGGTGCTCCAGATCAAGGAGGCCCTTCCGTCGGTCGTGGCGCCGCATGCCGGCCGGAGCGTGTTTGCGCACGAAGGCCAGCGGGTCGTGGTCGGGCAGCGGCTGATGCAGTGCGCGAGCGACATCTTTCTCGGCTGGGCGAGTGATCACGACGGCCGCGAGTATTACGTGCGACAATTGCGCGACATGAAGGCGTCGGTGCCGTTTGAATCCTTGGTCGGCGAGGTCCTGTACAATTTTGCCGGCATGTGCGGCTGGGTGTTGGCACGCGCGCATTCCAAGTGCGGGGATGCCGCGATTCTGAGCGGTTATTTGGGAAAATCCGATCGGATCGATGAAGCGGTGACGGATTTTGCGCAGGTCTATGCCGACCAGTGTGAGCGCGACTACGAGGATTTCCTCCGCGCGATCCGCTCGGGCCGGATTCCGGTGCAGCTCGAGGCGAAACGATAACGGTCGACGATTTTCTGGCGGCCGGTTTCGCCGGCCTTGTCAAACATTTCTCCGATATCCGGATCAGAAAAGTGGAAGACGCGGTCTGCGAAGCGCGTTGTGTCCAAGCGGTCGAAGAGGCGCTGCTTTGCGCCCGCCAAGTCCTTGCCGTAAATGGGCGATGGTCGTTAAAGGGACAGGTCAATTGCGTGGACCTCGAATGGGTCCGTAAAGGGACAGGTCAATTACGTGAACTTCCGGCGGGAAGGCGGGAGCTGGGGCGAGCTGATCGGATGAGGCGGCTTCTTTCATCTCAGCTCGGCTGATCCGCAGGAGTCGGGTCGCACCAGGTTACGACGTCGAATGGCCCGCCGTTGCAAAATCCTGTGCGCGACGTGAACGGCCTCTGCGGCCCTGTTCTTCGCCGCCATGGCACGGCTGCGAGCAATTCGCGGTCACGACCGCGAATTGCCGGTCCGCTGGCGGGAGCGTGTGTTGCGGCTTGGTGGGTTCCGGCCGCGGCCAACCCGCCGCTCGTCCGGCCACGCTTCCAGCTGGCCCCGTGAACTCACCCGAACGCGCGTTGCCGCAGTCCCCGCAGCGTCGCCAGATCGCCGAAATCGGTCCAGACCGGCAACGCGCGGGGGGCTGTGCGTTCGCGGCGGCCGGTTTTTTGGCGATAGGTGATCAGTTGCGCGTCCACGAACGCTTTGCTGCCCAGCACAGCGCCGTCGGTGAAGTACCGGAGCCGGCAGCGCAGGACCGTCGCCAGTGGCAGCTTGCCGCCTTCGGCGATCGTGCGGTGCAGGTCGGCCGCGGAGATGTTCGCTGCTGCCTCTTTGGCTCCGGCTCCCGTGCCAAAGAGCACCTCACGATAGTGCGCCTGCGCATCGTCCCACGTGCGGTCGCCCGTCACGGCGCGGATGCCCGCTTGGGAATTCTTGTCACCCGCCACCGCCTCGGCGTATCCACAGAAGCGATAGTCCTTGGGATCGGTGACCAGCCCGGCGCGCACGCAGTTGAGATCGATGTAGGCGGCCATGGTCTGGCAGACGTGCTCCGTTGTCTCGACGAGCGTGCTCTTGAAGCGCTCGGCCCACAGCGTGCCGAATCGCTCATGGGACTGGTTGAACCAGATCGAGAATCGTCCCTTGAGGAGTTTCATGTACTGCGAGACGTCGCCCATCCGCGCGAGTTGTCGTCGCCGCCAGGCGGTTGCCTCGGGACCGTTGGTGACCAACTCGGCCTTGATGGCATCAAGCTGCTCGGTTTGGTGCTTGGTGGGCTTGGGATATAGGACGGCGTAGCGGCGCAACAGTTCGTCGTCGGCCACGGGTGTCTGCTGCGGCACGTTGACCAGAATGTGGAAGTGATTCACCATGATCGTGTAGGTGACGATCTTGACACCGCAGTAGTCCGCCACCCTCCAGAGCTGTTTGCGGAAAGTCTCCTTGGCGACGTCATCGAACAGCCACTCCCCGTTTACGGTGCGGCTGATGCAGTGGTAGGTCGCCTCGCCCTCGGAGGTCGGTGTCTTGATGCGCGAGTGTCTCATGGCTCCCAGTCAGCCGCCGCGGCACCCACCTGCCCAGCGCCGGGTATACCCGAATTTGGGTATAAACGACCTGTCCCTTCTATCGTGCTTAATCGACCTGTCCCTTCAATTGCGCCTGCCTCCGTGGCGCGACCCAAGGAAGCGGTGAAGGTGCGCCGGCTGGCGCCGGCGGGTTAGGCGCCGCCGCCCCCTGAAGGAGTGCGGTCGGGAAAAAGCGACTGCAGTCCATGGGCCGTCGCGGGGCAGACCCCACGCTCCGTGATGAGGCCGGTGACGAGGCGGGCGGGCGTCACATCAAAGGCCGGATTCGCGACGAGGCTGCCGTCGGGCAGGAGTGCCACAGTCGCCACGGAGCCGTCGGCGAGGCGGCCGGTGAAGTGGGAGAGTTCACGGGCGGAGCGCTCTTCGATCGGAATTTCGCGGAGGCCGTCGCGCAGCGTCCAGTCGATACTCGGCGACGGGGCGGCGACGTAAAACGGCACGCCGTTGTCGAACGCCGCCAGAGCTTTCAGGTAAGTTCCGATCTTGTTGGCG
>SXSC01000231.1 GCA_005792355.1 Opitutaceae bacterium
AACCGACCCCCAGCGCAGCAGCCAGCATTTGTCCCTCGCGCTCCAACTGCTTGACCGGAGCCGCGAGGACCTTCGGCGCAGCATTTGGAACTTGCGGGCGAATCCGCTCGATCAAGGCACGTTCGTCGAGGCGTTGCAGCAGGTCGCCGCGGATCGGAGCGTCGGGATCACCCCGCAGATTTCCGTGGTGAGCGAGGGACAACCACGACCATTGGAGGATTTCGTTGCCGGCAATTTGATCCTGCTGGCCCAGGAGGGAATCACCAACGCGATCAAGCATGCCGCGGCCAAGCAAATCGGGCTAAAATTGGCATATGGTGAAAAGGCCGTCAGCTTGACTGTCTGGGACGATGGCAGGGGATTTGATCCCAAGAACGCTGCGGGTTTGAAGGAGGGACATTTCGGACTGCAGGGGATGCGGGAGCGGATCAAGCGGCTCGCCGGGACGTTTGAGATCCGAAGTCTGCCCGGCCAGGGCACGTCGATCCTGGCGACGGTTCCTTCCTGAACTGCGCCGTATTCTGCGCACGGTCCGACCGGCTCAGCCGCGGAGGACTGGACCATCAACCTTCGCTACACCGCGACCAACACCTCAGGATGACGCCGTGCGATGTCCAACAGCCTGAGTGCGGCGCCGGTTGGCTGCCGGCGACCTCGCTCCCAACTTATAGCCGTCACGGGTGGGATATTTAAGAGAGCAGCAAAGACCGGTTGGCTCACGTTGAGCCGCTTGCGAATCGCCCGTACTTGGGCCGGCGTGAATCGCCTCACCCGCGGCGGTAACGGCATGGTCTTAGTGCGCAGAGTGAGCTTGCGGCTGCCTTTCAAGTGGTCGGCAAACGACTCCACGCTGCCCACCAGGTCGTCGGCGTTAAATTCAATGTCTTTCGTTTTCATGGCGGTATTCTTGTTTGATGACTTCGACTGCGGTCTGCAGGCGACGCTCCTGGTCGGGCGTGAGGTTCTCGGACTTGGCTTTCGTGTAGACGTAGAAAAAGATAATCGTGTCGTGCCTCGGCATATAAAGGTAGATGACCCGGGCGCCGCCCTGCCGACTCTTGCCGTGGATGGCCATACGCACTTTGCGAAGACCGCGGAGTCGTGGGATGAGGTCTCCCTTTTCGGGATTCTTCAAGAGGTCATTCTGGAGTTGGCGGAGGTGGGCATCATCAGTGATCTGTGTAATCAAGCTGGTGAACAGCGGCAGCTCGATAAAGGTGAGTTTCATTTAACCCATACAGCGTAATGGTCACGCTCTGGGTGGGTCAATGCGAATTGCACCGCCTATGACCTTTGGCGCAGTGGGTGGATCACTTTGTCCGTTCAAACCTTGGATTTTGGGGCGCTGATTTCAGCGGCAGTCAGTGGCAGGACTACGAACCATGGGGCGTCGCCAGCGCCGATTCGAGGGCGACCAGCAGCTTGGCAAGAGTGAACGGCTTCATCAGATAGCCGTTGAACCAGCAAAACCGTGCGTGGTCGCTGCTTTCAGCCAGCATCTGTCCAGCGCGGATTAGCTTCCGGCCTTCACGTGCTCGATTTTTTGCGTTGGGTGCGACGGGACTCCCGGTGCGAGGCAGTGAATTGGCTTGCGAACTAAATCCTTTTAGCATTTTGGCGACCCAGCGTTTGTCCCAACCTTTTCCGCTTTGCCCCCCGAGCCCTCCCTGACCCGCTGGTTTGCCGAAGAAGTCCAGCCGCACGAGGCGGACCTCCGTGCGTATCTGCGGCGCAGTTTTCCCGGCCTGGCGGACATCGATGATCTGGTGCAGGAGACCTATGCTCGGGTTTTTCGCGCCAAGACGGCCGGAAAGGTCAGCGAGGCGCGACCCTATCTCTTCGTGACCGCACGCCATGCGGCTTGCGACCTCTTCCGGCGTAGCCAAACAATATCGATTACCGGTCTAGCTGAACTCGAACATTTGCCCGTGGTAGAGGATAGGCCCGGTGTCGCCGAGGTCATCGACCATGCCCACGAACTCGAAATCCTCCGCGCCGCCATTGGCGCGCTGCCCGACCGTTGCCGACAGGTGGTCACCCTCTGCAAGCTCTACGGCCTGTCCCATCGCGAAGTGGCGCAGCGGTTGGGTATTTCCGAACACACCGTCAACGCCCAGATTGCCCTCGGCGTGCTGCGATGCCGAAACTACCTCCGCGTCCGCGGGATGATGGGAGACCGAACGCAATGAACCCGGAAATCGAACAGGCGGCCGCCGACTGGATCGCTCGCCGTTACGCGGGATTTTCGCCCGCCGATAGCGCTGAGTTCGAGCGCTGGCTGGCGGCGGATCCGCGTCATGCCGCAGTCTTTGGCGAGATGGACGCAGCCTGGCGAGCACTGGACCGCGTGCGCGAATCCGCAGCGTCCACGGCTGGCCCGGATCCTGACGCCTTGGCTCCGCGGAGCCCGCGACATGCGGTGCGGCGCTTTGCCCCCCTGCTGGCGGCGGCGGCCGTGGCGATCGTGGCGTACGCCGGTTGGCGGTGGTCCGCTCCGGAGACTGAGGGAAGTGGATGGCGAACGGTCCGCCAGATGGAACCGTTTGCGGAGACGGTGACAACTGCGGTCGGCATGGTGCAAAAACTCACCCTGCCCGACGGGTCCGTGTTGCGGTTGAACACGGACAGCCTTGTCGAGATCGCCTATTCAGCGGTGGAGCGCCGCGTGCGACTCGTGCGTGGCGAGGCGCATTTCACCGTCGCGAAGAATCCCATGCGTCCGTTCTTCGTCGAAGTGAAGGGGGTCGCGGTCCGCGCCGTCGGCACCGCGTTCAACGTACGACTCCACGCCGAGGCGGTCGAGGTGCTGGTGACGGAAGGAAAGGTGCGGGTGGTCGATGTCGCGGGCGAGGCGAGTCTGATCGCTCCGCGCACCATCGCCCCTAGTGTGCCTGAAGGTCCGCTGCTGGCGGCCGGCGAACGCGCGGTGATTTCCCTTGGGCCAGTTCCAGGTGAAAAATTCCGACCTGTCCCGGTGGCATTGGTCCTACCGATAGGAAACTGGATTTTCAGGAGGATCGGATCCGGGAGGGGTTCAAGGGGAGGGTGCCGGGTGGAAACGGAGTCGGACCCCTGTAGTCCACCAAACCTCAAGTCCGCCTGACCGGCCAGCGGCGCGAAGAGCCGGTTAACGAAGATATCCCGACAGAAACTCAGCAACTCGTCCGATTCCGGCGCCGCGCCGGCGAATGTTCGGAGGTCAGTCGTGGCAGTCACGATGCGAAGAGACACTCCTCCGGCCGCTCGCTGTCAAGCAGCGAGGCTTCAAACTGATTCCGCTGCGTCGGCTTGAACGAAGTCGTCGTCTGGCGAGGCCTGCGCGCTCCCCGCGCTCCAGAACACCGGCTCGCCATCGTTGGCATCGGGCTGGGAGAACTCGTCGCCGAACAGTTCGCCCTGCCCGGCGTCCGCCGGGGACACTTGCGGTGGCGGAGGCAACTCGAAGCCGGTCTGGTCGAACGATTCGCCCGGCTCCATGACTTCGGCGCGGAACCGGATCGGCTCGTCGCGCGGTTGTGGATACGGCAGACCGGGCGGGAAGTCCGGCGGATCGAGGGCGTGACAATCGCCCGTCGCGGCGTCGATCAGGAAGGCGACCTCAGGCCGGGGCGGACCCACGGCGAAGGGA
>SXSC01000232.1 GCA_005792355.1 Opitutaceae bacterium
CGCCACGGCATCGACGCGCAGGCCGTCGAGGTGATAGCGCTCGATCCACGCCAGGGCGTTGGCGATCAGGAAACATCGCACCTCGTTGCGTCCGTAATTGAAAATCAGCGTGCCCCAGTCCATGTGGGCCCCTTGCCGTGGATCCGCATGCTCGTACAGATGCGTGCCGTCGAACTCGGCGAGCGCAAAACTGTCACGCGGAAAGTGCGCCGGCACCCAGTCGAGAATCACCCCGAGGCCGCGGCGGTGCAGGTAGTCGACGAACCACGCGAAATCCTCCGGAGTGCCATGACGGTGGGTGGGGGCAAAGAAGCCGGTGACCTGATAGCCCCACGACCCATCGAAGGGGTGCTCCGCGATGGGCATCAACTCGAGATGCGTAAAGCCCAGGTCGATCGCGTAGTCGGCCAGTTGCGGCGCCAGCTCGCGATAGGTCAGCGGGCGATTCGCATCCTCCGGCATGCGTTTCCACGAGCCGAGATGCACCTCGTAAATCGACATCGGGCGGTCGAGCTGGCCGGCCTCGCTGCGTCGCCGCTCCAGCCAGGCGCCGTCGCCCCACAGGAATCTCGTCGTGTCACAGACGATGGCGGCGTTGTTCGGCGGTCCTTCAAAAAACGTCCCGTAGGGATCCGTCTTCAGCCGGACCTGGCCGCGCTGATCGCGGATCTCGAATTTGTACACTTCCCCCTCACCCAGGCCCGGGATGAACAACTCCCACACGCCCGAGGCGCCCAGCGAGCGCATCGGGTGATAGCGCCCGTCCCAATGATTGAAATTTCCGACCACCGAGAGGCGCGCCGCCGACGGGGCCCACACGGCAAAGGACACGCCCGCCGCCCCGTCGAGCGTGCGCACGTGCGAACCCAGTTTCTCGAAAATGCGGTGCTCGTTGCCCTCGTTGAACAGGTACAGGTCCTGGGCGCCCAGCGTCGGCAGGAAGCTGTACGGATCGAAAAACTGGCGGTATTCGCCATTAGCATACCCGGCCCGGAGCTGATAACGAAAGACCTCCGGCTGCCGGGGGATGAACACCTCGAACACGCCCTGCTCCGCAATCCGCGTCATCGGAAACACCCGCGGGGTTCCGGCTCCCAGCCGGACGACTTCACAGGAGGTCGCGTCGCGCAGCAACGACCGCACCACGACCCCCTTGCTCTTCCGGCGGATCGTCGGGTGCATGCCCAACACCGCGTGCGGCGCGGGATGCCGGGCTTCCAGGAGGGCGGCGAGGTCGGTTTTGGAAAGAATCACGCGAGGATCGGGTTGACCTGGAGACGGTGAGCGAGGAGCCGGACCACGTCTAGCCCGCATTCACCGGCAGGCCACCGTAACGCCCCGGCCACCCCGGCGTTGCCCGGTGACCGACGCCCCGCTTGCCAAGCGCCGACGGCAGCCCGGCGGACCCTCCCCCGCCGCTCACAGCAATAAAACGATCCTGCGCCTGCAGTCGTCAACGCCGGCGGCCACAGAGTCGGCGCCGAATACGCCGTCGTCGCGAAACTCTCTTGCGTCACGGTCATGGTCCGCGGGTTTGCCCCTTGGTATCGCCGAATGGGCACTGGGAAAGTACCCAAGCCGCGGCGCCAAGTCCGCGTCCGCGCGGTGCGGAAAGCTTGAGTCTTTTTGCCGGTGCGGGTTTGGTCGGCGCGTCCCCACCTGCGCCTCCCCGGCGAACTCCCCATGAAAATTCTGCCCCATTGCTTTGCGCTTGGGTTCTCCGTGCTTGTCCCCGGCCTCGCTCAGTCGCACACCCCGCCCAAGCCCGCCGCCTCCGGGGCGGTCCAGCTCTCGCCCTTCCTCGTTTCCACTGCGGGCGACGAGGGCTACCGCGCCGCCAACACCCTCTCCGGCACGCGCATGAACGCGTCGCTCTTCCACACGCCCGCCGCGATTTCCGTGCTCACACGCGAATTCCTCGACGACATCGGCGCGGAAAACGTCGCCGACATGCTCAAGTTCGCCACGAGCTCCGAGAACGACCGCTCCGATTCCGGCAACCTCGCGCAGGCCTGGGATGTTCGCGCCACCATCCGCGGCTTCACCGAGTCCGTCATCACGCGCGACTACCTGCCCAACCTGGTGCAGAACCGCGGCATCCTCGCCAACGACCGCTTCAACGTCGACCGCGCCGACGTGAGCCGCGGCCCCAACTCAATCCTCTACGGCGCGAGTCGGCCCGGCGGCGCGTTCAACCTCAACTCCAAGCGCGCCGTGCTCAACGGCCGCCAGAAGTCCGCCCAGTTTTTGGTCGGGCGGTGGGCGAAAAAACGCAGCGAGCTCGATTTCGCGTTTCCCCTCATCAAGGACAAGCTCGCCCTCCGCACCAACGCCATGTGGGAGGACCGCGAGGGCTGGTTCGAGTTCGAGATGCTCAAGGCCAAGGGCCTGGCCGTCGCCGCCACGTATCAGCCGTTCAAGACCACGCAGGTGCGCGCCGGCGTGGAGCGCATGGCACGGGAGCAGGTGACGCCGGGTAACGCTCCGCACTCCGACTTCGGTTACTCGCGTTGGGTGCTCAACGGCGCGCCGCGCGCCCCCAATCCGCTCCAGCCCGCCACCAACCCCGCACCGTCGCTGCTGCGCGTCATCAACACGCTGCAGGCCGTCTACGCGCCACAGATCCGCGCGCAGCCGTTTCGCCTCTCGACGACCGGTGCCGACATGCGCCCCGATCTCGCCGGCACGCAGGGCCCGGGCTTCTTTGAGACGATCAGCGCCGGCGCCGCGCCCTCCGGCGGCACCATTGACGATCCGTTCTGGGGGCAGGCGTTCCCCGCCAACGCCTACCTCCCCGGACCCGGCCGCAGCACGAACAACGACTACACGCTCGCCTCCGTCTTCATCGACCAGCGCGTCGGCCCCGTGAACGTCGAGCTCGGCTGGTCGCGCACGGAATACTACCGCGGTTTCACGCAGGCCAACTTCAACGCCGTCGGCGATCCCAATCCGGTGCTGCCCGGCGCCTACTTCGCCGACGGCGACTCGGTCATCGCCGCCGGCCGCCTGCCCGGCACGCTGTTGCCCGACATCGCGCGCACCCATCCCTTCGCGGGCCTGCCCTACGTGCAGGGGCAGCCGCAACGCCAGCTCTTCAACCAGCGCGTTGAGACGTGGCGCGCCACCGTCGGCTACGAGTTCGATCTGGCGCGCCGCCGCGCGTGGCTCGGCCGCCACAGCCTCGCCTCCGCGTGGCAGAAGGAGCGCAGCTATTTCGGCAACGGCGTCATCGCCGAATACAACCTCGCGCCCGGCAACACCCAGCCGATCGACTCCGCGACCAACACGATCCTCCGCCGCACCTACCTCGAGTTCAACCGGCCCGGCGGCGTGCGCGGCGGCCTCGATCCGTGGGCGAACCCGATCCCCGAGTCGCCGGGCATGAAGGCCGGCTTCGTGTTCAACAGTCTCTACCCGTGGGTCGCGCAGCGAAACACGAGCGGCATGCTCGCGTTGCAGAGCCGCTGGGCCGGCGACCGCGTGGTGTTCACCGGCGGCTACCGCCGCGATCGCGCCGAGGTGATGGATGCCAACGCAGGGGGCGTGCGCGTGCCCAACTCCACCAACGCGTGGTCCGTGCGCCCTTACCGCTTCGACAACGCGCTCCGCACCACCAACACCGGCGCGACCAAGACCCTCGGCGCCGTCGTCACCGCGCTGCCGTGGCTCGGCCTCTCCTACAACCAGTCGCAGAGCGTGTTTCCGCAGGGCGCCTTCAAGGATATCTTCGCCAACGTGCTGCCGCCCATCGAGGGCGACGGCCAGGACTACGGCGTGCGTTTCATGCTCCTCGGCGGTCGCCTCTCGGCCAACGTAAACGTCTATCGCGCCGACGGCGTGAACCAGTTCCAGCCCTCGCTCAACGCGCCGAAGAACAACATCTCCACCGCCGCCAACGCCGCGCTCACCACCCTCCGCGCGGGCGGCAAGCCGCTCCCCGCGTCCGTCGCCGCCGCCGGCATCACGCTCCTCAACACCGAGTCGCAGGCGCGCGACGCCTCGGACCTCGCCGGTCGCGGCACCGAGATTGAGATCACCGGCCGCCTCGCGCCCGGCTGGAGCATCACGCTCAACGCCGCCCGCAACCAGCTCAAGCAGGCCAACATCCTCTCCGACTCAATGGCCTTCCTCGCCAGCGTGAAATCCGAGTGGGAGCGCAGCCCCGCGCTCCTCGACGACACCCCCGGGGTGGTCGCGACCTTCGTGCGCGCCCGCGACGGCACGCCGCAGCGCGATTTCGTCCTCAACCCCGCGACCTTCGCCGATGTTTACGCCTACAGCCTCTCGGTCGCCGATCCGTTTTTGCGCGGCACCGGCAAGTCACCCTTCGCGCACGTCGAGCACACCTTCAACGCCTTCACGAGCTACCGCTTCTCCAACGACGCCCCGCGCCTCGCGCGCGGCGTGCGCGCCGGCCTCGGCGCCAACTATCGCGGCCCCGCCGTGATCGGCTACGACGCGGCAAACCGCGACGCCGTCATGCTCGGCCGCAGCGCGATCACGTGGAGCGGCATGCTCGGCAAACGCTTCGCCCTCCGTCGCGGCCAGTCGCTCGACCTCCAGCTCAACATCGAAAACATCTTCGGCCAGGAAGCCCGCCTCCCGTATTCCGCGACCGCCCCCGGCGTGATCGTGCGCTACCTGCTCCCGCGCGTGCGGCACAATTGGACAATGCGGGCGACGTATGGCTTCTGAGCCGGCCACGGCTGCACTCCCATTTCGTTCCACGAGTTCCGGCGTCACCTCGCATTGCACCGCACATTGTTCGTTTGCATTCATTGCAGTATTTGAAAGAAGTCGGCCGGTCTGCGCGTTACCATATTCTGATAGAACTAAACCGCTTCCCAAATTCTTCTTTAGGAGTCCTGTATGAATTCCAGCATCCGCAAGATATTTAGACTTACCGTCTGTGCGTTCTTGGTCTCTGCGATCGGTTTCGCGGCGGATACTTCCGCAGCTCAGGCAGCAGCACGAGCCGCGGAACAAGCAAAAGCCGCTAGGGAGGCGGCAGAGCGTGCAAGGGCTGCGAGCGAGGCGGCAGAAAGGGCAGCGGCTGCGAAGGCTGCGCAGGAAGCAGCAGAGCGCGCAAAGGCTGCGAGGGAAGCAGCACAGCGAGCTGCGGCAGCGAAAGCTGCACAGGAAGCGGCAGAGCGCGCAAAAGCCGCGAAGGAAGCGGCAGAGCGAGCTGCAGTTTCAAAAGCTGCGAAGGAGGCTGCGGATCGAGCAGCCGCTGCGAAAGCAGCCAAAGACGCAGCAGACCAAGCCGCGAAGATGAAGGCTATTGCGGACGCGAAGGCGGCGGCAGACCAAGCTGCGAAAGCAAAAGCGGTGGCCGACGCCAAGGCTGCGGCTGACCAGGCGGCGAAAGCCAAGACGATTGCCGATGCAAAAGCTGCAGCAGACCAAGCTGCGAAAACGAAGGCAGCTGCTGACGCCAAGGTCGCTGCTGACCAGTCTGCGAAGACGAAGGCGGCGGCAGACCAAGCTGCGAAAGCAAAAGCGGTGGCCGACGCCAAGGCTGCGGCTGACCAGGCGGCGAAAGCCAAGACGATTGCCGATGCAAAAGCTGCAGCAGACCAAGCTGCGAAAACG
>SXSC01000233.1 GCA_005792355.1 Opitutaceae bacterium
TCCGGGCGGCGAGTTCAAAGGCTTCGGGACTGCAGGTCTTCTGCAGGGTCCAGTCGCAGGCGAAGATCCTGAAGCCGGTGGGCGGTGACTTTGAGGCCGCCCGCAGCGACAGCGGCAACGCGGCCGCGCCGACGGCGCCGAGGGAGTGTTTGAGGAACGAACGGCGGTCGAGTGGGTTCATGGCGGAGGAGTTGTGTGGGACGGTTACGCTTGGAGGCCCGAGAGGTCGACGGACAGTTTCTTCTTCGAAGCGATGACTTCCGCCCAGGTGACGGTGCGTTTTTCGTAGGCGGCCATGCGGCCCATGATGGCGACGAGGTTGCTCGTGGTGCCAGGTTCGAGCGTGGGGTTCTTCGTGTCCTTGGCCAGGATCTGCGCGTGGAACGCCTCGATGTTGGCGACCGCGCCGTCCTTGTAGATCGCCTTGGTTGAGCCGCCGCGATAAAACGAGTCCGCGCCGCCGCGGATCATCACATCGCCGCCGTACTTGCTGAGGAAGACGCCCTTGGTGCCGAACATGTGGTTGATGATGCCACCGGGCTCGCCGTGGGCGTCGAATTGACGCGAACTGAAGGTAACGCCGACGTTGTTGGGGTACTCGTAGACCATGGCGAAATGATCCCAACAATCGCCGACATCAATTCGGACCCGGCGGCCACCGGTGCCGGTGCAGCGCAACGGCGGCGCGTCCTTCATGATCCAGCTCATCACGTCGAGGGTGTGGATGTTTTGTTCGACGATGATGTCGCCCGACAGGCTCTGATCAAAGGCCCAGTTGTGGAGGCGGGACTCCTGTTCGGTGCCGGGCGTCAATTTGCGCGCCAGTCGGCCGGCGTGGTAGAAAGCCTCGCCGAAGCAATAGTCGCCGAGCGCGCCCGCATGCAGGCGCTGGAGGGCCTCCAGATAAAAGGGGTCCGCGCGAGTCTGGAAATCGATCAGGAAGACCTGGCCCTTTTGCCGCGCCATCTTGCCGTCGTCGGCGATGGAGAAAACCCCGGGGACGTCGACGGCCGGGGGTTTCGCCAGGTAGACATGCAGTTTGGCGGCGACGGCGGCCTTGACCTGGGCCGGGTGAAAGTACGGCGGGCTGATGATCGCGACCGCGTCGAGCCCGCCGGCGGCGATCATTTTCCCGGCGCACTGGAGTCCGGTGTACGAGCGAACGCCCGTGAGTTTGGTCTTGGTGATATTTTCGTCGATGCGGCTCTGGAAGTAGTCGGCGATCGCGACGATCTCATAGCCGCCGTTCTCCTGGAACAGTCCGGTGATCCACTGGCCGCGGCCGCCGCAGCCGACGACGCCGAGGCGGATCTTGCTGTTGGCGGCGCTGCCCTGGGCGACGGCCAGGCTCGTGGTTGAGACGGCGGCGAGGCCGAGACCGGCCTGCGCGAGGAAATGACGACGGGTGACGTCGGAGGCGGTTGAGGTGTTCATGAGTTCGGGGAGGAGGATTGGCTTTGCGGAGAGGAGGCGCGCTTAACGTTGGTTTTGACGTCAGTCGTCACGCGCGGTTGCAGCGAACTGGCTGGACGGGGCCGTCAGGCCGGGCCGACGTGGGCGTAAAGTTGGGCGAGGCGATGGGCGTGCTCGTCGTAGGCGGCCTCGAACAATTCGGTCGCGCGCGCCGAACCGACGATAACTCCCGCGCTCAGCACCTTGGGCGGCTGGCCGGCGGCGGTGAGGCGGGCGGCGACCTCGGCCTTGATCGCGTTGACGACGAGGCAGCCGCCGACGGTCGAGCCGGGGGCCACCGGCGTATCGAGTCCGTCGATGCGTACCATGGCGTCGCCGACCGGTGCGCCGGTGTCGAGGATGAGGTCGGCGAAGTCGGTGAGTCTCTTCCCGTCGGCGCGGCGCGAGACCGAGGCCTCGGCGTGGGCGCGGCTCACGAGGGCGACCACACGCACGCCGCGGCGCTGGAACTGTTCGGCCATCTCGACCGGCACGACGTTGCAGCCGCTGGACGAGACGATGAGGGCGGTGTCAGTCGGTTTGAGGTCGTAGTTGCGGAGGATGCGCTCGGCGAGCCCGCTGACGTTTTCCAGAAACATCGCCTGCCGCTGGCCGTTGGCGCCGACGACGAGGTTGTGAAACGAGAGCGACAGCTCGACGATGGGGTTGAAGCCGGGGAACGAGCCGTAGCGCGGCCACATCTCCTCGACCATGATGCGCGAATGGCCGGAGCCGAAGAGATGCACCATGCGACCGGTCAAGATGGTCGCGGCGAACCAGTCGGCGGCCGTGGCGATGGCGGGCAGTTGGGCCGCGACGGTCTCGACGATGGCGCGGGCGCCGGCGAGGTAGGATTCAGCAGGTTTCATGCGGCGGGGCGGTAAGCGAGCGCGGCGTCGAAGAGCGCGACGATGTTGGCGGGTGGGACGTTGGCCTGGATGTTGTGGACGGACGCGAACACGAAGCCGCTGCCGGACGTGAAGCTCGTGAGATGGGCGCGGACCTCGGCCGCAACCTGCGCGGGCGTGCCGCGGGTGAGCGTGCCCTGGCAGTCGCAACTCCCGCCCCAGAACACGAGCCGGTCGCCGAACTCGGCCTTGAGCCGGCGCGGGTCCATCCCGGCGGCGGTCGTCTGCACCGGGTTGAGAATGTCGACGCCCATCTCGATGATCGAGGGCAGGAGCGGCACGAGGGCCCCGTCGGAGTGCAGCAGGACCTTCCACGGCGTGCGGGCGTGGATCCAGTCGAGCCCGCGCTGGTAGGCTGGCAGCAGGAGCTCGCGAAACGCACGCACGGACAGGAACGGCGCCGCCTGGGTGCCGAAGTCGTCCGCGATCTGCAAAATCTGGATACGGTCGCCGACCGCGCCGTGAAACGCCTCGAGGTTTTCCAGCCACGCGTCGGTGAGCTTGCGGTAGAGCCGGGTGACGTACGCGGGCTCGCTGCCGAAGGTCACCATCCAGTCCTCGAACCCGCCCTGGCCGATGCCGTTGAACAACTCATAGGGCGGCCCGAGTGCGGCGATGATCGCCTTGTCGGTGGTGCGATGGAGCCGCTCCGCTTCGCTGCGGAAATGGGCGAGGTCCGCCGTCGTCAGGCGCGGCGGTTCCCACGCGTCGAGGTCGGGGTGGAGCGCACCCGGGTACTTCTCGAGGCGGTCGAAATAGAAGCCGCGCGCCGGCATCTGCGCGATGATTTCGCCGCCGCGGCGCAGCACGAGATCACCATCGGGTAGCGTCTCGGGAGCGAAGGCCCCCGGGACTTCCACCGCGGTGCCATCGTAGAGCTGCCATGGTTTCCAGTTTTCGTTCACCAGGCCAAACGCCACCGCCCGCCGGTTGAGCGCCACGCAATCGGCCCCGAAGCGCGCGGCGATCGCCGGCTCCACTTCGGCGAGCATCTGGAAGAGATCGAAGACGCGAATCGGCGGGAGCGCTCCCGCGGCGGCCGCGCTGTGTTTCCCGGTTGCCGCGAGGTGCCGGCGCAGTTGCGCATACGCGAAGACCGAAATCCCGCTTTGCCGGGTGCCATCGAAATCGATCGGTAAGCGGTCGACGGGCGCCCGCGTCATCGCGGCGAGGATGCGTTCGCGGGAAGTCATGACCGGGAGGGAACCTCCGGTTGGGAGGCCTGCCAGGCCGCACCGATGGCCCCGGCCCACTCGCCGAGCACGGCCGGCACGACCGGCACCCGATGCCCGCCGGGACGCCATTCGATGCGATCCAATTCGATGGCGAGCGGCCCAAACAAGGCCTCACCCGCCGCGGAGATCCCGCCGCCGAGCACAATAATTTCGGGATCGAAGAGGTTGATGCACGAGCCGAGGGCAAACGCGAGCGAGCGGACGGAGCGTAGCCAGAGGCGTGAGGCCTCCGAATCGCCGGCCTGATGCGCGGCCACCAGCGCCGCTGTGCTCGTGAATCGGCCGCCGCTGCGGGAGGCGAGGGTGCAATCACCGATCATCACTTCGATCGCGCCGGGCATTCCGACGATGCTCGCGGGGCCATCCGGATCAAGCGACAGGTGCCCGATGTGCCCGGCGCGGCCGATGGCGCCGCGCAACAATCGTCCGTCGCTCATCACCGCGCCGCCCACCCCGGTGCCGAGCGTGAGCATCACCACATGTTGCCGGCCACGGGCGGCGCCCGTCCAGGCCTCGCCCAACAGAGCGGCGTGGGCGTCGTTGCGCACCGGTACCACGGCGGCGCGCTCGAGCGCGCTGGTCCAGTCGAGGCGCTCGAGACCGGCAAGTTTCCCGGGAAGATGGGCGATGCTGCGGCCGTCGGCGGCGGCGAGTCCCGGGGCGCAGACGCCGACGGCGGCCGGTGCGCCGCCACGGAGGCGGGAGAATTCAGCGAGGGTGGCGCGCGCGTGGCGGGTCCAGTCGGAGGCGGTGGCGACGCCGTCTTCACTCGCGCGGGAGGCGCGGTGCAGGACGGTGCCGTCGGCCGCGACGGCGACGGCCTTGAGGTTCGTGCCACCCACATCGATCCCGACGGCCCAGTTCATTCGCGTTGGGTCCGATACCCCGAAGCTTGCTTCGGCTTGGATTGCTGTAGGAGCGGCTTTATGCCGCGATTTGGGAATCTATCGCGGCGTAAAGCCGCTCCTACAAAAAGGAATGATGATTGGCACATGGAGTGAGGAGGCCTGGATCAATGCCCCGGGGATTTTTACAGAAAGAGATGCGCGACGCTGCGGCGGTAGCCCTCGTAGTAGGCTTCGAGTTGTTCCTCGGCGGCATGGGTGGTGGGCGTACCCGTAAACTGGTGACTGGGGAGCATCACCGGCGGGTGGCCGCGCTGCAGGAGGCGCGCGGCGGTTTCGCAGCGCAGCATGTTGATCAACATGGCGCCGGTGACAGTCGATGTCGGCCCGGTGCGCCAGGCGAGGCCGGGCAGCTCCACGACGCAGTCGCCGGGCGGGCATTGGTTGTCGAGGACGAGATCGGCGACATCGATCAATTTTTTCCCGGACGAGTGGGTGGGTTGGGACTGCGAGCAATGCGCGACGGAGACGACGCCGATGACGGGCAGCCCGCGCGCCTTCGCCCCGAGGGCCATTTCGACGATGAGGGGGCGGATGCCCGACGTGGAGATGACGATGAACGCATCGTGCGGACCGAACTTGAAACCGGAGAGGAGTTGTTCGGCGTAGCCCTCGATCTTTTCGAGAAAGAGGGGGCCGCGCAGGCCGTTCATCCCAATCGTCGCGCAATGCTGCGACACCGCCTGTTCCGCCCACGAGTAGAAACCCACGAAGCAGCCCTGCCGTGGCGCCATCTCCTCGCACATCATTCGCGAGTGGCCGGCGCCGAACAGGAAGATGAGTCCACCCCGGGCGATGCGTTCGGCGCAGAGCTCGGCGGCGCGTGCGATGGCGGGCAATTGCGTGGCGCGCAGGCGCGCGAGCAGCGCCTGGGTCTGGTCGTAGTAGTCGGTGGCGGCGCTCATGAGGAGGATTTTGGCGGGCGCGGTTGGGAGATCGGTTGGGCGATTGGGAATAATTCCGCGAGGTTCATTGGCCTTGCCGCCAAAATCCTTGGCTCGCTGTTTTGGGGAGGCTCCGCGATCCCGATGGAGAAATTGTTCAAAGAAGAGACTTTTACGGCGAGTCGGCTGGGCTGCTGGCCGGCGGGATCTGGCCTTCGCTGACGGTCCAGCCGCCGTCGACGGCCAGGACCTGGCCGGTGACGAACCGGGCGGCGTCGGACAGGAAATACACCGCGGCGGCGTCGCAATCCTCGGGGCGGCCGATGCGGCCGCCGTCGAGTGGTTGCTTCGTGGCGGTGAACTGTTGGATCGTCGCATCGCCCGCCGCGCGGCGCGCCATGGGAGTTTCCACGAGGGCGGGGGCGAGGACGTTGCAGCGGATGTCGCGCGGGGCGTAGTAGGCGGCGGTCGATTTCGTGAGACCGATGATGGCCGCCTTGGCCGAGGCATAGGTGTGCGTCGCAAAAAACGTCGGCGAGGGCGACCAGGCGAGGACGGAGCTCAGGTTGAGAATGGAACCGCCGGAGCCCTGGGCGAGAAACTGCCGCACCGCGGCGCGGTTCGAGAACACGACCGAGTGCAGGTTGAGCTCGAGGGTGGCGCGCAGCCCCTCGTCGGTGATTTCGTGCAGGGGCCCATCGCCCATGCGGCGGCCGCTGCCGCCGGCGACATGATAGAGCCCGTGAAACCCGCCGAAGCGTTCGCGGGCGAGGGCGATGGCGGCCGGCGCATGGCCCGGATCAATCGCATCGCCGGCCAGGGCGGCCCCGGCGACGCCCAGTGCGGCGGCGGCGTCAGTGACGCTGCCCGCGTTGCGTCCGGTGATGACCACGCGGGCGCCGGCGCGGACACAGGCGCGGGCGGCCGAGAGGCCAAGCCCCGTGGTGCCACCGATGATGACGATGACCTTGCCCTCGAGGAACGCACCGCGGCTGCTCATGGCGGCAAGGTTGAAATTTCCGGGTGGGTGGCGCAATCGTTATTCAATCGCTTTTTGTAGGAAGTGATATGATAACGCCGTGATGCCCCGGCCCCGCACTCCGAAAGTCATCGAAGCCAAGGAGCGGATCATCGGCCGGCTGCGGGAGGGATTTCACCGCCCGGGGCAGCGGTTTCTGTCGAACCGCGCCGTGGCGCAGACGCACGGCCTGAGTTACCAGACGGCGCATCGCCTGATGACGGAGCTGCAGGCGGAGGGCTGGCTGGTGCGGGCCCCGGGCTCCGGCAGTTATGTGCCGGGGCCGGCCCACGAGCTGCGTGGCGTGGCCCTGGTTTTTCACGCGCGGGCAAAACGGCAGGGCAGCTTTGGTGCGCAATTGCTCTCGGTCGTGCGGGAAGCGCTGCGCGGCGTCGCGATCGATTGCACGGTGGCGTTGGCGGAGACGACTTCCCCACTGCCGCCGGCGGACCAGCTGCCGGTATTTTGGGAGAGTCCGGAATTGGCCGCCGCCCTTGGCCCGCTGCAGCGGTTCGCCGTGTTGCTCAACGATCGCCCGCCGCCCGGGCTGGGCGCGACCGTGGTCGACAGTTTTTCCGTGGACGATTACTCTGGTGGTGCGGCGGCCGCGCAGATCCTCACGGCGCGGAGCGGCCGGCGCCGGCGGTTTGCGGTCTTGGCCGGGCCGGCGAAGGATGTTCGCAGCGGGGAGCGGGTGCGGGGGTTTCTCGACCACGCGCCGAAGTGCGAGGTCGTTTCCGCGGGAACCTGGTTCGCGGAGGAAGCCGGACCGGCGGCCCGCCGGGTCGCACGCGGTGGTTTTGACGCGGTCTTTTGCTGCAACGACCGGCTGGCGGCGGCGTTGCTGGCGGCGGGCACCGAACTCGGCCTGCCGCGGCCGGCGGTGGTCGGTTTCGATGACGCGCCCGTATCGGAGTCGCTCGATCTCACGACGATTGCGATTCCGTGGGAGCGCTTTGCCGAAGGGATCATCGAGGTTGCCCGGCGGCGGCTGGCAGGCGACACGACCAGCGCGAGCCAGCGGATCTTCGCCCCGCATCCCGTGATGCGGCGGAGCCACCTGGCGATTTGATCGCTTCGCGAAGGCAGGGAATGATTTTGCACCGAAGCCGGTGAAGCTGGCCGAGCTTCACCGGGCGCTCGTGTCAAAAATCACCACCGCCAGAATCACCACCGCCGGAATCGCCACCGCCGATGTCGCTTCCGCCTGAGTCGTCACTAAAAGTATCCCCCGATCCGGAGTAGTCGCTGTCCCGGCGGCGGGACTCGGAATCGTCTCCGCCACCCTGCTCGGAGTTGGAGCCATGATGGCCCGAGAATTGATTGTAGAGCCACATGCCCGCCGCCGCGCCGAACATGCCGCCGAGCAGCGAACTGAAGAATCCGCCACCGCCCGCCCCCGGGGTTGCGGCGGATCCGGCCGCGCCGCCGCCACTGAAAATTGAACGAATAACTCTGACCACGAGCCAGGCCGCGCCGGCACCCAGGACTGCCGCGATGACCCAACCCCACGGATTTGGCTTTTCGTCCGGCGCCTCAACCTTGGTCGGAACGGGACCACGGCTCCGCGCCAGCGCGTGGTTTTTCATGGCGGAACCCACGAAATTTACGCCCGCCAGCAGGGCGGCGTCGTTTTGTTTGCCGCGCAATTTGGCCAGCATCGTGCCGACCAGGGCGTCGCGATCGCCGAGAGTGAAGACCGTCCGTTGGGTTTCGTTGCCAACCACCACCTGCAGATGGGCCGGATCTTTTGAGAGCAGGATGTAGATGCCGTTGACGTTTTGCTGCCGGGCCTGCTTCACCGTCCACTGTTCAAACATGCTCTTGACCGCGGCCCGGTCCCGGAGATCCACGCCTTGCTTGATGTCGTCCGGGACCGCTCCGAAAGTTTCGACGACAAGATCTTTTTTGAAACGCCTGCCAATCTCCGCAATATTGCGGCCGGCCTCGGCCTTGGCCGGCTCGGAAAAGAACGCGCCATTGTCGCGAATGCCGCTGAATTCGGCCGCGGTGGCGGTAGGGCTGAGCAGCATTGTCGCGACAACGGCAAGCAGCGCGCGGATCTTTGGATGGGTAAACATGGGTATTTGGTTTGAGCGGGTTGGTGAACTTGAACTGTGAAGCAGGTGCGGTCTCGAAAGGCTACAGGAGAATTCCGCCGTGTCCTACTGGGGAAGTTCGTAACACGCGGCTTCCTGATCGTTGCGCACGAGCAGGTAGCGGCCGGCGAGGGTGGGGTGGTTCCACGTCTTGCTGCTCAGCGCGGCGAGGCGGCCGAGTTCGCGGAAGCCGTCCGGCTTCGCCTCGGCGAGCACGACGGGACCGGTTTCAGTTTGGACGATGACGAGATCATCGACGAGCAAGGTCTGGCCCGAGCCGTACCGACCGTCCTTCCATTTGCGTTCGCCGCTCGTGATTTCGAGGCACGCGAGCAGGCCGTCATCCAGCCCGTAGAGATATCCGTCCCGCTGGGCCACGCTGTTGAACTGGTTCTTCATGCGCATGTTTTTCCAGAGCTGCGTGGCGGTGAGTTGATTGCCCGCGCCCGCCTTGATTTCGAGCAACTGGCAGCCCTGGCCATATCCGGCCGAGAGGAAAACCCGATCGCCCGCGAGGACGACGGGCTGCGACGCTTTGGGAATTCGCTCGGCCCAAGGATAGGTGAGCACGACGACGCCAGTGGACGGATCGTGCGCCGTGAGTGACGCCCCGTTCAACGCCAGCACGACGCGCCGGCCGGCGAGCGTCGCCAGCACTGGCGAAGAGTAACTGGCCCGGTCGGTGCCGCTGCGCCAGAGTGGTTCGCCGGTGGTTCGCCGGAAGGCCAGCAGCGTCGGCCCCGGGGTGTTGCCACCGGTCACGACCACGGTTTCGTCGAAGACCAGCGGCGAAGCGCTCAGGCCCCATTCGAGGTTGTCGAGTTTGTTTTCCTTCAGGACCTCGCGCGACCACACGCGCTCGCCCGTCGCCGCATCGAGGCAATCGAGGATTCCGGTCGCCCCATACGTGAATACCTGCCCGCGATCCACCGTCGGTGTCGCGCGCGGACCTTCGCCGCCCTGCCATTGGTAGAATCGCACCGCGCAGGCGTGCGACCAAAGTAGTTTTCCGGTCAGCAGATCGTAGCAGGTGACCGCCTCGCTGTCGCCGCGTTGCTCCTGGGTGTAGGCCCGGCCGCCGACCACGACGAAGGCGGACCAGCCCCCGCCAATCGGCTGGCGCCACAGCTGCTTGGGCGGCGTGGAAGTCCAATCCCGGCCGAGCTTCGCGCCCGTGACGATCCCGTCTCGGTTCGGGCCGAAGAACTGCGGGATGTCGGGAATGTCCGAAGTGCGGCTGATGGTGGTGGCCGTCGGCGGCAACCTGGCGAGTTGCGGAGCGCGGGTTTGCGTCCATTTCCATGCCAGTCGAGGCAGACTGGTGGAATTGACCGTCCCGGTCACGCGCACCAATTGCGAAAAGCCCAGGGCGACGAACCCAATTGCGGTGAGCACCAGCAGCCGCCGCCGCCACGGGTAGCGGCTGAGAAAGGAAAACCAAACCAATACCAACACGAGGCCCAGCGCGAAAATGCCGGCCGTGAGCCAGGCCTTGAAATTACGTTCCAGGTCCGACTGGAGGTGAACTCCGGCCAGCGCGACGATGACCAGAAAGGCCGTGAGCGCCAGGAACCAGAGACGGCGGCTTTTCGAGGATTCGGCGGAGTTGGACGGTGGAAAGTTCATGGTTAAAAGGTTGCCGGACGTTGGAGCGACGCTGCAAGAAGCGAAAGGAGTCTGGTGGGCCCGGGGTCAAAGACCCGATATCCCCGCCAGGTCAAATCAGACGCCGCCGCGGCTTTCACGCCGCTCCGTCGGGGGGCAGCCCAGGCGCGCGCCGCAGCCTCAGACATCCTGACCTGCACCTGAAGCGAAGAGGTGGAGAGAGGAACGAAAAAGAGACCTGAACCTGAGTTGGGCCGGTCCGGGATTGAAGGCGGGAACCAGCCGTGGCAAGGGAGACGAATGCCGCAAATTCAA
>SXSC01000234.1 GCA_005792355.1 Opitutaceae bacterium
CTACTGGCAGACCCGCTCGCAGGTGGAGGTCGATTTCGTGGTTTACGGCGACTCGGGACTTTATGCGGTGGAGGTGAAGAACTCGACGCAGGTGCGGTCCGATGACCTGCGGGCGCTTAAGAATTTTGCCGAAGACTATCCGCAAAGCCAGCGCTACCTAGTTTACAGAGGAAAAGAGCGCTTCAAGCGCGACGATGTCCTCTGCCTGCCGGCTGAAGAGTTTCTGTTGGGGCTGCGTCCCGGAGAGTTTCAGCCGTAAGGTGCATGCGAGTTGTCTCAGTGTGGTCTCAGACCTTTGGTTGCTTCCATCGTTTGATTCGTTCCAGAAGTTCGCATCCACGGCGGTTGAAGCGAATGAAGCGAATTGATGACGAGACACCCTGTTGCCGGCCCGTCATGTCGGCGCCATACTTCGACTTACCATCGAGTTGCCCTGTGGGCCTCCCTCTGAAAACGCCCGATTCGCTTCAAAAGTTCGTGGTTTGATCCACGCCGGGCGGCCATTCGACGCGGGCCTCGCTGCACTCGACCCTTGCTCATGGCCTGCGGCCGCATCGGCTGGCTGCTTCTCGTTGCCGAACCATGTTGGGGCGTCTTCTGGTGGCATTTCGATCAAATACCCTACCCGCCGCCTTTCCGACGAGGCATCGCTGAGACCTCCGGCATCAAGCGCGCCGGCCCATCCAGAATATCGAGAATCGCGCGGGCGCAGAAAACACGGTCGCGCTTGTGGTCGCCCACTTTGGTCAAAACGCCTGCGGCCTCCAAGGCGACGATAGCCCGCATCACGGTGTTGTAGACAAGGCCCAACTGTCGCTCTGTCGGCTAGGTTGTAGCCGGCCTCGCTGATGCCGGGCCGGGGTCAACGACCCCGGCTACACGGTCCGGCTTTCCGAAATGCCTCGGGGCTTGCCCCGGGGTTGTTTACTCGGCCGGCCATCAGCGGCATCCGGCGCGGATGGACTTTGTGTCACCCACGGGAGTAAATTCCAGTTACTCCCTTAGAATAGTAGCTTGCTCTTACTCTTTTAAGGGAGTATCTTTGCAGGATGGATTATCCCGTCACCACCCCCGCTCAGCTGCGGACCGTGTTGCGAGCGCTGCGCCAGACGCAGCACCTGAATCAGACCCAGGCCGGCTTGCGGCTCGGGGTCAGCCAGAAACGGCTGGCCCGGATCGAAGCCAATCCTAGCGTGACGGGTTTCGACCAGATCGCACGCCTGGTCTCCGCGTTGGGTGGCCGATTGGTGATCACCACGCCGGCGGTGCCCCGCACCCCCGAGCCACCGAAGGCGAAGGGTGCGACCAACGCGAATACCTGGTAAGCCCTCCATGCCGACATCTTCCTCTCTCGCCGTGTGGATGAATGGCGTTCGTGTCGGCACGTGGTGCCGCGAACGCCGCGCTGACGTCTTCGCCTACGATCCGGGCTGGATCGCCTCGCCCGCCGGCCGGGCAATTTCCCTGTCCCTGCCGTTTCTTCCCGGCAATGCCGCGCACAAGGGAGATGTCGTGTCCCACTACTTTGAGAACCTGCTGCCGGACAGCGACGCCATCCGCGCGCGATTGCAATCCCGATTTGCCACGGCCTCGGCGGGGGCGTTCGATCTGCTCACGGCGGTTGGGCGCGATTGTGTCGGGGCCGTGCAACTGCTGCCGGAGGGGGAGCCACCCAAGGGAGTTGATCGGATCGAAGCGGAGCCGTTGACCGAGGCGGGGGTCGAGCGCGCCATCGACACCGCACTTTCCGGTGGGCGCGTGGTCGGGTACCAGGAGCCGGATGATTTCCGGATTTCCATTGCGGGTGCGCAGGAAAAGACCGCGTTGCTTCTTCACCAAGGAAGGTGGTGCCGACCGCTCGGAGCGACGCCAACGACTCATATCCTCAAGCTTCCGCTCGGCCTGGTCGGCAATCTGCAGGCGGACATGAAAGACTCGGTCGAAAATGAATGGCTCTGCTCTCGGGTGATGGAGGCGTTTGGCTTCGACATCGCCCGGTGCGAAATCGCCCGGTTCGGCCGGCACAAGGCGCTGGTCGTCGAGCGGTTTGATCGGGCACGGGCGGCTGGGCGCTGGATCGCTCGTCTGCCGCAGGAGGATTTTTGCCAGGCGTTGGGCGTGGCTACCGCCCGGAAATACGAAGCAGAGGGTGGTCCGGGCATGCGCGACATTCTGCGGGTGCTGGATGGCAGCGCCCGCGCGGAGGCGGACAAGCGGGCCTTCGTGAAGGCGCAGATCGTGTTCTGGTTGCTCGCGGCGACCGACGGCCACGCCAAGAACTACTCGATCTTTCACGAACGCGGCGGCACGTATCGCCTGACACCGTTCTACGATGTCCTGTCGGCATGGCCGATTATTGGGCGCGGCCCAAACATGCTCGATGTGCGCAAAGCGAAACTGGCGCTCGCCGTGCGAAGCAAGAACCCGCATTGGAAGCTCACCGAAATCAAGGCGCGGCATTGGGACGCCGTGGCGCGAGACGCGGGGTTGGGCGACGCGAAGGAACTGCTCGCCGAAACCGCCGGCCAAGTCGATCGAGTCATCACCTCAGTGGAGCGGCAGCTACCGCGTTCGTTTCCCGAGCGAGTGGCGGAGCGGGTTTTTTCCGGGATGAAACAGACTGCCAGTGCCCTTGCGTGATTTCGGTCTTTAATTCGCTTCAAAAGTTCTCGGTTTGATCCATTGCGGGCAGCCATTCGACGCGGGCCTCATCGAACTCGGCCCTTGCTCATGGCCTGCGGCCGGCGAGATAAAGCCGCAACGCCTCGGATGATCGGAGGCCCGCGTCGAATGGCCTGAGCCCCTCGGCTCCGCTCGGGGCCCTGAGCTTGTCGAACGGGCAAGCGCAGCGCGTCGAGGGACGCTCCGAACGCCTCAAGTCTTCGACGCGCCGTCCAAGCACGGCTTGCTCATGGCCTGCGGCCGAAGGCCTTGAGCGAAGTCGAAAGGCCGGTGTAATCGAACAATATGAATGGGCTAATTGCCGAAGCGCGTCGAATGCTCCCGAGCCTGTCGAGGGGCGTCTGTGTCGTCTATTTCCTGCGCCTCCGATCTGGCATGCTCTACGTCGGTGCATCGGTTGTATCTGGAGGAACGAATGGACAATCACGCATCAGGTCAGGCGTGTCGCACGACTCAACTCGACCCACCCGCCGCATTCCTTCGGGTTGAGGTATTCTCGACGATTTCGGAGGCGCGGACGCGCGAGGCCCAGCGTAACGAATCCTCAGATGCCTCGGGGCCCTGCGTCTATCGAACGGGCAAGCGTAGCGCGTCGAATGGGTTCAGCACCAGCAGTTGGTGCCGCCATACGCGGTTCTTCAGGACGAGGTTTCGACGGGCGCCAAACGCTGCCGTCAAGCTGCACAACATCGCGAGAACGAGGGAAAGCATGGCAATTGAGCCGGCCTCGATTCGGTCAACCATCAACGACTTCCGGTGCGGATGGAGTTTTTGTTACCCACCGGGGGATGGGCGCGGCCCCTCGGTTTACGAGGCGGTCTTGGAATTATCCAAGAGCCACCGCCCCGTGCCGCTCCTGGGTTCGCTTCCGGTTGGCGACGCGGTAGAGCACCACGCCGGCCGCGCTGATTACGCCGCCGACGAAAAGGAAGCACAGCCGGCCGGCGAGGCCGTTCGGAATCAACATGAGCAGCAAGATAAACCCGCCGTAGACCATGCAGAGTACGCCGAGCATGCGGTAAACCGGCTCGTCGCTCACCGCGGCGTCTTCCTTGGGTTTCAGGGGCGTCTGGAGGTTGGTGAAAAACCCCTCCGCGCGTTCGCGGTCCGCCGCTGCGGCCGGGCGGCCGAAGAAGAGCGCCGAACCGAAGAACACGACGGACGTCACCAGCAGGGTGCCCAGCGCCGTCACCACGAGGAGCAAGTCGGCCCGCTCCGCGCCGGTGAGCGCCCGCTCCGGGTGGCCGAGCACCTCGCGGGCAAACACCGGGAGCTGCGCGAGAAAGTCGGGCGCCTCGAGGCGGGCCTTGAAGCTGAAGTTCGCCCACGCCGAGTAGCCGAAGCCCACGAGGGCGGTGCCCCACGCCGACCAGCCGGGCGTGCGTTTGTAGAAGAGCCCGAGAAAAACCGGGATCGTGAGCGGGAGCCCCACGCTCACCATGAGCTGATTCAGGAGGGTGAAGACATCGGTCGAACGATAGGTATTAATGAGCAGGCTGAGCACGACGATGATCGCGCCGAAGCCGAGGGTGCAGAGCTTGCCGACCGCCAGCAGGTGTTTCTCCGGCGCGTTGGGCCGAAGGATGGGGAGATAAAAACTCCGGACGAAAACGCCGACGTACTTGTTCACCGCCGCGTCCATTTGCGTCAGGGTCGCGCCGAACATGGCGCAGAGGAGCAATCCGATTAGGCCGATCGGCATGACCTTGAGCGCGACGGCGACGAACGCGCCCTCGGTGGGCTTGGAGAGATTGGGGAACACCGCGGCGAGGTCGGGGAACATCACCGTGGCCGCGAGGGGCGGGATGACCCAGAGCAGCGGTCCGACGACCCCGCCGATCAATGGAATGGCCACCATGCGCCGCGCGTGCGGCTCACTCTTGGGCATGAGGTACATGGTAGAGTACTCCAGGCTATTGAGCTCGGCGAGCTTCACGCAGGTGAAGGCGAAACCCCAGCCCACCAGGATCGCCGGGCGGAAGGAGAGCCACCACTGGAAGTGCCCCGGACGCTGCACATCCACCTTGTCGATGAGGCCCGCGAGGCCGCCGATCTCGGGGTGCCGGAGCGTCAGCACCACCGCGAGCAGCGTGATCGTCATCACAAGCAGCATCTGCACAAAGTCGCTCGCCAGCACGGCAAACGCGCCGCCGGCAAAGGCTACGATCGTAATCGTGATGCCGAGCACGACGATGACCCAGTTGATCGGGACGTTGAACACAGCGGCCATGAAGACCGAGATGGTCATGAGCCCGACGCCGGCCTTCACCAGCTCGACCGGCACCTTGACCCAGGTGTAAAATTGCTCGCTCACCGGCCCGAAGCGCGCCCGCACCGCCTCCATCCAGGTGACCACGCGCATACGTCGGAACCGCACTGCCGTGATCCACGCGACGACGATCAGCGCTGGAATCATCGCGTAGAACAGGAGTAGCACCTTCAGGCCGGAGCGGTAGACCTCCGAGGCCGCACCTACAAACGTCCAAGCTGAAAAGGTCACCAGCCATGCCGACGTGCCGGTGATCCACCAAGGCATCGAGCCGCCGCAGCGGAAGTAGTCGGAGGTGTTCTTGCTCAGCCCGCGAAACACGACGCCGAGACACACCATGAAGATGACGTAGAACGCGATGACGGCGTAGTCGTAGGCGGAAATCATGAAACAGGAAGTTGCAGGGGGAGGTCCGGCAGCATGGCGGAGCGCAGACCGACGGTGCAACCCGGCGGTTGATTACACTGGAAACAAACCGATGCCCCGCTGCGTGTATCCGCGCAGGGCGGCGGGGCGGATTATCGCGCCGCCGGGATCGGCGCAAACCTGGACCGGACCGCTGCAGGAGTGTCGTTGGTCAGGGCGATATCCTTCGCGACGGGTGCGTCTTCTGCCTGGTAGAAGGCGTAGCCGCGGTGCGTCCCGAGTTCGATCCCCATGGCGGGCGGGACGAATTCCGGGCGGGCGGTGTGGAGCCGTACGACGTGATTGCGGCCGTTGAGAGTGGCGACGAGATTGTTGGCCAAGCCGCCGCGGCTGTCGAGGATCTCGAGGTCCACCTTGGCGCCGTGGGAATTCATGTAGGGGCAGCTCAGCGCCTCGGCGTAGTTGGCGTCGGCCCGGCAGTTTTCCAACACATCGCCTTTGCCGATGTTGAAACCGGCGGCCACGCAATCGCGCACTTCGCAGTTGATCACGGTGTCCGCGGCTCGCCCGAGGCCGGTGCAGATTCCGCGACGCATCTGTCGCACCGTGCAATGGCGGATCGTGGTTGCGCCGGTGGGGTGGTCGCCTCTGGCCTCCGGGTACAGGCGGATGCCGTCCTCGCTGAGCGCGATCATCTCGTCGGGCAGGATCTCGCCGCGCGGTCCGACGACGACACCTTCGACGTAGTTCCGGCCCGTCGACTTGAAACCGCGAGCGAAGGCGAAGCCGGAGCGTTCGGCCAGGATCTCGTTGGTTGGGCGAAGGAGTCCGTCCACGTGGCAGTCCTCGATCACGGTATCGACCGCGCCTTGCACGAAGATCGCGTGGCCCATAGCGCGCATGTGGACGCGGCAGTTTTGCAGCCGGACGCCGACGGCCGGATGGCCGATGCGGATGCCGTTCATCTTGCGCACCTCGCCGCCGCTGATGCCGTAGAGGCTGCCGTACCCCCATGGGCTGGACCCGGAGGTGGTGATATCGATGTCGCGGAGGACGACGCCGGAGCCGGTGATGTTGATGATCTTGTTCCGACTTTGCCGGCCCGGGAGGTCGCCGTAGTTTTCGGTGGTCAGGCCTTCGAAAACGATGCAATCGCCGACGAGATCGAGGGCGCAGTAGAATGAGTCGGTTCCGTCGCGCGGGTAGCGGGGCTGGAAGAGCTTGGTGTCGATGAGCAACTTGACGCCGCGGAGGTCGAAATGGCTGTCGTGGCCGGTGAAGCGGATGAAGTGCTGCGAGGTCGCGGCATCGAGCCGGTACGTGCCGGGTTTGAGCCGCACCTGCACGCGGTCTTGGCTGGCGTAGAGGCGGAGGGCGTCGATCGAATCGATAACGACGGCGCCCTCCGCGACCGGTTCGGCGCTCCGCGCGAGCAGAGCGGACGCCAACCCAAGGAGAAACCCGAACGGTGATTTCACTAGAAACTGAACGAATTCGTCAGCGAGATGACTCGAGAATCGGCGCGGCGCAGCGCCGTGGCGACGACGGCCGAGTTCTTGTCGCCATCGACCGTGTTGAAGAAGTTGGTTCTGAGCGTAACATCGTTGTTGAACAGATTGTTGATGTTGAGCTGAACACTCCACGTAACGGGCTTGGCCGCGATCTTCAATCGCCGGGAGTAATTCCAGAAGACGTTGGTTACCGTGGTGGCATCGGTATAGAACGGATCATTGATGTCCGAGGAGTCGTCGGCCCGGCGGAAGTAGTTGGATTTTTGTTTTCCGCGCCAGGCGACGTTGGTTCCCGTTGCGTGTCCTTTCAGCCATTCACCCTGGAAGCTGTATTTGGCCACCATCTTGGCTGTCCAAATGGGCACATTGATGACCGCCTGACCCTCGAGATCGTCGCGCAGGCGCAAGAGATTCAGGGCGCTGGTCCATTGGGTGGCGGCGGTCTGGGGCGTGGTGGACGGGTCGAGCCGGTTAATGGCATTCGGGTTGGCCAAAACAAATTTCTCGATGTCGGCCCGGTTCGCATTCCACCAGGGCATGAAGGTTCCGCCCAGGTTGCTGGCGGATTGCACATTGTAGCTGACCGCCAGACGCGTGCTCAAACCGCGCACGGGATCCCCGGAGACCGTGATTTCATGACCTTTGGAAACAAAATCGCGGGTGTCCCAATTCTCGCTGTTCAAAAAGACATCCGGCTTGCCCGAGCCGGCTTGGATCATCATTTGCCACAGGTTCATGGCGTTGGGGTACGGCGCGCGGATGGAGCCGCCGCTTGCCTGGACCACCTGATTGGTCACGGCCGTCTCATACCGGTTGTATTCCAGGCGCATGCGCTGGTTGAACAGATTGAAGCGAAGGCCAAAATCGTCGCTCGTGCCCTGTTCATAGGGCAGCGGCAGGCCAAAGACCCCAATCCGGCCCGCGGCCCCGCTGATGTTTTGGGAACGGTTGGCGACGAGGGCGATTTGGGGCATCACCCTTAGGATCACTCCGACGTTCTTAGCCACGCCGGAGACGCTCTCCCACGGGACGGAAGGCAAGGATGTCGGCCGGATGTTGTTGGTTGGCACGCGGACATATTTCGGGTCGACCGACTGCGCCTTGGTGAAGTGCTCGTAGGCGGTCTGGCGGCTTTGCATGGCCGGATTGTTGAAGAAATTCACGATGAACTGGTCGACGTCCTCCTGCCGGTAACCCACGTTGGTGATGAGGCGGCTCTTCAGGAAGCTGCTCTGCAGCACGAACATTTTGGAAAGCGTCTCGGTGTAATTCCAGCCGGTGCCGCCCACTCCTTCCTGGAGTTCCCACCTGTAACCGCCGTTTTCGTAACCCTGCGTGCGGATGGAGCGATAGTCCGGCATGTGTCCGCCGAGTTCGATGTATTGGCGGAGATTGAGTCTCCCGGCCACATCGTTGACGTCCCGCAAAGTGTAGGAGGCATCGGGCGATTTCGTCAGCAGCATGGATTGGCGGACGTTGGTATTGAGTTCACCAAATTTCTGATACATCGCCGCGAGATTGTGTTTGCCCAGGAACCGGTGGTGTTTCTCGAGGTTCAGTTCATAGGCCGCCATGACGGAGGTGGTGTCGGTCTCGTTCTTGCGGTCGAAGTAATTCACGTTGCCAAGTTCCAGGTAGTATTGGCCAAAGCGTGGATTCAGGGCGCTGCTGCTGCCGGGTTGGTAATAGTTGGGGTCGCGGCGCAACTCACGAATCCGATGCTGATGTTGGATGCGCGGAGTGACGGTCTTGCCATAGGCGGCGGTCAGGTAGAAGTTGTCGGTGACCTTCTGCTCCAGGGTGACATCGAACGCCTCGCTCCGCGCCTCCGCCCCGCCGTTGAGCCCGGTGGGGCCCGCCTCAATCGGCCAATAATCCTTGATGGCTTGCGGAATGCTGCGCTGCCCCTGGGGGGAGTTGGCCGTCGAGGGAGTGTCGGTGACGGCGGTGTTGAAGGTGTCGATGATCTTGCCGTCGATGAGGGTGAGGGCACGGGCGGCTTGTCTGGTCATGCCAAAGAGGGCGATGTTGGCCCCGGTGACCACTCGCCCGTCGGGATAGCGGAGGTTCCCCGTGTTGCTGGTGAGGTTCGTTGTCGTGACCGCCGGCTGACCGAAACCGGTCCAGGCGGTATTGTAATCGGTGAGGGTCGTGTAGTCCGACGCCGGCCGGAAGATATCATCCTTCCGCTTCTCAAAACTCGCGTTGATCAGCGTATGCTTGAAGGGCTTGATGGCGGCGCTCAGGTAGTAGCCGGATCGCGCTTCATACGACGGCTTGATCGAGAACTGCTTGTAATCCCGGAACGCGGAGAAGTTGATGCCCAGCCGATCGGCCATCAGGCCCTGGTTGAGGCTGATTTCGCCGCGTGCCGAGCCTTCGCTGTCGAAGCTTGCTCGCAGGTCGGTGCGGTCCCGGCCGCCGAACATGTATCGTTTGGTGAAGTAGCTGATCGAGCCACCGCCAGGGCCCGAACCGTAGAGGATCGCATTGGGTCCCTTGGACGCGACGAAGCTGGACGAATTGTAGCGATCAAAGGGCATGCCGCTCGCCACGAAGTTGCGCAGGCTCTTCACCCCGACAAAACCGCGGATGCTGTAGGAGGCGCCGGACTCATACACCCCGGAAAGGAAATTATCGCCGCGATTCTCCATGTTGGAGACGATGTTGAAGAGGTCTTCCTGCTGGTTGATGTTAAAGTCCTCCATGAGTTCCACCGTGATGACGTCCATGGGAATGCTGACATCATCCAAGCTGAGCCGCATGCGGCTGCCCTGCAGGGTGTTTTTGGCCCGATAGCCGGTCTCCTTTTCGGCGTTGACGGTAAAAGGAGAGAGCGCGACGACCTCGAGATCAGCCGGATTCGAAGAAGCGGATGACGTGGAGGTTTGGGCAAACCCGGGGATGGCCAGCAAGACGGCCAGCGCCAGGTGGGGCAGAGCAAGATGTAGTCGGTTCATTTGAGTACGAGGTTGTGGTTTAGTGAGGTGGGTTCTTGAGAAATTGGCAGGGAGCGAAGAAGGCGGTGGCTGATCGGGAGAGGTCTTTGGCGGGGAGCGGGCTTCAC
The DNA here is from genome assembly GCA_005792355.1 of Opitutaceae bacterium. Classification (GTDB taxonomy): domain Bacteria; phylum Verrucomicrobiota; class Verrucomicrobiia; order Opitutales; family Opitutaceae; genus ER46. The sequence continues at coordinate 9,896 of SXSC01000234.1, forward strand.
CAAATCCCCGTTGGGCCGTGCAACCGACGGTCAAGTGCCTCCATGAAATAGTAGTCGCCCCAGCTCGTGTAGACGCTCTTGGCCTTGATGGTGCCGGGAGTATGACCGGGGCCATCGCCGACTTCGCCGGCGCGCAAGACCCCGGGACAATCGAGATTCGCATCGAGGTAGGACGGCGTACAAAGCCGCTGGAGCAGGGCTTCGGCGGTTTCCGCGAGCGCGGCATCGGGACGGTGCGTGAGGAGTTCGTCGAGGCCGCACACCGCAATCGCCGCCGCGGACGAGTCGCGCAGCGGCGGCATGTCGGCAGGCAGTCGGAAGTCCCAGCAGGGCACAAGTTCGTCGTCGAGGCTCGCGACGAATTTTCGCGCCAGGCGGGCGGACGCGTCGAGATAGGCATTATCGCCGGTGTGCCGGTAGGCGAGGGCGAAGCCATAGATCGCCCAGGTGGTGCCGCGTGCCCAGTGTGAATTGACGGCGTAACCACAACAATTCGCCGGGCCGACGGGCGCGCCGGTTTTCAGGTCGAAGCGGAAGGCGTGGCAGATGGAGTCGTCGGCGCGGATGAAGTTCGCGCGGGTCGTGTCGGCATGTTTCACGGCGATCTCGTGAAAATAGCGGTTGCCGGTCTCGCGCGTCGCCCAGAAGAGCAGCGGAAGATTCATCAGGCAGTCGATGATCGCCAAGCCGGCGTAGTCGGTCGTGTTTTCATCCATCCGGCCCCAGGCTTGGAGGTAGCCGCCGCGCGCGCTGAAGCGTTTGGCGAGTTCCTCCGCGGCCAGCAGGCCGGTGCGGCGATGATCGAGATCGCCGGTGAGCCGGTGCAGCGCGACCGAGTAAAGCGAGTACAGGAAGCCGAGGTCGTGCATGGTGTCCATGCGGTGGCGAGTGACTTTGTCGCGGTACACGTCCCCCAGCCGGTTGACCTGCTTCAGGAGGTCCGGGTCGTGCGTCGTCTCGTACGCGAGCAGGGCCATCCCGGTGAAGAACGAGGAACTCCAGTTGCCGATGTCGAAGAAACCTTCCGGGAAGGCAAAGTAGTTGCCGTTTGGCGAAAAGGCCCCGGAGACCGGGCGGTCAGCGAGCCGACGGATGTTGCGCCGCGCCTTTTCCACGCAGAGCGCGTGGGCTCGGGCGTAGTCGAACGAGGTGACATTTTCGACGACATTGGAAGGGGCCAGCGTGGCAGCGGACGATTTCATGGAGGAGGTGGCGAAGCGCCGCGCATCGGCGCGGACTCGAAGAGGGCTGGCCGCAGGTATCGCCCATCGGGGTGGGCAAGACAACGCCGCCGCCAGTTTCACTGGAAAACAGAGGGATGATAACCGGCGGGTCAGCGCGGCGGCTTTTTTGTTTACCCGGTTAAGCGACAGCAGGCAGGTTGCTCCCCATGCCTCCGCCCGACCCCTCGAATCCAAGACGCGTTTCCCTGCGCGATATCGCGCAGGCCATCGGGGTGTCCCACGTGACGGTGTCGCTCGCGCTGCGCGACGATCCGCGCGTGTCGGCGCAACGGCGGACGGAGGTGCAGGCGGCGGCGAAGCGCCTCGGCTACCATCCGGACCCGATGCTTTCGTCGCTTTCGGCCTATCGGCACTCAAAACGACCGGTTACGATTCATTCGACCATCGCGTGGCTCAACCAGTGGCCCGATCCGAAGGCGCTGCGGAGATTGCACGAATTCGCCGCCTACTGGGAGGGCGCGCGGGAGGCGGCCGGGACCCTCGGCTATCGTTTGGAGGAGTTTGTGGTGGATCGCGCGATGCCCGGCCACCGGCTGCAGCGGATCCTGAAAACCCGCAATGTGCGCGGCATTTTGCTCCCGCCGCACAACAGTGGATTTGAATTGGCGGACTTCGACTGGAGCCTGTTCTCGGTGGTGCGGTTCGGGGTGTCGATTAAGGAGCCCTCGGCCCACGTGGTCACGAGCGACCAGATGCACTGTGCGACGCTGGCCTTCCTGAAGGTCCGGGAACACGGCTACGGGCGCATCGGGTTCGTCTCGTCGCGGATGTTCGACCGCAAGACCGGGGGGAATTTTCGCGCCGGCTTTCTCGCCGTCCAGGATGCCTTGTTGCCGCTGGCCGAGCATCTCGAGCCCCTGATCCTCGAGGAAACCGACGCCGTGCTCGACGAGCGTGCCCTGCGCCCATGGTTGAGAGCCTGGAAGCCCGACGCCATCATCACGACCGATCCGCGGGTGCACGGAATGCTCACTGATCTTGGGATCGACGTGCCCAGGGATTTGGCCGCGGCCACGACGAGCATGCTCGACGGCAATTTCGACGCCGGCGTGGATCAGAATTCCCACGAGATCGGGCAGGTGGCGATGCGCACTCTGGCCGGCCTCATTCACCAGAACGAGCGCGGCATCCCGCGCTACGGCCGGCGCATCCTCGTGGAAGGCCGGTGGGTGGATGGGGGGAGTCTACCGCTCGTCACGCCCCGGATGCCCAAGCGCCGCCGCTAGCCCGAAAAAAACGCTTTGCTCTGAAGCGGAGCTACACGGTCTGCGGTCGCTATTACTGCTGGTGAACCCCGGGTCGATTTCCGGGATGGGTAGGCGCGTTGGATCAGGGCGGGCTGGCACTCCGTCGGACTTGAAAGACCCATAGCCGTTGGCGACCACGTTCGTCTTGAGATCGTCCGCGCCAAAAGAGATCGGGCCGCTCTTCGCGTCAAACATCAAGGCAGCGGGCGCTTGGCCGGCCGCAGTGGCGCTGGAGCGGCGGGGCCGGCAGGCAAAGCACGAGCGCGGCAAACGCGGAGAATCGGTGGCAAAAGAAAGTCGGGAAACTCATGGCTTGAGGAGAAGAGGAGTGCCCGTGGCGGGTCATGGCTTGGCCGGACCAGGCAACCGCGCGAACATCAGGGCGCCCCAGGGCAGGTGCGAGCTGCCGGTGCGGCCCTCCGGCGGCGGTCGCGCTGCCGCTTCGCGGGAGTACGGCATCTCCAGGCCCTTGCGCCCGTGGTAGTGATAGACGATGCGTTCGTAGATCGGGGAGAATTTTCCCCGGCCATCAGGAGAGATCGCGGGATTGAAATACCTGCCTTCGAAACTCCGGTACGGTTCGTAGGGCACCTCGTAGCCGAGGTTGTATTTGGCGGTGTATTCGAAACCCAGCGCGAGGCGGTTGTCGCCCGCGCCATAGAGGTCGACGCCCTGCTTCCACGCCATCTCGGCGGCGCAGCCGAGGAAGCCGAGCCCCATCTGCGTGTGGCCTTGGTCGCGCCCGCTTTCCTGGCATTCGCCGAAGGCGTTGAAGTAGTTTCGCACCGCGCCGTTGCCCTTGCCGTTGAAGTAGTAGTCGACGGCGCGGTCGAACATCGCGCGATCGTCGAGAAAGACCCCCATCGCCAGCATCGTCTGGATCATGGCGGCATCCCAGTTGCCGTTGGCCGTCGGATAGAAGTCTTTGATCGGTGGATAGAAGATCTGGCGGAGGAGGCTTTCGAAACGCGTTTGGTCAGGCTGCGCCCAAACCGTGGACGTGTGGCGCATCAGTTCGGCGGCGTTGCAGAGGTGCACGCCGGCCATGCCGATGAGGAGCTTGGTGTCGTGTCCGGAGACAATCTTCAGGGTAGCGGACCAGGCGTTGAGAATCTCAACCGCCTTCCGCGCGTGCACCTCATCGCCGGTCAGGCACCAGCGCAACGCCTGCGTGTAGGCCGCCGCCGAGTCGCGGGAAAAATCGGAACTGCCGATGTTAGGATTGTTGTAGGCGCCGCGGACGACTTCGGTGCGAGGGGAAGGGGCGTAGTCCGGCGCCGCCGAAGGGGCGGCGAGGAGTCGCTCCCAGGCAGTTTTCCAGGGCTGCTCGCCGGCGGCGATCTGCCGACGCACAAATGTCAGTTCCTCCCGGGTGTGGAGGAGGCCGGGGTGGAGAAAAGGCGTGGCAGGCGCGTGCGCTTTGTCGGCGGCCAGCGCGGAGAGTCCGGGAAGAACGAGCGCGAGAATCAGCGTCAGAATTCCGTTGCGGGTGGGGATATGCTTCATGGTACGAGTTCGAGGCAGAGCCACGATTTCGAATGCTTCGGCTCCTCGGCGGCGGCAAAGCATCGCGTTGCGCGCGAGAGACCAGTGAGCAGGGTGATGAGTCTGAGTTTCATGTTTAGTGCGGCAGCCGGACGTTGGGGTGGGGCGCCGTCAGAAGCGGGTGCGTCCGTCGGCGCGGGCCTTGGCGAGACTGGCCGCCAGCCGTTGCACGATTTCGGGATGCTTCTGGGCGACATCGGTGGTTTCGCCGGGATCCTGGGTCAGGTCGTAGAGCTGGTGAACTTTCGCGTTTTGGCTGTTGATCGATTCGATGACCTTCCACTGGCCGGAGCAAATGGCGATGGCGTTGTCGTTGGTGTCGCCCTGGACGAAGATGGCGGGGCGGAGCGGCTGGCCCGGTGGGCGACCGAGCAGGACCGGAAGCAGGCTGAGGGAATCCTCGCCGGCGTTGTCCGGGAGCCGAGCGCCGAGAACCTCCGCGGCGGTCGCGAACAGATCGGTCAGGCAGGCGACATAGTCGGAGGAAGTCCCGGGCGCGATCCGGCCGGGCCAGCGGGCGATGAACGGCACGCGGTGGCCGCCCTCGAACGGGGCTCCCTTGCCGTCGCGCCATGGGCCGTTGGTGACGTGGCCGAGAGTTTTGGCGTCTTCCTTGGCGGTCATGAATTTCTTGCGGATATCGCCGGCCTCGCTGGCGAGATTGAGTTTGGTGTCCTGCGTGCCCTTGAAGTCCTTGGGCGTGCCGCCGTTGTCGCTGGTGAAGATGACGAGCGTGTTCTCCGTGAGCTTCAGTTCATCGAGCGTGCGGAGAATCAGGCCCACGTGGGCATCCAATTCCTGGATATAATCGCCGAGCAGGCCGGCTGCGCTGGTGCCGCGAAACTCCGCCGCCGGGGCGATATGCGTGTGCGGGACGCAGGGGGTGAAGTAGAGGAAGAAAGGGCGCTGCGCGTGGTCGCGGATAAAACCGAGGGCTTTCGTCGTAAGGGTGATGCCCACCTGGTCGTCGACGCGGGGTTGCGCGAGGCCCTCGGGAAACTCCTTGCCCTTCACAATGCGGAACGGTTCGCCCGGTTTGCGCCCGACGATGTCGTGATTCTCGATGTAGCAGCGGCTGGAGTCGTTGTGGTTTTGCGGGACGCCGAAGTGGTAGTCGAAGCCCGCCTCCAGCGGGCCGGTGATGGGGAGCTGGTTCCAGTCCTTGCTGTAGCCGAGGTGCCATTTGCCGATGGCGGCGGAGCGGTAGCCGTGGGTTTTGAGGAGCGAAGCCATGGTCATGCGCCGGGGGTCGAGACTGTAGCCGTTGCCTTTCTTGTGGAGCCGCCAGGGCGATTGCCCGGTCATCAGGCCGTAGCGCGACGGGGAGCAGACGGTGGCGGCGGTGTGCGCGTCGGTGAACCTCATGCCCTGGCGGGCGAGGCGGTCGATGTTCGGCGTCTTGATCTTGGTGGCGCCGAAGCAACCGATATCCCCGTAGCCGAGGTCGTCGGCGAGAATGACGATGAGGTTGGGTTTCGCGCCAACCGGATCGGCGGCGAACGAGACGAGCGCGAAGGCGAGGGCGGGGAGCAGGGCGAAGCGGGTGAGTTTCATGGGGAATGGCGGTTGGTTCGGGTCATTTTTCCTTGGTGGCCGCGCCGGGCAGCGGGCCGCCGAGGGGCTTGGCGCCCCGGGTCATGTCGTCGAGGCGGGCGCGCAGTCTTGCCACGTGCGCGGGCTCGGCGGCGGCGAGGTCGCGTTTCTCGGAGATGTCTTGGGCGAGGTTGTAGAGCTCCATCTTGCCCGAGGGGGGCAGAATCAGTTTCCATTCGCCCATGCGGAGGGCCTTCACGTTGACGTTGGTGCCGTGCAGGAGGATGGCGTCGTGCGGGGATTTGGCGCGCTGCGTGAGGACGGGCCAGACGTCGAGGCCGTCGAGCGGGAGCGGCTGGGCGGTCGGAGCGCCGGCGAGTTTCAGCAGGGTCGGGTACCAGTCGACGATGTGCATCGGCTCGTCGATGGTCGCGCCCGCGGGGATTTTTCCCGGCCAGGTCGCGAAGGCCGCCACGCGCACGCCGCCCTCGTAGACGCCGCCTTTGCCGGCGCGCAAGGGGGTGTTCATCGTCCCCGTCCCGGCTCGCGCCCCGCCGTTGTCGGAGGAGAAAATGATCAGGGTGTTGTCGCGCAGGCCTTTTTCGTCGAGCGCGGCGGCGATCTGGCCGATTGCTTCGTCGACGACCGCGAGCATGCCGGCGACGGTGCGCCGGAGCTTGGGGAGATGGTCGTAGGGTTTGGCGTCGGCCTCGGGCACCTGGTAGGGCGAGTGGATGCCGTTGAAGGGCACATAGAGGAACAGGGGCTTGCCGGTCGGCTGCGCGCGGATGAGGCGGCTGGCCTCCTTTGCGATCAAGCGGGTGGTGTAGCCTTCTTCCTGGAGCGGTTTGTCGTCGCGATACCAGTCGAGTTTGCCGTCGCGCAGGTGGGTGTTGTAGTCGAGGTTGCCCATCATGTGGCCGTACTGGTGCTGGAAGCCGCGGCGGGTGGGGCGGTATTCGGCGCGAAATTCGCCGAGGTGCCACTTGCCCGTGATGGCCGTGGTGTAGCCAGCCTCAGCCAAGGCCTGGGGCAAGGTGCGTTCGTCGAGCGGCAGTCCCCAGGGGGCGCCGGGCGTGACGACGTTGTAGACGCCGGTGCGCGTGGGGTAGCGGCCCGAGAGCAGCGCGGCGCGTGTGGGCGAGCAGAGCGGCTGCACGTAGAACGATTTCAGCACGGCGCCGGCCTTGGCGAGCTTGTCGATGTTCGGCGTGCGGATATCGGTGCCGCCGCTGAAGCCGCAATCGGCGTAGCCGAGGTCGTCGATCAGGAAGTAGACGACGTTGGGCTTCGGCGCCGCGGCGAAGGCCGCGCCAAGAATCGCGAGCGAAGCAATGAGTGGGTATAGGATTTTCATTCGGATGAAGTCTGGTTGCTTGGGCTTGATCCCACGTGGGTCGTTTACCCCGAAAGTTGGTTCGGCTTGGTTGGATGTAGGAGTCGTTCCCGCGGGGCGAAACAAAATAGCGACGTACGGCGACCTGTCCGGTTGCCCTCCCCTGCGGCTCATTGGCGCGCTGTTCCTGCGCGTTGGCCGCCTCGGCCAGGGCAGCGCAGATGACGAGGAGGCGCAGAGCCATCGGCCGCATGACCGCTCGGTGGAGGCGGCTGGTGATCATGGGGCTACTTTTGTTTGAGAAACACTCGACGGAGGTTCACCGGTTGCCAGTGCGCCGGGTCGGGGTTGATCCGGAGGGAGAAACTGCCCGCTTGATTGATGGTGAACTAAAGCAGGGATGCGACTGCCCACGCTATGTCACGAGCATTCTGTTCCGGTTGCCGGCAAATGACTCAATGCGAATCCGCTCGGAATCCGACGCCGCAAGTCAGGCCGAATGAGGGTGCGGGCCTCTGAGCGGGCGCAGTACGTCGCACAGGTTCAGCGCCAGCAGTGGGGCCGTCATGAATTTCTCGCGTGCGACCTGTCTTGACCGGCCGCCATTTTGTCAGCACTATTATGACAAAAGTACTCATTCTCATGGCAAAAACACTACAAGTTCGGATTGAAGACGACCTCCGGACGGAGGCAGACGAGGTGCTTCACGAAATCGGCCTCGACGTTCCTTCTGCCGTCCGGCTGTTCCTCACCAAGGTTGTCCAAACCCGGAGCATTCCTTTCGAGCTCAAGGCCCCCGGTATCCGCGTCGTGGAAGTTGCCGTCGAACCCGCCACCCAGGCCCGCATGGATGAGATCGGAACCCTGTGGGCCAGGAAGAAACCCCAAAGGGAGTGATCTGTGGCGCTCTTCATTGCCGAGCGCATCCGCAAGCGTGAATTTGGCCGGGAGATTTCTTCCGCCGACAAGGAAATACTCTTGGAGGGCGCGCGCGTCTGCCTGACGGCGTGCATCGCTGGCCACGGTCTGCCCAAAGGCACCCGCTTGCTCAAGGCCTACGCCACGACGAAACAAGGCCCGCGTCGGATTCTCTATCTCCTCGTTATCCAGGAAAGAGACCTATTCGTCCTCTTTTACCAAACCAAACAAGACGACGTTGGAGCGAACATGAGCCCGAAGAATCCGGCGTTCAATAGCGCGCTCTCGAAGCATCTCGATCTGCTTCGCGATGATTTGGCTGCGGGCAGAATCGAGGAGATCACGCCTGAGGCAGACGGCCCGCCGGTTTGATTCGCTTCAAAAGTTCGTGGTTTCATCCACAAATGAACCCCGCACGCCAACCATAGCCTCGCGAGTGCCGCGTGCCAACTGATGGAAGAAACGCGCGGAGCAGCTTCTCGGTTGCGAACCCTCCATCGTTGCAGGAGCGAAGCTCACCTATGTCTGACTGAACACCCCAACGGCTTGTCCGCCTTCGCCGGGCCTACGGCGGACAGGTGCCCGCTATGCCCCGCTTTCCTGTCCGCCATAGCTGATGCGGCGGCGGATCCTCGGTCAACCCGGAGACACCCGCGGCCTCTTTCATCCGCGATGCGCCTGCGGGAACTGAAGTAGGGATGCGACTGCCGACGCTATGTCGGAAGTGACTCTTGTGCCCAGCGCCGTTGATGCAACGTCTCATCGCTCGACCGATGCTCGCTTCGTATTTCCGCTCCGCGCTGGTGTCGTGCACTGGAGTTCACTTGCCACCTCGGTCACGCCGGTTGCAGGCGACGACGGCGCGGAACGAACCGAATTTCCACACGACGTTCCACCGCGACCGCGATGCGATTGAGCATGGCGAGCGAATGGCCTTCGTAATCGGCATCTTCGAGCCGCGAAATCACGGACTGAGTGGTGCCGATGCGCTTGGCCAACTCCGCTTGAGAGAGGCCGGCGTGCTGCCGCAGTTCGTAGATGCTTTGGGCAACTTCGCGGTTGGCGACTTCTTCCTCAAAGGCCTGTTGGCGTTTGGGATCATGGCCGGCGATATCCGCCAGAATCTTAGTGGCGTCTGTGGTGGTTTTCTTAGACATTGATGATTTCTCCTTTGAACGTGTGAGCGGATGGATTGGCGGTGAACGCCGCTTTGCGGGCTATTGCGTGGTTGATGGCAGCGGCGGGCACCGCAGCTTCCTTGGTGAGGCCATGGGCGACGACCGAAACCGTCCGGCCGTGAAAGAAGTAAAGCAGCCGGTAGTTGACCGACCCCGACCGAATTCGCAGCTCATAGATATCGTCCCGCAGGTAGTCGGCCTCTGGTCGTCGAAGTTCGTGACCCAGGAGCGCCAAGCGAGCGATGCCGCGAGGCATTTATCGTAGGCTTTGGGGTTGGTCGCATTGATTTCCTTCAGCCAATCAAGGACAGGGGAGTCCCCCGGCTGCGCTTGGTAAAAGACAACGTCTCTGGAGGGCATGGGATGGCAAACCTAATCATCGCATTATTGCGATAGTAGGTCAAGCCATTGCAGACCCGACGGCTCGATTGCCAACCAGCACTCAGAACGAAGCAACCTGTCACCGCACTGCGCCAGCGGAAGCGACTAGTGGTGGCTGAACACGGCGTGAATCAAATGAATCAAATTGATGGATTCTCTTCCTGTTGCTGACGGGGGCATGTTAACAGCCATCCCTGATTTTGAAGTGAATTGAGGAGTCTTTTTGCCTCTGTAGCCGGCGTTTTGCTTCACGTTTTGGTTCGTGGCAGCAATCGGACCGGGCAGCCATTCCGACGCGGGCCTCGCTTCACTCGACCCTTGCTCATGGGTGCGGCCGGCAAGGCCGTGCCTACGGAGGCTCGCGGCGAATGGCCCTGAGCCCCTCGGCTCCGCCCGGGGCCCTGAGCTTGTCGAACGGGCACGCGCAGCGCGTCGAACGGGCTGAACGAACGACGAACGACCTTCCAACCGGTTTTCTTTTGAGCCCCAAATTCGGGTATTGTGCGTGCTTTCGCGCCTGTCGGCTCGCCGATCAGAAATCGGCCATGTCTTCCACCGAGTTGATTTTCACTGCGCGACGAATGGTCCCCAACCTCTCGAAGTCCGTGCCAGTCGTCTACTTCCTGCGCCTTCGATCTGGCATGCTCAACGTCGGTGCATCGGTTGATCTGGAGCAACGCCTTGACGACCGCCTGACGGGTGTAGAGGTGGATGGCGCTTAAGTTTTTTCCGGGCGACGATAGCTGTTACGATGGCAATTCTCGCGGTCGACGGGGACTTTTGGCAAAGGAATGAGTGGCAGGGGAATGAAAGGTCGGCGGATTTATTCCTCTGCCACCGATTCCTTTGCCA
>SXSC01000020.1 GCA_005792355.1 Opitutaceae bacterium
AGCCTGCCGGCCGGCTGAGCATCGACCAGCGCCGGCTATACCCGAATTTGGGTATAACTGGCCTGTCCCTTGTGCTCCCGGCGAGTCCCCGAATAATTGACCTGTCCCTTCAAGGCCGCCCAAGCGCGGCGGCATATCCGCTTGTCACACGAAGGCGGTCCTCAGCAGGTATGCCTACGAGCGCGAGCAGGTGCTCATCGCACCGCCGGCGCCGTGGCCGCCAGGTAGTTGCCATAACCCACCACCAGCGTGGAGACAATCAGGACGGCGATGCCCGCCGCGATCAGTCCGTGCGTGCGACGGCTCGTGCCGCGCCACTCCTTCAACGCCACACCCCACAGCGTGCTGAAAATGATGATACTCGCCATGTGCAGCGTCCACGACGAGAAGGCGAAGCGCCCCATCTGCGTTTCGCCCATCGTGTAAAAGAAGAACTGGAAATACCACGTCACACCGGCCAGGGCGCAAAACAGCAGGTTGCGGAACCGCGGCACCGGCTCGCCTTCCGGTGTCCGGGTCGCGAGGTATTCGCCCGCCGTCCGCATGCGCAGGTTCAGCACGACGCACCAGATCGCGTTGCTCGTGAAGCCACCGAGCAGAATCACCACGAGCTTGGGCAACCCCGTCCACAACTTCGGCGTGCCCGCCGCCTCGGACAGCGCGGCCAACGGCGCCGCCGCCTCGAGCGCGAACGCCATGCACGCGCTCATCACCCCGCAGAACAGCGCGACGGCGAGTCCCTTCCTGAAATTGAATTCCCGCACCGATTCCCGCTTCGCCGCCTCGGGCAGTTCGCGCTCCTTGCCGAGCCCGGCGAGAGCCGAGGTCGCGATGCCGACGACGCAGATGCCGATGCCCACCAGCGTCACCTGGCCGGCGGGGCTCGCGGCGATGCCCGCCAGCGCACCCTTGAAGATCGGCGGGATCAGCGTGCCGCATGCCGCGCAAATCCCCAGCGCCACGCCATAGCCGAGCGACATCCCGAGATAACGCATCGTGAGTCCAAACGTCAGCCCGCCCAGCCCCCAGAGCAGGCCGAAGAACCAGGCCCAGAACAACGCGGACGCGGGCGACCGCGCGATCACGCCCGGCAGGTCGTTCGTCAGCGCCAGCCCGAGCACCCAAGGCGCGAGGAGCCAGCTGAACACCCCGCCAACCAGCCAGTACGTTTCCCACGACCAGCGCTTCACGCCGCGGTAGGAGACGTAGAAGCTGCCAGCCGCGAGACCGCCGAGCCAGTGGAAGACGACGCCGAGAATGGGATTGGAGTCCATGGGTTGGAGAGTTGAAATCGATTTACCCAACCCGGATCGCCTCCAGCCCAAGCAGCGCGGCGAGTTTTTCGATCCGCTCCGCGATGTGCCCGACCCCGACCGCGCAGTGGTGCGCCGGGCCGTGGGAGTTCCAACGGGTGACGAACTCGCGCGCGCCGCACGGGAAGCGGTACCGGCTGTTAGTGTTGCCAATCTCAAGGATCGGCCCCGCCACCGACTCCGCCTCGGCGCAGAGGAGCGCGAGCTTGCCGCCCTCCGCCTCGATAACCGAGAGGAGCGTGACCGGACCGTGTTGCACCGCCATCTCGACGGAAACTCCGCGGCCGACCTTGCCGTGGTAGACCTTGAGCGGTCGCACCTTCGTCTTGCCCTGCGCGATGGCGATGTGCCCCGGGCCGTCGTGGCCCATCAGCACGACGTCGTCGTTGAAATCCATCGCGTAGTACTCGGTGAACGACCCCCCGACACCGAACAGATCCATGATCTTCATCGCCTGCACATTCTTGACTTCATATTCGCCGGCGACCGGCACGCCGCGTGCGGTGAGCAGCGAGGTGCCGAGGATGATCGAGGCAATCGTCGCTTCGTTTTCGGCGACACCCGTGCCCTTGTAGTAATACGCCATCGAGCCGAGCCGGTAGTCGGCGACGAGCCGGTCGAGCGCCACGGAAGTGCGCGCCGCTTCGGCCAGATCTTCGGCCGGGCAGTCAGGCTGGACATCGAACACTGTCCGAAACTCCGCAAGCCGTCGCGTAAGGTCGGCGGCAGTGACCTCGCGGCGCCGCGCCGAGAGTTCGTCGACCTCAAGGTGCTCGATGTGCGTACCGAAGGTGACGCACTGCAACGTGACATCAGATTGGATGTCGAGCATGCCGCCGTAAGTATGACCCATCAGCCCGAGACGGTTGCCGTACATCGCGGCGGCGACACGGGCCGCCTCGACCCAGGCGTCGACTTCGCGCCAGCACGACGGGTCGTCGTCGAGCACGCCCGTGATCTGGTGGAAACGCACGCCGGCACGCTTGAAGACGTTGGCGATTTCCGGCACCGGGCACGCATTGCAGTGCGCCAGCCACTCGCCGGTCATCTGCGTGCGATCGCCCATCCGGTTGAACGCCGCATAATCGATGGCCGGCGCCGGCTGCAAGTTCAGGATGATCACCGGCACCTTTGCGCGCAGCACGACGGGCAGGACCGTCGAGGAAAGCGCGTAGGTGGTGACGTGCAGGAAAATCACGTCGACATCGGCGCGACGGAATTCGCGCCCGGCCGCGAAGGCGCGGTCCGGCGTGTCGACGAGACCGAGGTTGACGATTTCCACGCCCGGCCGGGCAAGTTTTTGCGCGACGCGTCCGACGGAGCCTTCGAGGCGTTCCTTGAGTCCGGCGAATTGCGGCCAGTAAGCGTCGAGGCCGATGCCGAAGAGGCCGATATTGAGGGGAGAGGGAGCGTTCATGTTAAGCGATGAAAGACCGTGGAAAAACCGTACGCCGATGGAGGCGGGGTGCCCCCACCCCGCGGCTGTCCTGCAGGGCGTCAGTCTTGCCGACGCCGCGGCGCGTGCCAGACGCGCGCCCGACACCAAACCCGCGGGGTGCGGGCACCCCGCCTCCACTAGGAAAATCACCGTGCGCGAGGTTCATTCGCCGCTGCGCACCACCAGCCGCACGGGACCGAGCAGGCCGGATTCGATCAGCGGCGTGTCAGCCTTGAGCTCCAGCACGTTGGTTTTCGTCAACCGCTTTTCGACGGGCAACGCCGCGTCGCCGATCACCCGGTTGGGCCAGAAATTCACGACCTCGACTTCTAGCGTGTTGCCAGTGGATTTTACGGCATCGCTGATATCGACCCGGAACGGCGGCGACCAGACGATGCCACAGGACTTGCCGTTTATTTTGATCTCAGCCAGCTCGCGCACGTTGCCGAGGTCGAGGAAGCAGCGGGTCGCGCGATCCCGGAGATTCACGGCCGCCGGCAAATCGAACGCCTGCGTGTACACGGCCGTGCCGGAATAGTGCTTGATGCCCGGCTCGCGCCGAGCCGGCCAGCTCGTGAGCACGGCAAACTCGATCGCGCCCGGCCCACCCCAACGCGGATCGAAGCGCACGCTCCACGGGCCGGTGAGTTCGGCGAGCGGGGCAAATTGCGGAAAATTGCCCCGGTCCGCTGCGGGATGGGCCGCGGCGGGAGCGCGAAAAACCACGAACAGCGAACCGCACGGATCAAACTCGAGCGGCACGATCGTGCGCCCCGCCGTACACTCGTATTTCGGAGCGAACCGACGCTCGCCCGTGACGGCGTTCCACAGCTCCGGAGCCCGGTCAGCGACGCGGAAGGTGAACGTCGCCTGCTCCGGACGATTGAGGCGGTTGGCGACGAAGTAGATCTCCGCGGCCGCGGTGCGCCGGTGAATGTAGTCCAGGTTGGCGTCCGGCTTGGTGCCGGCGAACTCCACATCCGGCGGCACGCCCGCGGCGAGCAACACCTCGCGAGCGGTGCGATTCGCGATCACGCGGCCCTTCCCCCAAAGCTCCGCGGCGAGGCGCTTCACCTCCGCATCGCGGGCCGCGAAGTCATGCAGCCCGCTCGCCTCCGTCGGCGCCGACGGGCCGATCACCGTCGCCCCGGCGTCCACCAGTTCCCGCAGCTTGCGCAGCACGGGCAACGAGAGGATCGGGCGGTCCGGCAGCACCAACACCCGATAGCTCATGCCGTCGGGCAACACAAGGCGGCCGTCCTTCACGGCGGCGCGGGTTAGCAGGACCTCCTCGGTGAACACGTCGTAGTCGTAGCCGGGGAGAATTTTCGCCGGGTCGGATTTTTTCAGCTGCGAGAAATTCGGCACGTGGTCGCCGTAGTAGTAGGCGACATCGGCGACGAACAGGCCCTGCTGCATCAGCGCCTGACACCGGTTCAGGTAGGCGAAGAACGGCCCGGATTTTTCCCACCACGTCACGTTGGGATTGAGATGCGTGCCGGCAAAATATTGCTGACCGGGCAGGCCCATCTCCGCTGGCGAGCACACGAACTCGTGCCACACGAGCAGGTTCAGACCTTCGCAGATCGCCTTGTCAAACGATGGCTTCAGGTTGTCCCACAGCGTCTCCTGCCAGTGGGGCCCGATGGTCGTGAAGCCCTCGGCCAGGACCAGCTGGCGGCCATACGTGTGCGCGGCCGACGCGGGCTGCTTCACGAAAAAACGGTTCTCGTCGCCGAGGCGATGCCGCCACGACGTTGCCCAAAACTCGCTCATCGGGGCATCGTTGAAGCCGAGGCATTGCTGTGCGTCGATCGGCACCGCGTGCGGACCGCCCGACTCCGGGTGAATCAGCAGACCGTGCCGGTGCGCGTTGTCGCGGAAGATCCGGTAGTGATTCGCGATCGCGAGATCGCCCATCGTGCGACGGAAGTCCGCGAGGAAGCGGTTGCTCTCGCCGCGGCTGTTCACGATCCGCCCGGCGATGACCGGCAGCCACGCGAGCAAGTCGTAGCCACGCCGTGACCGAAACTCCGCGCGCAGCGTCGGCGTCCAGTTCGCCACCTCCACCTCCCAGCTGTCGGTGTGCAGATATTTCAGCGCCTGGCCCGCCAGCGGTCCGGCATCGGCGATCAGCGGCTCGACCACAGCGTCCCAGTAACGGCGAAACGCCCCGGCATCGAACGGATCGAGCGCGTAGCCCTCCCAGCCCTGGCTGCAGGTCGACACCTTGCAGTGATCGTTCAGCGTGCAGCCGAGGCGCAGCACCTGCCAGTCACCGGCGGGGGCGTCCCAGGTCAGCGTGCCCGACGCATCGAGCCGCGCCGTGAGATCCACGACCTCGGCCGCTTGCAGGTCCTCCTCGCCGGGCGTCGCCGGAACTTCCTGAAACAGCAGCGTGGTTTCGGGCGCGGAGAACGGGCGGAGCGGTTTGAGCAACGCCTTCTCCACTTGGTTTTGCAGCGGAGCCCGCTTCGCCGGCAGATCCGGCCGCACGCGATACGCGAGGACGAAGAGGTCGCGGTAATAATTGTCCCTGGCCGTCGGCGCCTTGAGCTGCGTCGCGACGCGGGCCGGGCCGCTCACGCGGAGCTCGGACCAGGTGAGTTTCTTCGGCGCGTCGTCGGCGGAGACCGGCGGGCCGCCGAGATTCCAGCCGCTCTGGATGTTGAGGCTCATCTCCAAGCCGAGCCGGTCGGCCTCACGCAGCGCATGCCGGTAGAGCTCGCGCCAGGCGGGAGAGGCGAACACCGGGCCCCGCGGCACCTGGGCGTTGCCCCGCTGCTCCGCACCACCGGCATCGCAGATCAAAGCGCCGCCAAAGCCCTTCGCTTTCATCTGCTCGAGGTCGCGCGTGATCGCCGCCTTGGTGACATTGCCGTTGAGCCACCACCAGTACGCCCGCAGCCGCGCGCTCGGCGGCGGATGGGACCACCCGGTGTCGAGCGAATCGGCGCACAGGGCCGGACAAACCGAGCCGACCAGCAGCAGCAGGCTGACGAGCCACGTGACTCCGAAGGCGCGGACGGGACGATTCAGTCCTAAATACCGGAGTTGAACCACAGAGGCACGGAGAACACAGAGAAGAAAACCACTCAATTGAGAGGAAAGTGCCTCACCCTGGCGATGAGTCGCTCTGGCGGGAACAAACTTCTGCAAGTGGTTTTCTCTGTGCCCTCTGTGTCTCCGTGGTTTAATTTCAACTGCCGAATCAAGGTTCATGGTCGGGAGGCTGGTTGGCGCGAAAGCTCAGGGATGAATGCGGCCGTTGGTAAGCCGGTCGCAGGGCGAGCGAGAAGATACGGGATCGACACCGGTGGGCGGAATCCGAATAATGATATTTTTCATATAGAATATGCCCGTCACCGTTAATTACTTTCGGTACTTTCCCGTCTCCCGCGAAGCGGTCGCGTGGGGTCTGGCGGTGTCGGCGGCGGGGTTCACGCGCATCCGCCCCCACGCGCCGTATCCGCCCGCACGACACCCCGCCGACCACCAATTTGACTGGAGCCACGGTCGGGTCCTCGAAGCGCTGCAAATCGTCCTCATCACCGCGGGCCGCGGCCAGTTCGAGGTCCGCGGGATGAAGCCGCTGACGATCGAGACGGGCGATGCTTTCATGCTGTATCCGGGTGTCTGGCACCGCTATCGGCCGAACCCGACGACTGGCTGGGAGGAGAGCTGGGTGGAATTGTCCGGCGAAACCGTGGATCGGCTGCGCAAAAAGAAAATCGTCTCGCCCAAATCCCCGGTTTTGCGGACCGCCCTGGCGGCCGGCCTCGAGAGCTGTCTCGAGGCGGTGCATGCGCGCGCCCGCCAGCCCGCGTCCGGCTTCGATCCCGAACTCGCCGCTCGTGGCCTCGCCGTCCTGGCGGCGTGGCAGCAGGCCGGACTGGCCGCGCAGCGCGACACGCGGATGGCGCGCGCCGTCGCGGCCGCGGAGCGTCATCTCGCCGAGAATCTCGCGGAGCCGGTGAACGTCGCGCAGCTGGCCCGCCGGCTCGGCGTCGCGTACTCGCATTTTCGCTCGGCGTTCAAACTGCATACGGGATATGCACCATGGCAATACATGCTGCACCTGCGGCTGGCGCAGGCCCGCCGCTGGCTCGCGGCCAGCGACGCCACGCTCGACGAAGTCGCCGGCCGTTTGGGTTTCAGCTCGGCCTTCCACCTGTCCGCCGCGTTCAAGCAGGCCTACGGCATTGCCCCGGCCCTCTGGCGTCGGAGATTTGCCCCGGCCCAGGCAATTTCCCCGTAACCGGACGCCCCCCGTCAGACGCGAACCGCGACCACCGAAAACATGTAACGTATTACGTTACAAGTTGCCAGATTTGGCGTTGGGCCGGCCGCTACCGCACCACCGAGAAGAACCCCGGCTGGGAAGTTCATCGGGTGACCGAGGGTGTTCGCAACGCCGACGCCGGCGACTTGGCCCCGCTCCTGACCTTCGCCTGCAGCTGACCAACGCGGGATCTTGCCCGTGCCACAACCCAGGGAAGCTGCGGGCCAACAAGCGCCAGCCCCAATCCAAATGCGAAAAATGCCGGCCCGGCCAGGAATCGCCGGTTCTCCCCAAGCGTAGTCATTGCCGACGCCACCAATTTCGCGTACGGATTTCCCTTTCCACTCTCCATGCAACAACGCCCCCTCGGCCGCACCGGCCTCCAGATCCCCATCCTCAGCTTCGGCGCTTCGTCGCTCGGCGCGGAGTTTCGCAGCGTCACGCTCGACGAGGCGCTCACGAGCGTGCGTGTCGCCCTCGACTGCGGGCTGAACTTCATCGACACCTCGCCGTTCTACGGACGGGGCATGAGCGAGGTGCTGCTCGGCGTCGCGCTCAAGGGCGTGCCGCGCGAGAGCTACACCTTGTGCACGAAGCTCGGCCGCTACGATCTCGGACACTTCGATTTCTCCGCGCGCCGCGTCGCCGAGAGCATCGACGTGAGCCTGCACCGGCTCGGCACGGATCACCTCGATCTCGCGCTCTGCCACGACATCGAGTTCGTGCCGATGCGGCAAATCGTCGACGAAACGCTCCCCGCCCTCCGCCGTGCCCGCGACGCCGGGAAGGTCCGTTTCATCGGCTTCAGCGGCTACCCGATGAAGATCTTCAAGTACATCCTCGATCAGACCGACGTCGACTGCGTGCTCAGTTACAACCAGTACACGCTGCAAAACACGCGCTTCGCCGACGAGATCGTGCCGTACCTCAAGGCGAAGGGTGTGGGTGTGATGAACGCCGGGCCGTTCTCCGCGCGCCTGCTTACGAGCGCGCCCCTCCCGGTGTGGCTGGAGGAACCTGAGGCGGTGAAGGCCGCCGCGCGGCGCGCGGTGGAGCTGTGCGCCGGGCGGGGAATCGATCTCGCCAAACTCGCGCTGCAGTTCTCCTGCGCGCACCCCGACCTCGCCACCACGGTCGCCGGCAGCGCGAATCCCGCCAACATCCGCAAATGGGCGCAATGGCTGGCGGAGCCGATCGACGAAACCCTCCTGCGCGAGGTGCAGGCGGTCTTCGCCCCGGTGAAGAACATCGGCCACACCGAAGGGCTGAAGGAGAACAATTAGGCGGCCGGCGCAAGAGGGTTGATTATAGGGACAGGTTAATGAAAATGCAGTTCGAGGGAGCCGCCAGTTGTGAAATCTCAACGTTGCGATTGCGTTGGCTTTGCTCGAACCAGCTTCCAGCAGACTGACCGAGTTGTCCGCCCCCCCTTGCCCTATGACTTCCCGTTCGATTCCCGCCGCACTGGTTCTCCTGGCATTCGGGCCGACGGTCGCCTCCGCCGCCGGCGCCACCGGGAAACCCAACATCGTCTTCCTGTTCTCCGACGATCAGACCGCCCGCGCCGTCGGCTGCTATGGAAACAAGGAGGTCATCACGCCCCACCTCGATCGACTCGCCGCCGAGGGTGTGCGCTTCACCAATCACTACAATACCACCTCCATCTGCATGGCCAGCAGGTGCAGCGTGCTGACCGGCCTCTACGAATACCGCCACGGCTGCAATTTCGAGCACGGCGATTTGGAGCGGCGTTTCATCGAGCAGTCCTACCCGGTGCGGCTGCGTCAGGCCGGTTACTTCACCGGCTTCGCCGGAAAGATCGGCTTCGTGCTCCAAGGGGAAAGATTCGAGGCGCTCGCGTCTTTGTTTGATCAATGGGCCGGCGGACCGGGCCAGACATTCTACGAAACGGAAAAAAACGAGGGCATCGCAAAGTACGCCGCGCAGTTCCCCCATTGCTCCCGTGCGTACGGCGCCTGGGCCCAGGACTTCATCAAGGCGGCGAAGCAGAGCGGCAAACCCTTCTGCCTGAGCGTCAGCTTCAAGGCGCCGCACTTGCCGTTCTCCCCCGACCCGATCGATCTCAAGCTCTATTCCGGGAAGAAATTCACCCGTCCGCCCAACTACGGCGTCGAGCACGCGAAACACCTCTCGCCGCAATCCCAGACCAGCCGCGCCGCGACCGCCTATCGGGAGTGGGTCAACGACTACGACAATTCCGCCGCCCACTACTACGCCCTCATCACGGGCGTGGACGCGGCGGTGGGCATGATCCGTGAAGGCCTCGCCCGGGAGGGGCTCGCGGACAACACCGTGATCATCTTCACCTCGGACAACGGCTACAGTGCAGGTGCGCACGGCTTCGGCGACAAGGTACTGCCCTACGAGGAAGCGTCGAAGTCGCCGCTCATCATCTACGATCCACGGCTGCCCCGGTCGCAGGCCGGTACGGTGAGCGACGCCGTCACCGCCGGCGTGGACATGGCCGCGACGATCTTCGCGCTGTCAGGCGTGCCGGCTCCGGCGGACCGCGACGGCCAAAACCTGCTGCCCCTCTTGACCAAACCCCAGGGCCGGGTGCGCGACTACCTGCCGCTGTTTAATTTCTGGGGGATCAAGTCCGCGCAGTCCATGGCCGTGGTCACACCGGAGTGGAAATATGTCTACTGGTACTACGGTGACGGCGGCATGACGCCCGTCGAGGAGTTGTTCCACATCGGAGCAGATCGTTTCGAACTGGCCAACCTCGCCGCGGACCCGCGTTCCGCCGCGCCGCTGGCGGCGATGCGGAAGCATTACGATGCCCAACTCGCGCACCTCACCCGCGACGTTGTGCGGGGCCACGGCTACGAACCGTATCCGGTTCTCTTTGACCGCATGATCGCCTGGACGCAAAAGAGCCCGTTGCTCAAGCCGGATGCAGCCCCAAACCCGCCGGCGGCCAAAGGCGCCAGGAACAAGAAGAAAGCCTCCACCCCGTGATCAAACGAATCACCCCGCCCCGTGTTTTCCGCCGCGAGCCCGGAAATTTCCCGGAGAATCCTCTTCCTGGCTTGGAAATTTCCGCGTTGGGTTGCAGACACCATGCACGCTGCGCCGGCGGAACCGGAGGCGGAGCAATTTGAGGGATCTCCCCTCTTTACGCCAAAACTTGGCCCGGCTTATCATCCGCCCCAATGTCGGCTTCAGACAACTCCCTTGGTTCGCTGCTCGGCGGTTCGCTGCGCTTGCCGGGCAACACGGGACGCACGCGGCGGTTCAGCCCGGGCGAAGTGCTATTTTCGGCGGGGGAGCCGGGTGACGGCTTCTACCTCATTGAAAGCGGCCGCGTGCAGATCTTCGCGGCGGTCGGGACTGGTGATCCGCGCCTCCTCGCCACGCTCGGGCCGGGTGACACGGTGGGCGAGATGGCCGTGCTCGATGACGCGCCGCGTTCGGCGACCGCGCGCGCCGAGACCGCGACCGAGACCCGGCACATGGGCCGCGATGAACTCCTGCAACTGCTCGAACAGCAGCCGGGCCTCGCGCTCATCCTCATCCGCGAGTTCAGCAACCGGATGCGAGTGTTGAACGCCAAGTACGTCGACGAAGTGGTGCAGGCGGAACGCCTCGCGGTAGTCGGGCGTTTTGCCGGTTCGATTGTGCATGACTTCAAGAATCCGCTCGCCGTGATCGGTCTCGCCGCCGAGCTGGCGTGCAGCGATCACACGAGCGTGCCGATGCGACACAAGGCGCAGAACCGGATCGCGCAGCAGGTGGATCGCATGACCAACATGCTGCAGGAGCTCATCGAGTTCACCAAGCCGAGCGGACAGCGCCCCAATCTCCGCCCCGTCGATTTTTCGCGCTATATGGTTCCGCTCGCCGAGGAAATCCGGCAGGAGCTGGCCGAACGCCGGGTGATCGTGATGCTCGAAAACGCGCCGCCCGCGGTCGACGTGCGGGTTGATCCGAAGCGACTTTCCCGGCTGTTTCACAATCTGCTCAACAACGCCGTCGATGAGATGTCGGCTGGGGGAAAGATTTTGCTGCGCTTCCAGCAGACGGCGGCCGAACTGCGGGTCGACATCGAGGACACGGGGCGCGGGATTGCGCCCGAGATCGCGGCCGCGCTCTTCACGCCGTTCGCCACGCACGGCAAGGCGCACGGCACCGGCCTTGGACTGACAATCTGCAAGAAGATCATCGAAGACCACGGCGGAAAAATCTGGGCCGCCCCGGGCGAGCCCGGCAAGGGCGCGACGTTTTCGTTTACGCTCCCGGTGGGAACGTGAGCGAGGCGTCCCGGCAGATTCAACCAGACCGCGGCTGGTCGACTTTCTGACTCAACATCTGTGGCCTTTCTGAATCTGCGGGAGGTCCTTCATTTCGCTCGGAGGCGGGGATGCTTGGGCGATCGTCGCCGAGGGCCGGTCGCGTTCACTTGGCCGCCGCCGGCGGGGCCGCGAGCTTCCAGTGCTCGTTGTCGAAGCGCACCGTCTTCATCAGGCCGGCCGCGCGCGTCACGATTTCAGCGTGCTTTGCCGCCACGTCGGTTTTCTCTGCGATGTCATTCGCCAGATCATACAACGCGATTGGCTGCGTCGGTGACTTCAAGCGAATCGCCTTCCAACGTCCGTCGAGCAACACCGCCTGGCTCACCCCCTGTTCGTAGAATTCCCAATAGAGATGCTCGTGCTTCGGCTGCGCGCCGCGGCCGAGCAGCGTCGGCACCACGCTGACGCTGTCGAGTTTCGCCGGTGGCTTGCCGCCCGCGATCTCGCTCCACGTGGCCATCAAATCGCCGAAATAACCGACGTGTCCCGAAACGGCGCCCGGCTTGATCCGGCCCGGCCAGCGCGCGAGGAACGGCACCCGGATGCCACCATCGGTCAGGCTGCGTTTCAACCCGGTCAGCGGCCCGCTCGGAGTGAAAAACGCGGGATCATAATTGGGGCCGCCTTCCTTGTGTGGACCGTTGTCACTCGAGAACATCACGAGGGTACTCTCGTCCAGGCCGAGTTTTTTCAGCTGGGCGAATAACGCGCCGACATCGCGGTCCATCCGGCTGACCATGGCGGCGTGGTTCCGGGCGGACTCATGCCAGGGTCGGTCGGCGTAGATGCCTTGCTCGGGCACCTCGTTGCCTTCGCCGAGTTCGCGCGAGCGCTCGTTGTTCGCGTGCGGCGTGACCATCGAATAGAACAGGAAGAACGATTTGCTCCGGTGGCGTTCGATGAAAGCAAGGGCGTCGGTCGCCAGCAGATCGTCACCACACACAATGCGGTTGGTCGAATATCCCGCCCCGGGCACCGGGCCGATCTGGACAAGATCATTGGGCAGGGAGACCTTCTCGCCGTTGCGCCAGAGAAAACTGGGAAAGTGGTTGTGGGCGTGCGTCTGGCTCAGGAAACCGAAGTAATAGTCGAAGCCCTGCTTGAGCGGTTCGCCAGGCTGATCCTGCTCCCCGAGCCCCCACTTCCCCACCAGGCCAGTCGCATAGCCCGCCTGCTGCAGCACGCGCGCGATGGTCACGTCGCCAGCCTGCAAGGACTGCGCGTCCATGTTGCGACCGCCGGCGTTGCCGCGCACCCGCGTGTGCCCGAGGTGCTGGCCCGTCATCAGCACGCTGCGCGACGGCGCGCACACCGTGCTGCCCGCGTAGAACTGGGTGAAGCGCATGCCCTCCGCCGCCATGCGGTCGAGGTGGGGCGTCTTGATTAATTCTTGCCCGTAGGACCCGAGTTCACCGTAGCCGAGGTCGTCGGCGAGAATGAAGATGATGTTGGGCCTGGGCGCCTGCGCGCCTGCGGCGACGGAAACCAAGGCGAGCAGGGCGAAGCAACCGGAGAAAATACGACGAATTTTCATGGTGAGCAGGTGCCAGAAAGGACGGACGGGGCCTCCGAAGCGACCTTTTCCGCGCGGATGCAAAGTGGGCGCGGCTCCGAGTTTACGCGGCGAGACAAAGTGCAAGTGGAAGGAGGGGTGCTTGCCAAAGCGCCCATCGCGACAGCTGCTCGTCGGCGGCTGGGCAGCCGCCGCTCCTTGAGCCCGCAACCGGTGGCGTCAACTCAGGGAATGGACCCGCCTGCGATTCATCCCAGAAAGGTACGGTTGATTCTTTTCTTCTTCGGCGCACTTTCCATGGCCGGAATGAGTTTCCCCTTCTCGCGTCTGCCACCGTCCCGGCCGGTACTTCCCGCAATCCTCGCGCCTGCGATCGCTCGAAGCTTCGTCCTGTTTCTGGCTTGCACACTTTCCCTGTCCTCACTCCCGGCCGCTCTTCCCTCCGACGTCGGCCCGCAGTCTCTCGCGGTCGATCTCGCGCGCTATGCCCTCGTGCGTCACGTCGACGCTCAGCGCGGCAACGACGTGTCCGGCGACGGTTCGCGCGAAAAACCCTGGGCCTCCCTGCCGCATGCGCTCGAACACGTCGGCGCGCCCACCGCCGGCTCGCGCGCGGCCCTGCTCGTCGCGGCCGGCCGCTATCTTCAACCCACCCTCTTGCTGAAATCGCACGTCGATCTCTACGGCGGCTTTGCCCCGGAAGCCGGTTTTGGCGGGCCGCGTGATGTCCACGCCCACGCGACCATGCTCGACGGCGCCGAGGCGCAACGCATCGCGTTCGGGGCCGACGACACCCGGGTTGATGGTTTTCATTTTGTGCGCGGGCGCGTCCGCGGCAAGGGCGCCGCGCTGTTGTGCGACGGGGTCTCGCCAACGATTGCGAACTGCCTCTTCACGCAGAACCGCACGCTGATCCCGCAGCCATGGGCACCGGCCCAGTTGCACGAGACCGCCCACGATGGCGGCGCCATGTTTGTCACCAACGGCGCCGCGCCGCGGATCGAACACTGTTATTTCTACGACAACACCACCGAATGCGGCCGCGGCGCGGCGATCGCGGCCGACCGCCGCGCGGCCCCCCGGATCATCGCGAGCGTCTTCGCCCACAACCGCAGCGGTCTCGACGACCCCTTGCGCTCCAGCGATGGCGGCGCCATTTCCTTCTTCGATTGGTGCGGCGGCGAAGTGCGCGGGTGCGTCATCTCGGCGAATGTGTCCTTGGCCCGCAACGACGCCGGGGGACTCTTCCTCGCGCTGTGGTCCGCGCCGGTCATCGCCGACAACGTTTTCACGGCGAACAACGGCGGTGACGACGCCGGGGCGCTCTTCATCGGAGGGCAGGAGCATCGCTATGACGCGCCCCTCGACGCCTACCCGCCGACGGAAAAATTCCACGTGCTCGTCGAACGCAACGTCTTTGTCGGCAACACCAACACGGCGAAAAACTCCGGCGCGATGCGGGTGACGATGGAGTCGCGCGCCACGTTTCGCGACAACGTGATCACCGAGAACCAGGGCGGTTTTTACCTGCAACGATCGGAGATTGTCGCTGAGCGCAACACGGTGTGGCAGGACTGGCGTTTCGTGGAAGACAAGCCGTCGCTCGGCCCGAGCCGGCTCAGCGGCAATATCCTCAAGGGCCCGCTCGGCGGAAAAATCGAGGCGCGGGCGACGCTCGCCCGCAACATGGCGGAACCGGTCGCCGGCGGGAGCGACACCGTGACGGTGGCGAATGTGTTCGAGAACGATGGCGCGACCGGTGCGATCACCGGTCTGCGTTTCGACCCCACGACGTTGACGACCGTTGTTACGGCCGCCGCCGACCTACCGCAACCGGCGCTGGCCGGCCGGCTGATCGGCTTGAGTCAGGGGAAAAATGCGCAATGGCGCGTGATTCAGCGGACGACCGCTCGCGACATTGTCGTATGGGGCCGGCTTGAACCGGAGACGAATGCGGCCACAGAGTTCACCGTGCTCCGCACCTTTACCCTGAAACCGGGCGCCCCCGCCGGGATCGGCGCACGGGTGCGGTAAACAAACTTTCCCATGAAAAACCTATTCTCGCCGAAAGCTGATCCTTGGAGGCGGGGTGCCCCCACCCCGCGGTCTGCCGCTGCACTTCGCCCACAAATCCAATCGGACAAATGCAGTTCAGGGAGTGCGGATCGAAGGAGGGGCGGTTTCCAACCGCCCAAGACCGGGTCGTCGACCGAAATTCGGCGGTTGGGAAACCGCCGCTCCCGCGAGGTGCGGGCACCCCGCCTCCAGCAAATCTTAACCCTCCTGCTCCTCGGTGCCGTCTCACTCTCCGCCGCCGATTTCAAGCCCAAGCACGTCAACAAGGCCATCGAGCTCCTCGCGGCCGGCCAGCCCGTGTATTATGACTACGGCCGCGGCGGAGCCGAGGAAGGCCGGGAGGCGGCAAAAACCTGGGCGGACGTCCTGATGTACGACCTGGAGGGCGCGGCGCTCGATTTCACGCGCCTCCGTGCGTTCATGAAAGCGCTCGCCGACGCCGGCCCCACCGCGAGCGGGCACCGCACCCCGGCGGTGATCGTGACCCTCCCGCTCTACGGGCTCGATGCCGACACCGTGCGCGCCAACCACTGGATGATCCAGCAGGCGCTGGCGTGCGGCATTCACGGGCTGCACATCTGTCACGCGCGCAATCCCGAGGCGGTTGCGATGTTCATCCGCGCGGCGCGGTATGAGATTCACCGGCAGGCGGTCGGCCAGGGCCTGGCGGATGGGTTGCGGATGTTCGGCGCCCACGAGTTCGCCTCCGGCATCTGGGGCGTGACGCCAAAAAATTACTACGGTCTCGCCGACGTCTGGCCGCTCAATCCAAAGGGTGAACTCATCATCGGGGTGAAGATTGAGGACCAGGTGGGGCTGCCACACACGGAGAAAATCGTGCGGGTGCCCGGGGTGATTTTTGCCGAGTGGGGACCGCGGGACACGAGCTATGCGAACGGGTTCCTCGACGTCGCCTTCGACTACGGCCGCAAGCCCGGCGTGGTCGAGCCGCCGCCGCTCAAGGCCGCCGCGGATCGCGTGATCGCCGCGAGCAAGGCGGCGAAGGTTTTCGTCCTCGACAACGCGCGCACGGAGTCGGTCGTGCCGCAAATTGACGCCGGGATCATGATCATCGCCGGCGGCCTCAAGGAGGTCGCGGACCTCGGCCGGAAACACACCGGGCGGAAGATGCCGTGAGCAAACCAGCGATCGGACGCCCGCAGCCAGAGGCCGGCAAACACCGTGGGCCGGCATTGTACCGCCGTTCCGAGGTGCGAATTCTCCCTTCCAAATTCCAGTCGCCGCCTGCTGCCTTCTGATATCTGTCTTCCGGCCTCCGACCTCTGACCTCCGGCTTCCGGCCTCCCCTCAACCATGTCCCTCCATTTCATCGACCTCGTCGTCATCGCCATCTACTTCGCAGTGATCGCCGGCATCGGCTTCTGGGCCACGCGCGGCAAGAAAACCTCCGAACAGTACTTCGTGGCCGGACGCAGCATCCCGATGTGGGCCGTCGCGTTCACCATCATGGCGACGATTATCAGCACGGGAACCTTTGTCGGCCATCCGGGTACCGCCTACCAAAAGGGCCTGATCCTCCTCGTCCCCCACCTGCTGGTGCCTTTCGTGCTGCTGGCCGTCGCCAAGGTCGTGGTGCCGTTTTACCGGCGCGTCGTGCGGATGAGCGCCTACGAATACATCGGCCAGCGCTTCGGCCTCGGCGGGCGCTTCTACACGTCCTTCGGCTTTCTCGCGGATCGGATCTTCGATCTCGGCGTCACGCTGGTCACCACCGCGCTGGCGATCAACGTGCTCACCGGCTGGGATCTCCGCGTCGTGATTCTCGGCGTGGGCCTGTTTACCATTTTCTACACGATGGTGGGAGGCATGGAGGCGGTGGTCTGGACCGATGTGGTACAGGGCGTGATCCTGATGGTCGGCGGAGTGTTTGTGCTCGGCCGCCTGATGTTCGCCCCGGAGGCCGGCGCGCCATTCGCCGTCGTGGCCGAGACTTGGCGCGCGGGCAAACTCACCCTGGGTTCATGGGATCTCTCGCTTGCCACGTTCACCGATCCAAAACTGACCACCACGTGGCTGTTTTGCCTCGCGTACGCCGTGCAATGGACGCGCCGCTACGCCACCGATCAGCACATCGTGCAGCGGTACCTGGTCGCAAAATCCGACGAGGCGGCGAGCAAGGCCGCGTTTTGGAGCGCGCTCCTGTGTGTGCCGGTCTTTGTCGTGTTCATGTTCGCGGGCGCCTGCCTCGCCGGGTTTTTTGCGCTCGCGCCGGTGCCGCCTCCGCCGGTGCCCGACAGCGCCATGCCGTATTTTCTCGCCCACTTCATGCCGGCGGGGCTGCTCGGCCTGGTGGTCGCCGCGATTCTGGCCGCCGCGATGTCCACCGTCAGTGCGGACCTGAGCAGCGTGGGCACGGTGCTGACGACGGACTATTTTCTGCATTTCTACCCCAACGCCTCGGATCGCGCGCGGCTCCTCTGCGGCCGCAGCATGATCGCCATCGGCGGCGTGCTCACGGTCGTCGCCGCCTGGCTGCTCCTGCCCGAAAAAGATTCCACGCCCCTGATGGAACGCGTCATCATGATCGCGTCGATCCTCTCCGGCGGCACGCTCGGGCTTTTTTGCCTCGGCTTTCTCACCCGCAGCGCAACGCGCGAGGGCTGCTACATCGGAATCGCGTGCTGCGCCGCGTTCACCGCGTGGGCCATCCTCACCGAGCCACGCAATCGCGCGCTCGATCTGGGGTTCAATTTTCCGCTCAACCCGATCCTCATCGGGATCTGCAGTCACGCGGTGCTGTTCGGCACCGGCTGGATCGCGAGTCGCATCATGGGCGGCTTCCGGCCCGACGACGTCGACCGGCTGACTTACTTCGGACTGAAAAAGTACGCCAACACGACCGCGCCGCGGGTATGAGCCGCCACCGTATGCTGCGATCGATCCATTTCGATCACGTTCGCGACGATTTTGATCGTTCTTCCCGGAACGGCGGTTTCCCAACCGCCGAAGAACCGTCGGCCGACCGCATTTGGGCGGTTGGGAAACCGCCCCTCCTTTGGTTGCCCTGCGACTCCGCTCAGGGCTTTGAGCCCGCCGAAACGGCGGCCCCCGTGCCGCGTTAGGAAATTGTCGGGCTAAAACACCATGGCTTCCGCCGCGCCCAACATCCTGCTCGTCATCGCCGACGATTTTGGCGCGTACCAACTGGGCTGCACCAGTCCCGGCGGCGCGGGGTTTTTCCGGACGCCGTGCCTCGATCGTTTCGCGGCCGAAGGCGTCCGTTTCGCCCGGGCGTACGCGACGGCACCCGTCTGTTCGCCCGCCCGCGCGAGTCTCTACACCGGCCTGCACCCGGCCCGCCTGCACCTGACCGACTTCATCCCCGGGAGTGGCGTCACCAATCCGGCCCTGCTCACGCCACCGTGGCAGTGCGGCCTGCCGGTCGCCGCCGTCACCCTCGGCGACGCCCTGAAGGCGCTCGGTTACGCGACGGCTCATTTTGGGAAATGGCATCTCGCGCCCGACTATCACTACACCCCCGGCCGGCCGATGGATCCGGAGTCGCAGGGGTTCGACGAGGTCTTCGTCACGCGCAAGCCGTCAGCGGACGCGGATCCGGAGGGTGATCCGCACCACATTGATCGGCTCACGGACCGCACCATCGAGTTTTGCACGCGCGCCCGGCCCACGGCCCAGCCCTTTTTTTGCGTGCTGGCGCACAACGCGGTGCATCGCCCCGAACTCGCTCCCGCCGCCCTCGCCGCGAAATACGCCACCCATCCCGCCGCCGATCCCGAGGTCAACCGGCCCGTATTTGCCGCGATGGTCGAGCTGCTGGACGCCGCCATGGGCCGGCTCCTCGACGCTTTGCACCGCGCCGGGCGCGATCGGGACACCCTCGTGGTGTTTACCGCCGACCACGGCGCCATGGGCGCGAGCGAACGCCGGAAGCCGCTGCGCGGCGCCAAGGCCGATCTCTACGAAGGCGGCCTGCGGGTGCCGCTGCTTCTGCGTTGGCCCGGACGCATCGCGCCGGGGCAGGTCCGCGACGCGCTGGTCAGTGGTGCGGATCTTTTTCCCACATTGCTCACCGCCGCTGGAGCGACGCCCGCGACGGCACTCGACGGCGTGAATCTCTGGCCGGTGATTGGCGACGTCTCCGCCCCGGCGCCGCACGACGCGCTGCACTGGCACTATCCCCATTATCACCACCTCGGAGTTGGACCCTCCGGGTCGATCCGCGTGGGTGAGCACAAGCTGATCGAATGGTTTGGCCCGACTCCCCGGCTGGAGCTGTTCGATCTCGGCGCCGATCCCGGTGAAGCACGCAACCTCGCCGCCATCGAGCCGGGCCGGCGCGACGCGTTGCGCCGACGCCTGCACGCCTGGCAAGTCGAAGTCGGCGCGCAAGCGATGACTCCCAATCCCGGGTACGATTCCGCCGCACCGACTCGCTTGCACCCGCCGGCGGGTGACGCCATTCCGGGCAAAGATTCATGAACACCGTCGTCCTTCAACAACCACGCCGCCTGCTCTTCGGCACCGATTGTCTGCAACGCAGCGCCGAGGAATTCGCGCTGGCGGGCCGCCACCGGCTCTTCGTTGTCACCAGTCCGCAGGTCGCCGCCGCGCTGCCCGGTGTCTTCGTGCCATGGCGCGCGGCGGGGCTGGCGGTTGAGGTCTGCGAACTCGTCGACCGCGAGCCGGAAATTGCGCTGTTCGAAAAAGTCCTCGCCGCCGCGCGCACCTTCGCGCCCGATTGCATCGTCGGCCTGGGCGGGGGCAGTCCGCTCGATGTCGCCAAGCTCGTCGCCGCCCTGCTCGATGGCCGGCAGCAGGTCCGCGAGGTGTTTGGCATCGGTCTCCTGCGCGGGCGCAGCACCCATCTCGTTTGCATTCCGACGACCGCCGGCACGGGCGCCGACGTCTCCCCCAACGCCATTCTCCTCGACGAAGCCGAGCGTCTGAAAAAGGGCGTGGTCAGCCCGCACCTCGTACCCGATCTCGCCATCTGCGATCCGGCGTTGACCGTCACGATGCCGCCGGCCGTGACCGCCGCCACCGGCATCGATGCGCTCGTGCATTGCATGGAGGCCTACGCCAACAAATTCGCGCACCCGACCGTCGACGTTTATGCGCTCGAAGGTGTACGCCGCATCGGCCGCTCAATTTTCGCTGCAGTGAAGAACGGTGCCGACCGATCCGCCCGCGCCGACGTGATGCTGGGCGCCCTCTACGGCGGGCTCTGCCTCGGACCGGTCAACACTGCCGCCGTGCACGCCCTCTCGTATCCCCTCGGCGGCGAGTACCGCGTGCCTCACGGTGTCGCCAACTCGCTCCTGATGCCACACGTGTTCCGCTTCAACCTCCCCGCGATGCCCGAGCGTTACGCCGAGATTGCCCTCGCCCTCGGTGTCGCCCCCGCGGCCACACCGCTCGCCACCGCAGAGGCGGGCCTGGGGCGGTTGACCGGGCTCTCGCTCGCGTGCGGCATTCCGCAGCGCCTGCGCGATGTGAAGATTCCGGAGGCCGATCTCCCGCGCCTCGCGCAGGAGTCGATGAAAGTCACCCGGCTGCTGAAAAACAATCCGCGCGAAGTCACCGCCGCGGACGCGCTGGCGATTTACCGGGCGGCGTACTAAGATGACATCCCCCATCAAACCGATCCTCGCCGTCACCCTCGGTGACGCCACCGGCACCGGGCCGGAGTTGATCACGAAGGCGTTGGTCGACGCGGAGGTGCGGGCGGTCTGCCGACCCGTCGTCGTCGGTGACGCGGCGGTGGTCCGGGCCGCCCTCGCGATCACGCGAGTGCCGGCGACCGTCCGTGCGATCCAAGACATGAGCGGAATCGCCGGCGATCCCGCCGTCATCGACGTGATCGATCTCGCCAACGTCGATCTCGCCCGGCTCGAACGCGGCAAGATCAGCGCGGCGACGGGCCGCGCGGCCTACGAGGCGATCAAGCGGGCGGTCGAGCTCACCCTCGCCGGAGACGCGCACGCGGTCGTCACGTCCGCAATCAACAAGGCGGCGTTGCACGCGGCGGGTTTTCTCTACGACGGCCACACCGAGTTGCTCGCCGAGCTCTGCGGCAAACCGAAGGTGACGATGATGCTGGTCGCGGGAAAACTCCGCATCTGCCACGTGAGCACGCATGTGTCGCTGGCGCAGGCGATCGCGCGCGTGCGCCCGGAGCGAATTTTGCAGGTGGTGCAGCTCGCGCACGACGGGGTGCGGCAACTCGGGGTCGAGCGGCCGCATCTCGCGCTGGCCGGACTGAATCCGCACGCCGGCGAGGGCGGGCTCTTTGGCACCGAGGAGATCGAGTTCATCGCCCCCGCGGTGGAGGAGGCGAAGCGCCGCGGCTTCCGGGTGAGCGGGCCCTACGCCGGCGACACGGTTTTTTTCCGCACGCTGTCGGGCGAGTTCGACTGCGCGATCGCGATGTATCACGATCAAGGACACGTCGCCGCCAAGATGCTCGGCATCTGGCAGGGCGTGAACGTGACCCTCGGCCTGCCCATCATCCGCACCTCCGTCGAGCACGGCACGGATTTCGCCAACGCCGGCCAAGGCACCGGCGATCCGCGCAGCCTGGTGCAGGCGCTGAAGCTGGCGGCGGCCATGGCGGGGAACCGGGGGAACCCCAAACTATGATGGGCACAAAAAGGGCATCGAAAAGAATCATTCGGAGAGCGCCGCTTCATCGGCGCCGCGAATGGAAAAATGGCTGCGACGAAGCGCAGCCCTCCGAAACATATGCGTCGCCCAGACCTTTTTCGACGCTCTCTCAAGGAAACCCTGTCGGCAAATCCCACCGCGGCCACTGGATACGTCCTCTTCTCGGCGTCTTGATGTGGCCGTTCCTAGGTTCCGCCCGCGCCGACACCGTCGCCCTCTGGCTCTTCGACGAGCAGGCCGGCATCTACCCGAGCTCCGTCCTCAACGACGCCGGGCCCGCCAGCCATTTCCTCATCCTCGGGCGCGGCGCGGAAATCGTGCCCGGAAAATTCGGCAACGCGCTGCGCGTCATCACGCCCCCGCCGCTGGCGATCACCGCCCGCAGCGCGGGCTCCGATGCGGACAGCGGGGCCAGCGCCGTGCGCTTCGGTCTGCGGGCGCCCGCGCCCATCGCCGGCCGCACCCAGCCGCCCCTGCTCTGGGCCAACGCCCATTTCGCCGCACTCACCACCCGCGGAGACGTGCACCTCCGCCGCGCACCGTTCGCCAACGTCACTGACTCAAAACTCAATCTTGGCGCCGGCGACTGGACGCTCGAAGGCTGGTTCCAGTTTGCGCGCGATGCGCAAACAGAAGGGGTGGTTTTTGAAATTGGAGCGGGGCCGCGCGGCGAAAACGAACTCGTGACGCGGTTCAGCGTCCTGCCGACGGAAAATGCGTTTGCGCTGACGCACCTTTCGGCGGCGGCGTCCGGAGCGGTGGCCAAGCGCGTGGAATTCCCGAATCCCGCGGGCCCGCCGCCAGGGAGCGCGAGCATCGAGACCGCGACGTTGCCCGTGGGTGACGGCCAGCTGCCGCGCGAATCGTGGTGCCATGTTGCGCTGGTGCATTCGGCGGCGGCGGGCGAGTTGCGTCTTTTCGTCGATGGAAAAAACCGGGCCGTGGCGCGGCTGAAGATGGTCGCGCTGCCCCGCGGCGACGAAGCCTATGTCTCGGTGGGCCGCGACGGCCGCTGGGGGCGCGCGTTGCCCGGGGCGATCGATGAGCTGCGCGTGAGCGACGTGGCGGTCTACCGGGCCGATTTTACGCCGCCCGCGAGTTTTTCCCGGCTGCACAACGGCAGCCGCCCCAGCGCGCCGCCCGTGGCGGGCCCGCCCCTGCTGTTTGGCCAGGAAACACCGCGCGCCGCACTCGTCGATCTCGGTTCGCGCCGGCATCTTTTCCTCGACGCCGCGTTGCTGGCCACCAGCGAGAAACTCGTCTTCACGGCGCATCCGGCCCGCGTGGCCGAACCGGTGATCGAGGGCGGCGGTTGGATTTCGGTGGTCGACGCCGGACCGGAGGACATCCGGATCTACGCCAACGGGCCCGACAACAGCCTCGCCGTTTTCGTTTCGAAAGATGGCGTGCATTTCACCGCGCCGGATCTCGGCCGCGGGGAATTTCGCGGATGGAAGAATATCGTCGTCACCGATTCCGCCTCCGTCGGCACGGTGTTCCTCGATCCGAACGGCCCGCCGGACGAGCGCTGGAAAATTGTCAGCGGGCTGCGCAGCCGCGGCGGGATCTTTGTCTACACCTCGGCCGACGGCTGGGCGTGGCGGCGCCATGAGCATGCCTCGCTGCCCTTCTGGGCCGGTTCGGCGGTGAACGTGTTCTACGACGACCAGCGGCGGCGCTACGTGATTCACAATCGCACCGATTACTACCGCACCGAGGGCGGCAGCACCAACCGCAAGTCGCTGCTGACCGAGGTGCCCGACCTGCTGCAGCCGTGGCCGTTCGCCCCGGTGACGGCGGAGCTGACCCGCGCCGCCACCGCTCGCGGTGTCCGCACGCATGCGGATCAACTCGATCCGTGGTGGCTCGACAACGGCCCGCTCGCCCCGGGTGGCTTTGGGCTCGAGTACCCGGTGGCGTTCGAGCCGGACCCACGCCTCGATCCCCTGGCGACCGACATCTATAACACCCGGGCGCAGAAATACCCGTGGGCCGCGGATGCCTACGTGGCGTTTCCGCTGTTCTATTTTCACTACCACCGCGACGGTCCGCCCCAGCGGCAGGTCCTCGGGCACCCGGAGGAAGAGCGCGGCAGCGGCCTGGTGGAAACGCAGCTCGCGGTCAGCCGGGATGGGCTGGCGTGGCAACGCCACCCGCGCCCGACGTATCTGGGTATTGGTGACGAAAACGGTTACCCGATCCGGCGCTCCTACATCGGCAGCGGGCTGGTGCGCCGCGGCCGCCAGCTCTGGCAGTATTCCTACACGCGCTCGTCGTATCACGATGCCTGGACCAGGCCGGCGCCGGCGCCGGATGTGATTCACCGGCTCGTGCAGCGCGTGGATGGCTTCGTGAGCCTCGATGCGCCCTACACGGGCGGCACGTTCACCACCAAAGCCCTGCGCTTCGCCGGCAACCGGCTCGTGCTCAACGTCGACACCGACGCCGCCGGCTATGCGCAATTCGGTTTTGTCGATGAGCGCGGGGCGCCGGTCCCGGGTTTCTCGATCGACGAGTGCGTCTATGTGAACGGCGACGAGATCGACTACGAGGTCGAGTGGCTGGCCAAGGATGGCCGGCCGACCAAGGATGTGTCCGCGTTGGCGGGCAAGCCCGTGCAAGTGGTGGCGCGGCTGCGCGGGACGAGTTTGTACGCGCTGCAGTTTACGTCGCGATGAAAACCGGCCGTGGCGCCGTCACCCGTCCGATCAAACCGGGCGCACGGCCGCGGTCGTTCAACCCAATTCCCTGATCCCGGGTGACAATCTACGGCGCAATTGACAAAATTATCATGGGAAAGTAGAAAAAACCATGAAAGTGACTGTCGATATTCCGGATTCTGACCTCGAAGAAGTATGCGCATACACTGGCGAACCCAAGAAAGGCCCGGCCATCCTCAAGCTCGTGTCCGAGGTGCTCCAGTTAAAGCGACGCGAGACGCTCGCGAACAAATTCATCACCGGAGAATGGGGGACGAAATTATCCGGCATTGATTCCGCTCGAACCGCCGATCGCAAATCGGCCCGACTCCGCGCCCAGGCCTGGCAAACCTGATGTCCACGCTGCTCGACACCAGCCTCTGGATTGACTTCACGCGGGCGCGCTCCCCGCAGAAGCTGAAACGATTCATCGCGCCGTATCTCCTCGATCCCGAAGCCCGCCTGGCCGAGCCAGTCACCTTCGAGGTGTTGCGGCACGCCACACCCGAGGAGTGCCGACAACTTGCGCAGCAGTTTCAGACGTTTCCCCTGCTCGAGACGCCGGCCGATCTTTGGACCAGCGCGGCCGCGCTGGGGCAAGTCTGCCGGAAATCAGGCATTGCAGCTGGTTCGATTGATCTGCTGATCGCCAGCCTGGTCATGCACCATCAAGCCACGCTCGTCACCTTTGACCGCGATTTTCAGGCGATCTCCGCCGTGTCTGACCTCAAGCTGAAACTCCTGGAGCGGCCAGTCTGAGCAGCCGCTCCAGATTTCTCCAGCCTGACCATGGCCGCGCGCCAAATTCGGTGATTGTTCCCGCAGCGGAATGTGAAGTGAAAACCTTTTCCTCCCTCAAACCAACCATCCGGCGGTTTCTTCGGCGCATGCTGGTGCCAGCGTTGGGCACAGTTTGCATCTGGTCCTCAGCGGCGCAGCCCGCGACCGAAGCGATCACCATCGCGCAGTGGACGTTTGATGAGCCGTCGTGGCTCTATCCCAGTCACGTCATGGATACGACGGCGGGAATCGATGCTCCCCTGGTGTTGGGGCTCGGTGGCCGGCTGGTGGCCGGTCGTCACGGCAACGCCCTGTCGGCCGAGCCGTATCCCGCCATCGTCATGCCGACCGAGGGCCAGCGCACGGCGTTCCTTGGCCGACTGCCGGTGCCGCCGGGTCGCACGCAGGAACCGTTGACCTGGCCCAACGCGCAGTTTTGCGCGCTGATGACCGGAGGTGAACGGCACCTGCGGAAAGAAGTGTCGTTCGCCAATCCGACCGCCGGCGACCTCAACCTCGGCGACTTCGACTGGACCGTGGAGTTCTGGTTGCAGCTCGCGCCAGCGGCAGCGCCAACCGGCGTCATCTTTGAAATCGGCACCGGACCGCGGGGTGAAAACGACGTGGTGACCCGACTCGCGCTGGACACAACGGCGGGAGAATTCGTTTTCCTCAACCAGCCATCGGGCACGACGCGGCGACTGCCCATCCCGCGGGCCGCTCTCGCGGGCAGCGGGTGGCACCACCATGCCGTGGTTTACGATTCCGTCGCGGCGGAGCTCCGGCTTTTCGTCGACGGGCAGCCGCAGGCGCCGATCAAGTCGGTGCGCTTGCAACGGTTGCCGCCGGGCGAGGAGGCCTACCTCTCCCTCGGCCGCGATGGCGGGTGGCGCCACCCGATGCCCGGCGCGATCGATGAGCTCCGGTTTTCCCGCGGATGCCGCTATCGCGGCGGGTTCAGCCCGCCCGCGAGCTTCGTGCCACCGTCGCCGCCGATCAAACTGGCCCGGAGCGAATCCCTGCGCTTTCCGTCGGACGCCCCGCGAACCGGAGTGGTGGCGCTTGGCTCGGAGAAGCACGTCTTCATTGACGCCGCGTTGCTGGAGCGCAGCGACGGCCTGACCTTTCAAGTGCATCCGCCACGGGAAGTGGAGCGCGTCATGGAAGACATCGACGGGCAGTTTCGCAAACATCTCACGGTGATCGAAGACGAGCACGGGTTGATCCGACTCTACAATCCGGGGCCGAGCGACTACCTGATGGTCCATGTGTCGCGTGACGGCGTGCATTTCGAGGCCCCCGACACCGGCCTCCACCACCAGAACCGACGCAACATCGTCATTGCCGAGGATGCCCCGATGGGCCGGCCGATCATCGATCCCAACGGCCCGCCGGAAACGCGCTGGAAGTTGGTGAGTGGCCACGAAGGTCGCGGCATCTATCTCTACACCTCACCGGATGGCTGGAAATGGACGCGCCAGCGGACGGCGGTCCTCTCCTTGCGCCTGGGGTCGCAATCGAGTTTTTTCTATGACGACCAGCGCGGAGTGTATGTCGGGTATCATCGGACGGGCTTCCCGCGGCTGCCGAGCGGCGGCACGCAGCGCGAGTTCGTGATGTCGGAGACCTCGGACCTCCACCGACCGTGGCCGATTACGCCGCTGACGCAGGCCCAGTTGCTGGAGATTGCAAAGACGCGCCCACTGCGCGCGCCGCAACCGTGGTGGTTGGACAACGGCCCGCTGACGCCCGGCGACGTCGGGATCGAGATGCCGACCGCCTTCGCCCCCGATTTTTCCACGGATCCCCCGGGCAGCGGCGTCTACATCCCGAAGGCCACCAAGTATCCGTGGGCGCCGGACACGTATGTGGCGTTTCCCGGGATGTATTTCGGCTACGAGGATCCGGAGCCGCGCACGCGGGCGACATTGTATGATCGCGCCCGCGGTCTCGGCTCTGGAACGATGGAAGCGCACCTCGCCGTCAGCCGCGACGGGAAGAAGTGGACCCGTTTTCCCCGACCGGCGTACGTGCCGATGGGCCGGTACCGCGGCCGCGATTTGCATCAGATTTATCCCGCCGAGGGCCTCATTCGACGCGGCGACGAAATCTGGCAGTATTTTTATGGCCAGGAGGAATATCATTCGCCGCTCCGCCGCATCCCCGCGGGCAACGGCGTTTACCGGATGGTGCAGCGGCTCGACGGATTCGTGTCGGCCGACGCGCCCTACGAACGCGAAATCGAGATCGTCACGCGACCGCTGACCTTCACGGGATCGCGCCTGACGCTGAACATCGACACCGGGGCGCTCGGTTTTGCGCAGATCGGGTTGCGCGACCGCCAGGGCAAGGCCATCCCCGGCTTTGCGGTGGACGAGTGTGTCTACGTGAACGTCAACACCGTGGCGCATCCGGTGGAGTGGATCGGGCGGGGCGGGGATGTCTCCGCCCTGGCCGGTCAAACCGTGCAGATCGTGCTGCGCCTGCGCGGCGCCTCCCTGTATGCGCTGCAGTTCACGGAGCGATGAGCGATTTTTTTATCGCCGATGATCTGAGCGGAGCGCTCGATGCGGCGGCGGCGTTCCATCACGCCGGGCAACGGGCAAGGATCGTGCTCACCGCCGGCAGTTGGACCGCCTCCGCGGGGGAAGTCGTGGGTGTCACCACTGAAACGCGCAATGCGCCGCCGGCGGTCGCCGCGGCGGCGGTCGAACGGGCCATCGCGCATGGCCGGGCGCAGGGCGCGCGGCTGGTCTACAAGAAAATCGACTCGACCCTGCGCGGCCCGGTGGCGGCCGAGCTGGCCGCGCTCGCCCGCCAGCTGCCGGGCGCCCGCATCCTGTTCACGCCCGCGAATCCCGGCGTGGGGCGAACCGTGCGCGCCGGCGTGCTGCTGGTGCGCGGCGTGCCGGTGAGCGAGACGGAGTTTGCCCGCGACCCGGTGAGCCCGGTGACCGAGAGCAATCTGTATCGACTCCTCGGTGACGCGGGGGGCGCGGGGCTGGTGGTGGCGGATGCCGCCAGCGAGTCGGATCTGGCGGCCGCCGTCGCGCGCATGGTGGGCGAAGGCGGCGCGTGGGTCGCGGTGGGATCCGGCGCGCTGGCCCGGCCGGTGGCGGCACTCGGCGGGCCCGGCCAGCCGTCCGCCACGCACGCGGAAAATCCGTCACTTCCCGCCGGTCCGATCTTGATGCTCTGTGGCAGTGCGCACGCGTGCAACCGCGGGCAAGCGGCCGTACTGGCCCGCGAGCGTGGCATTCCCGTGCATGAGTTTCGAATCACGGATCCGGCTCCGGCGGTGGCGGCGGTCATCGCCAGCCTGCGGGCGGGCGGCGGCGCGAGCCTGTTGGTCGAGGCAACGCGGAGCGCCAGCACGACCGTCCTGCGAACGCTGACGGCCGCGGCGACCGAGATCATCGCAGCGGCCGGAACCGCGCGCATTTTTGCGACGGGCGGAGAAACGGCCTTCGCCCTGTGCGGCGCGCTCGGGATTCAAACCCTGCAGTTCGGCGCTGAAATCGAGTCCGGGCTGAGTCTCTCGCAGGCCACGACGGATCGCGGCCCGCTGCGGCTCGCGATCAAAAACGGAGGCTTCGGCAACGCCGACACCTGGGTGCGCGCGTGGGACGGCTTGAACGCGTAGCGCCCACCCGAACGGCGCCGCAACGCCCCGCCCACCCACCCCGTCTCCCCAAAAGTTTTGTCACGTATTACGTGACAAAGGCAAAACCAGCAGAGCTTTCTTGTCACGTATTACGTGACAAGAGGTTTCTCGACCAAGGTAAGCGCGGGAAGGTCCGCGCGGCTCACAGCCATCACGCCAGCGCTGCGGGTGTTTTGGCGCCCTGACTTCAGCACCGGTTCGCTTGTCATCCATTAGATGACAAACCCGCTTGAAACGCGGTGAATTTTCGCCGGGATATCTGCCAAAACAAGCGTGGGCGACGTCCGTCCCGCCCACCGCGGGCCCGGCCGCACTTCACCGCGCGCTCCAGCCCCCATCGATCGCCAGCGCCGCGCCGGTGATCGAGCGCGCCTGATCGCCGCACAAATACACCGCAAGCGCGGCGACCTCCTCCACCTCGATGAAGCGTTTCGTCGGTTGCGCCGCCAGCAACACGTCGCGGATCACAGTTTCGCGCGACAGCCCGTGCACGCGGGCCTGGGCGTCGATCTGCGCCTCCACCAAAGGCGTGCGCACGTAGCCGGGACAGATCGCGTTGCACGTGATGCCGAGCTCCGCGACCTCGAGCGCGACCGCCTTGGTCAGCCCGACCTGCGCGTGCTTCGCCGCGACATACGCACTCTTGAACGGCGACGCGACGAGGCCGTGCACCGAGGCGAGGTTGATGATCCGCCCCCACGCGCGCCGCTTCATTCCGGGCAACGCGGCGCGGATGGCCTGAAAGCTCGCGTTGACCATGAGGTCCTGCAGGGCGGACCAGCGCTCCGGGGGAAAATCCTCGATGGCGGACACAAACTGCACCCCGGCGTTGTTGACGAGAATGTCCACCGCGCCAAACGCCGTCTCCGTGTCGGCGACCAACCGCGCGGCCGAAGCGGGGTCGCCGAGATCCGCCGCATGCCCGCGCACCTCCACGCCGTGGACGCGCGCGAGGCCGGCCCGCAGCTCCTCGATCGCGGCGTGATCGCCGAGGCCGTGCAGCATGAGACTGGCACCCTCCCCGGCCAGCGCGCGCGCGAGCGCGCGGCCGATGCCGCTGGTGGAGCCGGTGACCCGGGCGGTTTTTCCACGGAGCGTTTTCATAGTCCGAGACTGAACAGCACGATGGCCAGCGCGGTGCCGAACAGCGGGACGAGCACCGTTGTGACACCCACGGCGCCGTAGGCGTCGCGATGGGTTTCGCCGCAGATCGCACGGATGGTGGTGACGACGTAGCCGTTGTGCGGGAGCGAATCGAGCGAGCCGGAGGAAATCGCCACCACGCGGTGCAGCGCCTCGGGATCAACGCCCTGCGCGAGGTAGAGTGGCGCCAGGAGCGGCAACGCGATCCCCTGCCCGCCCGAAGCGGAGCCGGTGATGCCAGCGATGACGCCGACCGCCACGGCGGCACCGAGCAGCGGGCTGCCCGGCAGGCTGGTCATGAAACTCACGGCGGACTGAAACGCCGGAGTCATCCTGGCCACTCCGCCAAATCCCACGACGGCGCAGGTGTTACCGATGGCGATCAACGCACCGATGGCGCCGCCAGCCACCGCACCGGAAAAATCGGCGAAGTGCGCGCGATTGAGCACGGCGCACACCAGCACGCCGGCCGTGAGCGCGAAGAGCAACGCGGATTGTTGCAGCGTGTCGTGCAGGAGGAACGAAACCACGAGCACGGTGGCGAGCGGCAGCAGCGCCGCCGCCGCGCCAGGCAGGGTGCGCGCCGCAGCCAAGGGATCACCCGCGCGCGGCGTGAATTTTTCGCCCGTCGCCACGGCGGAGCGGACCATCCGGCGCAGCAGCCAGAATCCGAGCGCCGCCATCACCACGGCCACCACCGCGCTGACCCGCCAGCCGGCGTACGCCGTGGTTTTGAGAAATTCGATCGGGATCCAGTTCTGGATCTCCGGGGAGCCGGCCGAGGTCATGGTGAACGTCACCGAGCCGAACGCCAGCGCGCCCGGGATGAAGCGGCGCGGCAGGTTGGCCTCGCGAAACAAGTTCACCGCGAGCGGCTGCACCGAGAAGGCCACGACGAACAGGTTCACGCCGCCATAGGTCAGCACGGCGCACGCGCACACCACGGCGCCCACCGCCGCCCCGGGACCAAACCGGTTGACCGCCCACCGCGCGACACTCGCGGCCGCCCCGCTGTCCTCCATCACCTTGCCAAAAATCGCGCCCATCAGAAACACGAGGTAGTAGGATTTCAGGAAGCCCGCGAAGCCGCCCATGTAACTTGAGACAAAGTCCGCGCCTCCCGGTGTGGCGGCGAGCTGCGGCACGAGGGGAATTCCGCTGAGCGCCGCGATGACGAGCGCACACAGCGGCGCCGCCACCAGCAGGTTCATGCCGCGCATCGTGAGCGCGATGAGCAGGCCCAGACCACCGAGCAATCCGATCGCGCTCAACATGGGGAAAGCCGGATTGAAACAACCATGGGTGGAGCCCGATGTCCCCATCGGGCTGGTCGTAGGGCGTCTTTCTTGCAGACGCCGCAGCAACTGCCCGCCGACTGTCGCCA
This sequence comes from Opitutaceae bacterium, assembly GCA_005792355.1. Classification (GTDB taxonomy): domain Bacteria; phylum Verrucomicrobiota; class Verrucomicrobiia; order Opitutales; family Opitutaceae; genus ER46. The sequence goes on from SXSC01000020.1 coordinate 31,254, forward strand.
CCTTCCGGTGCGCCCGATGCCCGGCGAATACCGCAGATCGTTCGAACCGATACGCCCCGGTACGGGTGTCGCGCAATCGCGGCGGAGAACTCGGCTCGAAAAATCAGCCATGGGGTGCGCGGCCAGCGTGCGCAAGCCGGAGCCGACGTCGATTCGTTTCGTCGCGCGGCGGCGGCAGGCCTGGTTCTCAACCTGCCTCGTGCTCGGTCGGGCCAAGCCGTGTCCATGCGTGGTTCCCGACTGAATTGATTTGGCTTGGAGGTGTGAAATCTTCGCCCCGCCGGGCCTCAGTGACCAGCGGTTCAATTCTTCCGTTGCGGTTGCCGCGGTGCGGAATTTTCGCGCTGGAACGCGCGCGGAACTCGACGCCCAAGGTTTGGCGGTTCCGCAGCGGAACCGCCAAACCTCACCCCAGCACCAGCGGCCCGGCGCTGCAGAAGTCGGCTTTGCCAAAGGTCGCGATCCGATGACCCACCGCCTGCGCCAGCGCAAGGTGCAGGCGGTTGTGCGGCTCCCGGTCGAACTTCAGCGCCCGGCCCATCTCAAAGCCAAATCCGCCGCCGAGCAGCACGAACGGGATGTTGTCCAACGTGTGGCTGTTCCCCTTGCCCAGCTCGTTGGTCCACACGATCACGGTGTGATCGAGCATCGACCCGTCGCCACCGGGCTCCGGCGTCGCCGCCAGCCGCTCCGCGAGATAACGGATTTCGCCCGCGAACCACGTGTTGATTTTGATCAATTTTTTCTGCGCCGCCTCGTCCGTGTCGGGCTCGTGCGACAACCCGTGGTGGCCGTCCGTGATGTCGAGCCAGTTCATCCGCGCCCCGCCGACCGACTTGGTGTACTGCAGCGTCGCCACGCGCGCCATGTCGTTGACGAAACAATTCACCATCAGGTCCACCTGCATGCGGCTCAGGCGCGGCACATTGTCATTCTGATCCGCGACCCCGACCGCCAGCGTCGGCGGGCTCACACGCAACGAATAACTCGCGGCCTCCCCAACCTCCCGCTCGAGCTGCCGCACCAGCGCTTCGTGCTCCTCCAGCACGCGGCGGTCCTCGGCGCTGATCATCGTGCGCACCTTGGCCAGCTCGGCCTTCAACGGCTCGAGCACGCTGCGCAGGTTTTCGCGGTCCTTCATCTGCCCGTAGAGTTTCTCGTACATCTGGTACGGATCGGAGATCGGCGCAACCGGCCGGCCGGGACCCGCGTACGACATCCGCGTCCAGGGATCCGCCCGGTCTTGCACCCCGACGCCGAACTCCAGCGAACCGAAGCGCGTGTGCGTCAACGTCTGGCTTTGAAAGAAATTCTTGCTTGGTCAGCAGAATTCATGGGCGCATTCCGGTTCGGGCAAATGGCCAAGGTTATGATATAGGGCCACCTCCATTGCCCTATAGGTTCGGAAACCATATGAGCGTCTGGTCACCACTCGGACTTTATTGTTCAAGCC
>SXSC01000235.1 GCA_005792355.1 Opitutaceae bacterium
CGCGCCGGGCGCGACGGCCTGCCCGGCGACTGCCTGCTGCTGTTCAGCGCGGGCGACATCGCGAAGCAGACGCACTTCCTCGACGAGATCACCGACGCCCAGGAACAACAGATCGCCCGCGCGCAACTGCGGCAGATTGTCCACTACGCGGAAAATGCCTCCTGCCGGCGCGCCGAGCTGCTGGAATATTTCGGCGAGAAATATCCCCTCGATAATTGCGGCGCCTGCGACAATTGCGCCGAACCGCGCGAGACCTACGACGGCACGGTCGTCGCGCAGAAATTTCTCTCGTGCGTCTATCGCATCGCGCAGCACGGACGCTTCAGCGTCGGGATGAATCACACCATCGAGGTGCTCACCGGCGCCGACACCGACAAGCTCCGCCGTTGGGGCCACGACCGGCTCACCACCTATGGAATCGGCCGGGAACTCACGCGACCGCAATGGGCGGCGGTCGGCCGCGAGTTGATGCGGCTCGGCTACGTGGCGGTGGCGGCAGGAGAGTTTGCGACGTTGGAACTCACGCCGGAGGGACTCGCGGTGTTGAAGGCGCGCACGCCAATCCCGTTGACGAAACCGATGGATCTCCCGAAGGCGAAACGCGTCACGGCCCGCCGCGAAGGCGACATCGCGTGCGACGAAATTCTCTTTGTGCGGCTGCGGGCTCTCCGGAAGGAACTCGCCGACGAACGCCGGGTGCCGGCCTACATCGTGTTTGGCGACACCACGCTGCGCGCGATGGCGCGGTATTATCCCGAGAGCATGGACCAGATGGAAGGCATCCCGGGCATGGGTGAAAAAAAGCGCGCTGAGTTTGGCGAAATCTTCGCGGCGGAGATCGCGGATTATTTGAAATCGAATTCCCGAATGGCGTTTGAGTGAAGCGCGCGAGCGCGCTGACCGAATGGAGGGCATTTCCGAATCCCGGGATCGACCGGCGCGCTTGCGCATGTCCGTCGCTCCCGCTGAACTCGCCCCCATGACTTCCTCCGACGACAGCATGCTCGCGACCCTCAGTCGCAGCGGGACCATCGCCCCGGAGGTGATCGAGCTGTTCGACTACCTGGAGGACACCCCGCTCTGGATGAAAGACGAGGCCGGTCACTACGAATGGGTCAACGTTTCCTTTCTGCTCAACTTCGGCGTGAAGACGCGCGCGGAAATCATCGGCCGGACCGACTACGATTTCTGCAGCGAAGTGCTCGCCAACCAATACCGGATCGACGACGAGCGTGTCCTGCGCGGCGAACGCATCCTCTCCCGCGTGGAACTTGTCGGCCGCTTCGATCACACCGCCCGCTGGTGTGTGACTTCGAAAGTTCCGCTGCGCGACGCCCCGGGAAAAATTGTCGGCACCGCGGGCGTCACGCGACCGCTCCGTCAGCCGCCGGCCGGTGATCCCGCCCCGACGCCCATCGGCTCGCCGCTGAGCGTGGCCATCCGCTTCATCAGTCAGAACTTTGCCAGTCGGATCTCGAACGAGGATCTCGCAAAGGCGTGCGGACTTTCGGTGCGGGCCTTCGAACGGCAATTTCAGGCCGCGTATCACAGTTCGCCTCATGACTATCTCCGCGGACTGCGCGTGCGGATGAGTTGCAGCGCGCTGGTGTTTTCGCGCAAGACGATCGCGGAGGTCGCCACCGAGTTCGGCTTCGCGGACCAGAGCCATTTCACGAAGGAGTTTCGAAAGTTCATGGCGGAAACTCCGCGGGCCTATCGGACGCGCTATCAACAGCGGTAGATCAGTGTCCGGGCGATTTTTCAGCAACGTGCGCGTGCTTTCGATGATCTTGTGGAGTTCGGGCCCGCTGATGCTCGCGCCGACGAGTCGGAGCTTCTGCTCGAAGCGGACAATTGTTACCGGAACACGGAACCGCAGGGAGCTCATAAGTACGGGGAAAGGCGGTGCCGCGGCCTCATTCTCCCACCCCTACTCCACCGCCTGCACCGCCAGGGGGATAAGCCGCACCAGGCCGAAGAGGCCGGCGTTGCTCGGATCGAGGTTCTTCCGTGGCCCGCTCTGCAACTCCGCGCCGATTCCGCGCTGGGAGCTGGTGACGTTGGTCTTGGTCCAGCGCGGCAGCGCGCCCCGCGCTTCGCCGATGCGGCGCAAGGATTGGGCGCGATGACCGACGCCGAACGCGAAGTGGTGTGTCGGCCACGTTCGACGAATGAACAGACGAAAATTAATTACTGCAGGGCTGGACCTTGGTCTATGCCTCGAAAAACGCATCGGTTTTCACTCTGTATTTTCGGCGCGCACCAAGGTGCGGCCCGACATTTCACTGAATCGTTTTTGGCTAAGGCGCCGCCAAAACCGATCCAGGGGGGCCGCCAGTTGTTGATTTTTCCGCGCGAGGTCTACGCGCACCGAGGCCGGTTTTCCCATGCGCAATTGATTCGCGAGCCAGCGGCAGGACGGGGCCCCGTGGAGCGCGGTGTTCGTGGGTGGCCACCCTTCCCCTCAGTTCCCTTGGGTGCGTTCTCGAGGTCCGCCTGACCCTTGCCGAGCGGTAATCCAGTTTCCTGTCGGTAAAGTTTTCTCTTTTAGCGGCGCCGCTCCGCCGGTAGCGTCGGGGTGGGGCGACCGGCTGGGTGCCGGATTGTCGACTCCAAACTTCGCCTGTCCTCTTCCACGCTCCAACGTCTCGCCCTCGCCCTTGTCCTCCACGGCGCCGTCGTGTGTCCGTTCGCCGCGGCCGCGGGCACGGGACTGACGGGAAGTTATTACAACAACCGCACCTTCAGCGGCACGGCCGCCACGCGCGTCGATCCCAGCATCGACTTCACCTGGCCCGCCGCGCCCGGGCCGGCCGGCATCGGTGCCGACAACTTCTCCGTGCGATGGGAGGGACAAGTCGAGGCGCTGGTCAGCGAGGTGCATACGTTTCATGTCTTCGCCAACGACGGCGCGCTGCTCTGGATCGACGATCAACTGCTGGTCGGCCGCACCACCGCCACATCGACCGGCAGCGAGATGGCGGGGAGCATCCGGCTCGAGGCGGGCCGACGTTACAACCTGCGCCTCGAGTTCACCGAGGGCGCCGGGGACGCCGCCATCCGGCTCTCCTGGAGCAGCGCCACCACGCCCAGGCAGGTCGTGCCGGCGGCCCAGCTGTATCCGCAAAGCGAGACACCCGAGCGCGGCACGATTCTGCTCGAGCGCTGGGAGGGGCTTTCCGGCACCGGCCTGGCGCCGCTGCTGGCGCTTCCCGCCTTTCCCCTGCGGCCCGCGGGCCGCGAATCGTTGATCAGCTTCGAGTGCCTCGCGCCCAACACCGGCGAAAACTACGCCCAACGGGTGAGCGGCTACCTGTTGCCCGCCGTGACTGGCAGTTACACCCTGGCGGTGGCGGCGGCCGATATCGCCGAGCTTTGGTTGAGTCCCGACTCCGATCCCGCGCGGAAAGTCCGGATCGTGCAGGTGTCCGACGCAACCGCCATCCGCCAGTTCAGCCGCACCTCGGCTCCGATCGCGCTGCAGCAGGGCGAAAAGTACTACGTCGAGCTGCTGCACCGGGCGGGCACGGGGCCGGATCACTTCAGCGTCGCGTGGCTCAAGCCCGGCGCCACGGCGTTCGAGATCATCCCGGCCGATTCCCTCGTGCCGGCGGGGCTCAACCGCACGCCGCCGGGACAGGGCAACTACCTGGCCACGCTCGCCACCGGGCACCCGCGGCTGTTCATCATGCCGCAGAAGGTCGAGTGGCTGAAACAGCAGCTGGCGGCCGGCACCGACGCGAAACTCGTCGGCTGGTACAATTCCCTGAAGTCGTCCGCGGACACGATCCGCACGCAGCCCGTCAACACCTACGCGCAGGACAACCGTGGCACGATTCTGAACGTCTCGCGCTCCGTCTATGATCGCACGTACAAGCTCGCCCTCGCGTACCTGGTCACGGGCGACGCCGCCTACGCCGAGCGGCTGTACCTCGAACTGGAGAAGGCGGCGAACCCGACCGGCGGCCGGGCGCCGGGCGACTTTCCCGACTGGCATCCGCCGCACTTCCTCGATGTGGCCGAGATGTCCCACGCCTTTGCCGTCGGCTTCGACTGGCTCTACCACTACTGGACCCCGGCGCGGCGCGACGTGCTGCGGCAGGCCATCGCCGCCCGCGGCCTGACTCCGGGCCTGCGGGAGTACACGGCGAACGCCGGCTGGACGCGGCCGGACAACAACAACTGGAACCTGGTGTGCACCGGCGGTCTCACGCTGGGCGCCCTGGCCATTGCCGGTGAAAACTCCGCCGACACGCCCCTCGTCGAGCAGATCCTGCACCACTCGGTGACCAAGGTTGCGCCCGTCATGGCGCGGTACACCACGGACAACGGCGGCTGGTATGAGGGCCCCGGATACTGGGATTTCGCCACCGAGTACAACTGCCGCATGCTGGCGGCGTTGGAGAGCGCGCTCGGCAGCGACTTCCGGCTCAGCGCCACCCGCGGGCTCTCGCTCACCGGCTACTTTCCGCCGTATCTCGTGGGCCCGACCAGACTGTCCTTCAACTTCGCCGACGCCGGGTCCGGCAACGTGGCCGGCAGCCAGCTGTTCTGGCTCGCCCGCCGCTTCAACAAGCCGGAGTACGCCTGGTACCAGCGCGCCAACGGCGGCAGCGAGGTGCTGAACCTGTTCTGGTACGACGCCCGCGGCAACGATCCCGTCACCGACGGCTTCCCCCTCGACAACTGGTTTCGCGGCGCCACCGGCGCGACGAGCTTCGCCGGGCAGGACATCGTCACGCTGCGCTCGCAGTGGCTCGATTCCCGGGCAACGTTTGTCGCCGCCAAGGCGGGCGAGGTCGGCGCCAGCCATGGAAACCTCGACGCCGGCACGTTCGTGCTCGATGCCGGCGGCCAGCGCTGGGCCCTGGAACTCGGGGGCGACGACTACGCGCTGCCCGGGTACTTCAGCGAGCCGCAGCGTTGGACCTATTACCGCCTGCGCGCCGAGGGCCAAAACACCCTTGTCATCAATCCGGGTTCCGGCGCCGACCAGGTCCTGCGCACCCGGCCGCCGGTGGTGCATTTCGCCACCGAGCCCAACGCCGAGCGCGGCGCCACCATCATGGACCTGACGTCCGCTTACGCCGGGGCCACGAGCGTGCAACGTGGCATCGCCCTCTTCAACCGCCGCCGCCACGTCCTCATCCAGGACGAAATCCAGTACGCCGCCCCCGCGCGCGTGTGGTGGTTCATGCACTTCGGCACCGACAAGACCGCGGTCGTCGAGTCCGATGGCACGTCGGTGATGATGAGCAAGGGGACCGACCGCCTCTGGCTGAAGATCCTTTCCGGTGGCGGCACGTTTCAGATCATGGACGCCACGCCCCTGCCGTCTTCGCCCAGCCCCGCCGGCCAGAACGCCAACAGCACGGTGAAGAAGCTCGCGATTCACCTGCCGGCGGTCACGCAGTCGACCGTCGCGGTGTATGCGGTGCCGCTGCTGCCCGGCGAAAACCCGCCGACGGCCCTTCCGGCGATCTCGCCCCTGGCCGGGTGGCCGATGACGGGCAGCGTGCCCGCTTTCGCCTGGAGCGCCAGCGCGACGCCGGGCCCGCAGGCATGGTCGAACGCCGCGCACTGGTCCCCGGCCGTGAACCTGGCCGACCAGCGCGGCGCGACGCTCGATTTGTATTCCGGACGCATTCTGCCGGCCGGGGAGTTCACCGTGAACAACGACCTCGGCGCCGGGCTGACCGTCAACACGCTCACGCTCGGCGGCACCAGCAGTGGCGCGGCCCGGGTCACCGTCGCAGGCCGCCCGCTGACCCTGGCGGCGCAGGCCGGCGTGTCGCCGCTGGTGGCCCTGCGCGCCGCCGCGGGCGCCGGTCTCGCCTATGACGTCACGATGCCCCTGATACTCGCGGCGACGGCCACCATCGAGGCGAGCGGCTCGGCGGCGTTCTCGCTCGCGGGCGAACTCTCCGGGCCGGGCGGGCTCACCGTGGCGGGCAGTGCGCCGCTCGTTCTCACCGGAGCGAACACCCACGCGGGCCCCACCACCATCGCCGCCGGCACGCTGCAAATTGGGGACAACGGGCCGACCGGCTCCCTTGGCGCGGGTCCCATCGCGAATTACGGCACCCTGCGGTTCCAGCGCACGGGCACGCTGCTCGTCCCCAATGCCATTTCCGGCCCCGGCAACCTCACGGTGGCGTGTCCTCCGGGCGAGGGGACGATTGTGCTGGGCGGCCAGAACACCTTCACCGGCGGCGTGACGATCAGCTCCGGCGCGCTCCGCATCACGCGGGGCAGCGCGCTCGGGAGCGGCGCCAAGACCATCACGCTGACCGACGGCACGGCCGGCAACCCGCAGCTCCGGCTCGATGGCAGCGACGGAGACCTGGTAGTGCCGGCGACGATCACCTTCGCCACCAGCAACGCCAGGGGCGCCGTCTTCAACGAGGCCGGCCGGAACACGCTCGAGGGGAATTTCATCCTCTCCTCCGGCGGCGGGAACACGAGGATTGTGGTGGAGACCGGCTCCCTCACGCTCAAGGGCAGCCTCGCCCCCAACACCACCAGCCGCAACCTCGAGCTCGGCGGGGCCGGCAATGGCGTCGTCGACGGCAGCATCGCAGACGGCACCGGCGCCAACACGCTCGGTTTCATCAAGAGCGGGAGCGGCACCTGGACCCTGGCCGGCGGCAACACGTGGACCGGAAATTCGACCGTCAGCGGCGGCACGCTGCTGGTGCAGGGCACGCTCGCGCCCGGCGGTCCCGTCACTGTCGCCAGCGGCGCGACGCTCGGCGGCAACGGCAGGATCGCGCGGGCCGTGACGCTCCAGTCGGGGGCCCGCCTCGCGCCGGGATCGTCCGTCGGCACGCTGCAGATCGTGGGCCCGCTCACCCTCGCCGCCGGCAGCACCACTGCGATGGAGCTCGATGCGCTCACGCTGGCGTGCGATCGCGTGACGGCCGTCTCGCGTATCAGTTATGGCGGCACACTCGCCCTCACGAGATTCGCGGGGAGCTTTGCCGCCGGCCAGAGTTTCGCGCTCTTTGCGGCGACCCAGGCGACGGGCGCCTTCAGCGCGATCACCCCGGCCGCCCCCGGTCCCGGGCTCGCGTGGGATTTCAGTCCGATCGACGGCATCCTGCGGGTCGTCGCGGCCGGCTCCGCTCCGGCCGACTCGCGCATCGCCAACCTCTCGATCCTCACCACGGTTTCGGCCGCCGATCCCCTTGTGATCATCGGGACCGTGATTGGGGGCGCCGGGACCGGAGGCGGCAAGCCGCTGCTCGCGCGCGCGGTTGGTCCCTCGCTCGCGCCCTATGGCGTCGGCGGGCTGCTCGCCGATCCCCGGCTGGAGCTGTTTGCCGGGAGCACGGCTCTGGTCGCCAATGACGACTGGGGCGGCGACGAGGCGGTCCTCGGCGCGACGTTCGCGCGACTCGGCGCCTTCGCCTTTCTGTCCCGTGATTCCACGGATGCCGCCGTGTTCCGGCCGGCGTTGGACGCCGGAAACTACACGGTGCAGGTGGCGGGCGGCGGCGGCTCAACGGGCGCCGTGCTGGTGGAACTCTACGACGGCACATCCCCGGCGGACGTGACCGCGGGGACGCCGCGGCTGCTCAACGTCTCGGTGCGCAAGCAGATTGAGCCCGGCGGGGTGCTCACGACGGGCCTTGTCATCGCGGGTTCCCGGACGAAGCAGGTGCTGGTGCGCGCTGTGGGACCGACGCTCGGCGGCGCGCCGTTCAACGTGCCCGGCACCATGGCCGATCCGAGAATCGAATTGTACGGCGGAACCGTCATGCTTGCGAGCAACGACAACTGGGGTGGCGGCGCCGATCTCGCCGAGGTCTTCAGCCGCACCGGTGCGTTCGCGCTTCCCGCCACGAGCCGTGACGCGGCGCTCTTGTCCGCGCTGCCGCCCGGCGCCTACACCGCCCAAATCACCGGAGTCGGTGGTGGCGGTGGCGTCGTCCTCGTCGAAGTCTACGAAGTGCCCTGAGTGAACACTCGCCCTTCGCTTGCCCACCCCGAGGCAAGCCTCGGGGCATCATGGCCAAGCGACCGCTTCGAGGATCGGGCTTGTGGAATCGCAGGAAGGAACGTGGCAAGCCTCGGAGAATGGGCCCGCCTGCAATTCACCAGCTGGCCGGAAGCGGCTTGGTGGAACACGGTCCTACCAGCAAATCCAGTTTCCTACCAGCCACAGTTTCCCGGCGAGCCAGCCACGAGATGCGTCCGCCACGAAAGCCGCCGACGCAATTTCACCAAAATTAGCCGCGCGCCTACTAGGCGATTGCCATGGGGCGCTGTAGGATGCTCCTTCACTTCCTCTCCAGCCGCCGGCGAAAGTTGCCCTAAGACCAGTATCCTTTCCCAGCCTCCCCATCACCAATTTTTCCGCTAAGGATTTTGTCGACGTCGCCCCTCCACTTCGCTGAAAAATCCCCGCACCCCTCTCCACCTCCGAATCCCGCCCGACAAAATCCTCTCCAATGCCGATCACCTCCGTTAACGACCTCAAGACGGTCAAAAACAAAGTCAAAAGCCGCGTCGAAGCCGCCCTCACCGAGACCGGCGGCCTGCTGCGCCTCGCGCCCGCCTGGGTGCCGCGGTCGTTCCTCCAGCCCGGCCTGCGCATCAAGCTGCATCCCGACGACACCTACGCGTACGGACTGAACCGCGGCGGCATCGACGAACGCTGGTTCGCCTCCACCACCGTCACCGCCAACGAGGGCCGCGCGGCCGATGAAGGTCTTAACTACTGTGTCGTCGGCAAAGAGCGTTTCACCCTGCACCAGGCCGTCGCAGAATGCGGCGCCACGCTCGTCGGAAAGAACATCTGGAAAAAGTACGGCAAGTGGCCGGTTTACTCGAAGTTCTTCGACAACATGGGGCCCATCCCGCACCACATGCACCAGAGCGCCAAGCAGGCGAAACTGGTCGGTCAGGAGGGCAAACCCGAGAGCTACTACTTCCCGCCGCAGCACAACAACGTCGGCAACAATTTTCCCTACACGTTTATGGGCTTCGAGCCCGGCACGACCAAGGCGCAGGTCCGCCGATGCATCGAGAATTGGAACAAGGGCGACAATGGCATTCTCGATCTCTCAAAAGCCTATCGCCTCAAGCCCGGCACCGGCTGGCTCATCGATCCGTGCATTCTGCACGCCCCCGGCAGCCTCTGCACCTACGAGCCGCAATGGGGCAGCGATGTTTTTGGCATGTACCAAAACCTCGTCGAGGGCCGCGAAGTTCCGTGGAGCCTGCTCGTGAAAGACATGCCCAAGAGCAAACACCACGACATCGACTTCATCGTGGACCAGCTCGACTGGGAGAAAAACGTCGATCCGAATTTCAAGGACAACCATTACCTCGAACCCGTGCCCGTCGCCGACACGCGCAAGGAGGGTTTTGTCGACCGCTGGATTGTTTACGGCAAGGTCGATGGCGCGCAGCTCTTCACCGCCAAGGAACTCACCGTTGATCCCGGCACCAAGGTCACGATCAAGGACACCGGCGCCTACGGCCTCATCTGCGTGCAGGGCAGCGGCAAGATCAACGGCCAGCCGCTCGTCAGCCCCAAGCTCATCCGCTTCCACGAGCTGACCGAAGACGAATACTTCTGCACCGAGGACGGCGCGAGGGCCGGCGTGACCTTCGAGAACACGAGCAGCACCGAGCCGCTCGTGTGCCTGCGCTACTTCGGCCCGGACGCCAACCCGAATGCCCCCGCGATGGGCGCGTATCGCAACAACAAATTCTGATTTTCCGACCTGAACCCTCCGGCTCTTTCTCTTTCCTCCTTATCTTTCTCTTTCGTCCGGCTCCGCCCGGGACCCGACCACGGCAGAGAGAACGATTATGAGAAAGGGGAAAGAACAAGAGACTCCAGCCGCGCCATTTCCCCTCCCGTCCGTTCTCTTTTCACCCTCCTCCGCTTTGCTCCGTTCTCCCAACTCCGAACTCCAACCTCCGAACTAAAATGCCTCAGAATAACTATCCCAAACTGCACAACGCCATGTGGCCCGGTCTCGTCGGCAAGGGCTCGCCCGGCGCCGAACCGTTCATCGACCTCGACACCATGCTCGACATGACCGCGAAAGCGGACGTCGGCGGCGTCAAATTCGACGGCGTCGATCTCTTCCTCTACAATCCGCACACCGATATCGATATCTCCGACGACGGCATCAAGGCCCTCGCCGACAAGATCAAGGCCAAGGGCCTCGTCGTCGGTTCCGTGGTCGCACCGGTCTGGTTCGACGCCGCTGCCGGCGGCGACGAAAAAGCCCGCGCGAACTGGGTCACGCATGTGCGCAAGGCCGTCAACATCGCCAAGAAACTCCGCGAGCTTGGTGTCCGCCCCTACGGCGTCGTCCGCATCGACAGCGCCACTGGCGTGAAGGCTTGGGACGCGGATCCCAAGGGCGTGACCAAGCTCATCGCGCAGACCTTTCGCGAGGCCGGCAAGATTGCGAAGGGCTCCGGCGAGCGCCTCGCCGCCGAGGGCGAGATTTGCTGGGGCGGCATGCACTCGTGGAAGAACATGGTGAATCTCCTCGAGGAAACCGCCATGCCGAAGGTTGTCGGCTTCCAGGCCGACATGTCCCACACGCATCTCTACACGCTGGGCGCCAACGCCGAGGCGCACCGCATCGTCCCGAAGAACTACCACTACGAGCCCGCCGAATTCCACAAGGCGATGACCAAGCTCACCAACGCGCTCCGCCCCTGGACGATCGACTTCCATGTTGCGCAAAACGACGGCACCGTGCACGGCACCGGCGACCACGAAAAGACCGGCCGCCACTGCGTCGCCACCGATCCCAAGGGCAAGCTCAACATCGCCCGCGACTCCGGCTACTGGCTCCGCGACGCCCAGGGCAAGGTCACGAAGAAGATGAAGCACATCTGCTGGGACGGCTGCATGTTCCCGAACGACGTGCTCATGAAGCAACAAACCTGGAACGACATCCTCGCCGCCATGATCGAGGTCCGCCACAACCACGGCTGGGTCGGCTGAGTTTCAATCTTCGTCACAGAGGACACGGAGGGGACACAGAGTTCACAGAGGCCAACCGTCCTTTGTCTTTCTCTGTGACCTCCGTGCCTCCCTCAGTGACCTCTGTGTCCAAAGAATAAACCACCTCAACTCCTCTCCTCATGCCAAAGAAACAACTCCGCATCGGACTTATCGGCTACAGCTTCATGGGCCGCGCCCACAGCAACGCCTATCATCAGGTCAACCACTTCTTCCCCTCCACCTACGAGGTCATCCCGCAGGCCGTCTGCGGTCGCGATGCCGCCAAGACCCAGGAGTTCGCCGACAAGTGGGGCTTCAAATCCATCGAGACCGACTGGAAAAAACTCATCGCGCGCGACGACATCGACGTCGTCGACATCGCCACGCCGAACAACCTCCACGCCGAGCAGGTCATCGCCGCCGCCAAGGCCGGCAAGATGATCCTCTGCGAAAAACCCCTCGGCCTGAACGGCAAGGAAGCCGAAAAGATGCTCAAGGCCGTCGAAAAGGCCGGCGTGGCGAACATGGTGTGGTATAACTACCGCCGCTGCCCCGCGGTCGTTCTCGCCAAACAGCTCATCGACGCCGGCAAACTCGGCCGCGTCTATCACTACCGCGCCAACTTCCTCCAGGACTGGACCATCAACGCCGACCTGCCCCAGGGCGGCACCGGCCTCTGGCGCCTCGACGCCAAAGTCTCCGGCTCCGGCGTCACGGGCGATTTGCTCGCGCACTGCATCGACACCGCCATGTGGCTCAACGGCGGCATCAAGGACGTCAGCGCGATGACCGAGACGTTTGTCAAAGAGCGCAAACACACCCTCACCGGCAAGGTCGAGAAGGTGAGCATCGACGACGCCTGCCTGTTCCACTGCCATTTCAACAACGGTTCCCTCGGCCTCTTCGAGTCCACCCGCTACGCCCGCGGCCACAAGGCGCTCTACACCTTCGAGATCAACGGCGCGAACATGTCGCTCAAGTGGGACCTCCACGATCTTCACCGCCTGCAGGTCTTCGACTACACCGACGAAGGCACCGAACGCGGCTGGAAGAGCATCCACGTCTCCGACGGCGATCACCCCTACTGCGGCAACTGGTGGGTGCCCGGCCTCCAACTCGGCTACGAGCACAGCTTCGTCCACGCGATGGTGGAGTTCATCCGCGGCCTCGAAAGCGGCAAGGGCTGCACGCCCAACTTCAAGGACGGCCTCGCCACCGACTACGTGACTGACGCCGTGCTCGCCTCCGCGAAGTCGAAGAAGTGGGTCAAGGTGAAGCAGGCCTGAGGCGCGGCGCGCCTGGGGCGCGAACGCTGAACGCTCAACATTCAACCCTTAACGCTCAACCGCCTCGCGCGCGTCACGCTCCCGTGACTTGAGCGTTGGTCGTTGAGTGTTGAGCGTTTGACGTCGAGGATTGAGCATTCGCCTCGCCGATCCGAAGAACAGCGCGCCGCTGTGAGGCCGCCTACAACTTCCACTCGTTGCCCACGAAGCGCACCGGCTTGCTCCCGCGGGCAAAGCGTGCCGCGAACGACGCGAATTCCACATATTCCCGCGGCGACATCGGTCGCGGCGGCGGCGCGGATTTCGCCGGACGGCGTTTCGTCGCCGCGAGCAACTGGCGCTTCTCGGTGTCACTGAGGCGAGCCATAGGTGGATTTGAGTTCCGGCAGCCTCAGACATCCTGACCTGCCCTGGAATCAGGGTGAACCCACTTGGCGATAAATCAGGCGGAGGTTGGTGGTGGGGAAACAGGTTTCCGTGGCGGTGAGGGTTTTGCAGAGTGCGGCGACGGCGGCGTCCTGTAACG
>SXSC01000021.1 GCA_005792355.1 Opitutaceae bacterium
CTTGAACAATAAAGTCCGAGTGGTGACCAGACGCTCATATGGTTTCCGAACCTATAGGGCAATGGAGGTGGCCCTATATCATAACCTTGGCCATTTGCCCGAACCGGAATGCGCCCATGAATTCTGCTGACCAAGCGGTAAAGCGTGCCGCCCGTCGCCGCGCCTCCAGACTCGTCCTGGAGTACGGTCGTGACATTCCAGTCCCCGCGCCACGCCACGGGAATGAGGGGGTCGCGGTCGAAAATGTCCGGCCCACCCTGCGCGGGTTTGAAGTCCTCGCGCAACCGCTCGAACACCGTGAGGTTTGGCGCAACCATCACGAAGTGGCGCGCGAGGGGTGACTCGCTTTCGCGCAGCGCGTGAAAATAGCTCCATACGATCGCGAGGCTCATGACCTTCGTCTTGCCTGCGCCGGTCGCGAGCTTGAACGCGTACCGCGCCCACCGGTCGTCGTCGGGGTTTACGCCGAGCGCCGCCGTCTCCGCGTCCGGCCCGGCGAAATTTCCCATCAACCCGCAGAGTGAGCGCAGGACACGTACTTCGTAGAGGTAAATCAACGTCTCAATCGCTTCGCGCTGGCAAAAATAGTAGCAAAATGGCGCGCTCGTGCCATCCGCAAGTGTGACGAGGTGGTCGCGTTGAAACCAGTGGTGTAGCAACTCGCGCGTCGTGTCCGAAGCACCGGGGTAGTCCGTTTCGCGCCAGTCCTTCACCGCCCGCCGCAGCGTTTGCGCGATGACGATGGGCGACGGGCGCCGGCTCTTCCGCACCTCGGGCAGGCCGGCTTTGCTGCGCGCGCGATGCCGGTTTGGCTCTTCGTGCGGTGCGAAGAGCGGTTCGAGAGCGGCGAGGTTGATGACGGGATCGGTCATGGCAATCTTTGAGACGTGAAGAGTATTTTGGCCGTCGGTGAGCGCGACTCCGTCGCCGGCTTGTTGTTTAGATTCATCCCCGAGATTCCCGGGGCTAATGCGCAAGTGGCATCGAGGCTCGAACTGGAAGCGAACTTGGTTGAACTGGAGGCGATCTGTCCGGAGAGCGGTGACCCACAATTTGCCTATCGCGGCCTTTTCGGGCGCCTGGCGCGTGGCTTGCGTGGGGGCGGATCGTCGGTGCCGCCCCAGTCTTGATTGGGCGGAGGTGGCGGCCGGTATTTGTCGTTCCCGGATCCTCCGAGGAAGGGCGAGACAAAGAAGAGGATGACGAATAAGATGAGAATGATTTCCATGGAGGGAGCGGATCGAGCTCAGGGGATCGCGACGGGGACGGTGATGCTTGTGTCGCAGCCGAAGACATCGACGACCTTCACGCAGATCGTGTGCTTGCCCGGTTTGTCGTAGGTGTGCGCGGCGTCGCTGACGGTTTTCAGCGAACGGTCTTTGCGTGTCCGGTAGTCCTGCCAGTGGTGGACAAACGGCTTGTGCTCGTGCCAGTCGAAATCCACCGCCCAGAAATCGATGAAGTCGAAGCCGCTCTTCACGGCCCGCTCCTTTAACGCCTCCAGCTCCTTGCTCGGCACCTCCGCGAGCGACGGCATGAAGTTCGTGAGCTTCACGTCCACCACACTTTGTTTCTGGCCGCTGGTCTCTGACTTCCGGCTTCTGATCACCACCTCCGCCTCCAGCACGGCCATTTCCAAAAACGGCGGCGGGCTGGTGCGATTCTTTTCCATGATCTCGCGCGGGATCGGGATAAGCTTCAACCGCACACCCGTCTCCGCTTCCAGCTCGTGGCAGACGAGCCGGAGGTCCATCTCGAATTCCCACGCGAGGCAATGCACCTCCGTCCCGCCGGCGTCCTTGACAACCAGCGCGACGGCACGCACCTCGGCGCGCGTGAGTAGCCCGTCGATTCCGTCCACGTGGACGAACGCGCGGCCCTTGCGTCCGTGCAGCAGGCCCGTCGCGTTCGGCAGCGGCTCGGCCTGGTAGAAACCGAGCACGACCTTGCGGTGCTCATCGTCCGCACCGCGCAGCCGCTCCTTCTGCCACCACTGGCGCTCGTAGCGGCCGAGATTGTGGACGTCGAACGCGCGGTAGGGCTGACCCTCGGCGTGAAGCTTGCGCTGGAGTTCGATGAGCCGCTTGCGGCTGGTATGGATGGCGAACCGCCCGAGGTCGGCCATCAACCACCGCCGACCGAGGCGCTCCGCCACGGCACCCGTCGTTCCGCTCCCGCAGAAAAAATCTGCCACGAGGTCGCCCTCGTTGCTGCTGGTTTTGACGATGCGTTCGAGGAGAGCTTCGGGCTTTTGGGTTGGGTAATCTATTCGCTCATCAGCGACAGGGTTTATGAAAGGTATCCTCCAGACATCGCTCAGTGGTTTGCCCGTCGTATCAGCGTAAAAAACCTTGTATTTGCCGCTGGCGATCATCTCTCGAACCTTTGCGTTATTTTTATCGTAAACCACCAACCCAGTTGACCCGCCCCCTCCCCCAATTAGGTATCCTTTTTCATATTTTTCCCTGAGATTTTCAGTGATTTCTCGTTGCTCGTTAAATATCCATTCCGGACCCCTTGCGAAATTGAGTATGTAGTCGTGGTTTTTCTGGAGCATCTTGCTTGATGCCGTCCATTTTTCATAGTGCCAGACTACCTCATTTTTGAAGCCGTCAGTTCCAAATACTTCATCCATCACGCGCCTGAGGAAACTACTCATCCGCCAATCACAGTGCACGTAGATGCTGCCGCGCTCCGAGAGCAGTTCCTTCATCAGCGACAGCCGCTCGAACATCATGTGGAGATAGGAGTCGGTGCCTTTCCCCCACATGTCACGGTAGGCGACCATTTCGAGCGTGGATTGGTCTTTGGCGATGGTCTCCTTCTCGTCACCGATGGGCACGTCCATCGTGAAGTCCGCGCCCACGTCGAAGGGTGGATCGATGTACATGAGATCAACGCGGCCCTTGAACTCGGCGAGCAGGCTGGCGAGCACGAGTTTGTTGTCGCCCCAGATGAGCCGGTTCCGGAAATCGTCGCGGCGTTTGCTGCTCCTCTCGAACATCTCGATCTGCCCGCCGGCCACGGCCTCGCTACGCGGTTGGTCAATCGTCTCGATTTTTTGGAGTGGCATCGCGCAGGCGGCGACGTCCACCACGCGGCGGCGCCCGTATTCGTCGTATTTGCCGTCCCAGACGAGCTCGGTCTTGAGCTGGGAAAGCGGATGCGGATTGGCGGGCCCCCAGCGCACAGCGGGAGCGCCCGCATCGGAGGAAGCGGACATGACAGAGAGATGCTCGCGCGTGCATCTGCTCTGTCGGGATGGTTGTCCTTCTGAAGACCCCTTTGGTGCCTAAAAACGAGGAGGGGCGTGCCTACACACGCCCCACCACAGGCACCTTGGAGAGCCCTCAGAGGAGCGCTTTCGACACGCCCCCAGTCGGGGGCGTTGCGTCGAAGCGCCGTCCTCTGTTCGAAATTTCCAAGGTTTCGTGGTGGACAGCAGCCGAAGCTACGCGAAATGAATTTTTAGATTGGGTGGTGCTGGGCGGTGAGTGATTTCTACGAGTGCAACCAAGTTAGTGGCGCAGTCGCCGCGGCGGTGCAAGGCGCGAGATGGAGTCGCCGGTTTCGTGAAGCCGTGAGGATTCAGCCCCAACCGCTCTGCTGGACAGCAGAGCCCGTGACGGGCAGAAACAGGAAGGCGCCACTCAAACTGACCTCGCCGCCCTGCTCCCCTCCGTCCTCGCCCAAGTCTTCGGCGGGTGAGCCCAAGAGCCCCGGCGTCCCTACCAGAAGCGAGTGCGGAGGCGCGGAGCGCTCAAGACCACTGCTGAGTGTTTTTCCGGCCGGATTCGTTCGGCCGCCTTGACGTGTGGTAGGAAAATAACCACATTTGGCGATTCCCATGAACTTCGGCGCACTAATCAAAGACCTTCGCATCGCACAGGGCCTGACCCTGCGCGATTGCAGCGACCAACTCGGAATCGATCCCAGCAACTGGAGCAAACTGGAGCGCGGCATCAATCCCGCACCCAAAGACATCACGGTGCTCGAAGCGTGGGCGAAGTTTTTCCATGTAGCGGGCGAGGCGAAGCAGGCGTTTTTCGACGCGGCGGCGCTTTCCCGCCGGGAAATTCCGGCCGACCTCGCCTCCGACGAGCGCGTGATGGCGGCGCTGCCGGCTTTCTTCCGCGCCGCCCGTGGCACCGAACTCGACGAGGCGAGTCTGAAGCAGTTCGTCGCGGACGTGCGAGCCCTCCACAGCCCCGATCCCAAAGCCCGCCAATGAACGGACGGACCAACGTTTGGGAGTCCGTGGAATCGTTCCGACGGACTCATCTGGCCGCCCAAGCCGACGAGCTGCCGGTCGATGTCTTCTCCCTCGTGGAGCTGGTGCTGCGGATCGACGTCATCCCCTTCGACGATCTCACCGCCCGCTACCGGGTGGATGCCGCGCTGACCCAGGATTTCCGAGGCCTTTACGTCGACGCCGAGAGTTACATCCTTTGGGAAAAAGGACCCGTGTGGAAACAGAACCGGCTTCGGTTCACTGTGGCGCACGAACTCGGCCACTATGTCTTGCACCGCGAACAGGCGGCGCGGCTGAAGTTTTCCTCGTTCGATGAATTCGCGCGGCACTTCAAGGGTGGTGACGCAGATCGCTTCGGCGTGGAGCAGGAAGCGAACGAGTTCGCGGGCCGCCTACTGGTGCCACGGGACCGCTTGCAGGATCATTTCGAACAATTTGCCATGCGCATCGAGTCCATCGTTCCGACTTGGCAGAGGTCCGAGGATCTCAGACTGAAATTCGCCGAATCGGTCGCGCCAAAATTCGGCGTGCATTCGCAGACGCTGCTCACCCGCCTGGATCGCGAGGGATTTTGGCCGGCACCCTGAGCACTCGGAGACATCCTCGTCAGCGCGGGTTCACCAAGAGACAATTTCTCGAGTTGCTCGAATGCCACTGTCGCGAGAGGAATGCGAAAAGATTCTGGTGGCGGCTGGCCGCTCGCCTTGCCGACTGCGCCCTCACCACTTCAGAAGGGAAATTACCGCCAAACTCGCGGCCCTCGAAACCGCCCTCGCCCAAGTCTTCGGCGCGTGAGCCCCGGCGTTTCGCACACTTGCGGTGCCGGGCGCCTCGCCTCAACTTCTACCCATGAACGAACTGGTATTCTCGGTCACGCAAGAGGGCGACAGCGGGTGTGTCGCCGAGGCGCTTGGGGAGAGCATTTTCACCCAGGCCGATTCGTGGGACGAGCTCCGCGTAAACGTGCGCGAATCGGTCCCGGCGTTTTACTTCGACCGGCCCGCCCCGGCCCGCGTGCGACTCCATTTGGTGCGCGACGAAGTGCTCGCATGAAATTGCCGCACGACCTTTACGGCCGCGAGCTGGCGGGGTCATTCGCGTTGGGTCGGATAACCCGAAGTTCGTCCGCCAGTCGGGTAAGCGTCGGCTTGGTTGTAGCCGGCCTCGTTGAGGCCGGTCCCGCCGCCGCCGAGCTTTCGGCGGGCAGGCCGGGGTCTGCGACCCCGGCTACAAGTTCCGGTTGCCTCAAATGCCCCGGGGCTTGTTCCGGGGATTCTTATTCATACACCAGCCACGCGGTCGCGGTCGTGGTGGTATCCGAGGAGACTCGCAGCCAGTAGGCTTGGAAGCCATCGGGAAAAACGTGCACCGTTGATTTCCCGGCGGGTACTTCGAGGGCGGCATATTCGACCCACCTGCCCGTGCCGGTGAGATCGATCGCCACTTTCACACGCACGGTACGGGCGGCCTGGTGGGAGAGCGTCAGTGTCTTGCGGTCGTAACCTGTCATCAGATACGGATCGGAGGGCTGGCTCGCGGTCACGGCCGAGTCCTTCCAGGGACCGCCAACTCCGATCGGTTTGCCAAAACTCCACAGGTCGTCGACGGCGCCGACCCAGACGGCGGCCCGGCCGTCGGCGGAGCGGATGAGGTGGCGATTGGCGTCCGGTTCTGCGACGTCGCTTGGGGCGGGGGCGTCGGCGGCGACGCCCGAGAGCACGAGCAGGCCGCGCCAGGTGGCGTAGTCGTGGATGCGGCGGTTGTGCGTGGCGATGGGCCGGAGCTTGGCGATGCCACCGGCGTTCTCGGCGGGGAGTTCGAAGAAGGTGCCGGCGGCATTGAGCAAGTCGCGCTCGGTGCAGACCTCGCGGCACACGCGTTCGAAGCCGAGCGGACCTTCGAGCCGGTAGTCGGCGCGGCCTTTGGGCAGCCGGAATCGTTGGCCGGCTTCGTCGGTGTAGATCACCGAAGCCGCATCGATGGCGATGGCGTCGCGCGGGGTGGCAACATTCGCCTGCATCCACGCGGCGGCACCGGCTTCGTCGCCGCGGCGGAGCTGCAGATCGGGACCCATTTCATAAAAACCGTCGCCCACGGTGACCCCGAGGGTTTTCTTCCCGGCGCCGCGGGCGTGGAGCAGACCGCCAAGGGGAGATTTGGTGGTGTCGCTCGCCAGGCCGGTGAAGCGCGCGTCGGTGGCGTGGGCGGCGCGGAGGTCGGCGTTGCGGTAGGAAAAGAACGCGGTGGCCTTGACGCAGTCGCGCGAGGCGCGGATGCGGATCCAGGCGCCCTTTTCGGCGGGAGTGAAAGCGGTCCAGGCGTAACCCGACGCGGGCACGTCGACGCGACGCAACTCGGTCCACGTGCCGTTTCCGGCGCGATCGACTTCGAGCGTGAAGGTCGCGGGCGCGGTGGCGTCGTGCGTGAGGTGCAACATCCGCTGGTCGAAACCGGAAAACAGAAACGCGTCCGACGGTTCGCCTTTTTTCACGGGGTCATCGAACCAGACCGCGCCGCGTCCGATGGCCGGCCCGAGTTGATCGAGCTGCGTCGGCTCGACGAACCAGAGGTTGGATTGCGACTGGCCGGGCCCGGCGAGTTTGCCCTTCGCGTTGCGTTTGTTGAGGAACTCGCTCTTGGCGGTGTCGTCGCAGCCCAGTACGACGCGGTCGCCCCAGCGGGTGAAGTCGCCGATGACCTTTAGATAATTGGAGCGCGGCGCGAGACCGGAGGATTTCGCCGGAGCGAAATCCTTGGGGAAACGCCAGAACGCGCCGTGCATCGTCATCAGAAGATCCGTTTCGCCGATCTCACGGATGCGCGGCCACTCGGTGTTCCAGCCGTGCGCGCCGTCGTAGGAATGGCTGGATTTTGGGAGGCGGTAGGCGTGCCACCAGCCGTCGGGGCGTGAAGCCGCTCCGACAGTTTGCGCGTCGCGCACCATGAGAATGAGGGAGCGGAAATCCCAGCCGATGGACCAGAGGGGATCGGTGGCGGGATTCTTGTTACCCGTGAGCCCGCCGGGGCCGGTGACCTCGGTGAACTGGTTGCGGCGGACGACGGACCATTGGTCGGCCTGGCCGTCCCACGAGGCGAGCACGCCGGAGGGAATGTCGGGCCGGGCCTGGGCCTCTTTGCCGTGCTCGCCGTTGTTGCCATAGACGAGCACGCCCTGGCCGGAGTAGAGGCCCTTGCCGTGGTAGCCCGGGAGATCGGATTTGCGACCGTCCTTGAGCTGCTCGTCGCGCCAGAGTTCGGTCACGGCCAACGTGTGAACGTCGACCTCGTAGAGACCCTCTTCCATCGAGGCGTAGTAAATCTTGTTCGCGGGATCGGTGAGATGGCGGGCGTTGCCGGTGGGGCGGCCGAACATTTTTTCGTAGGGAATCGCGCGGACGGCGCCTTTTGGGTCGATGGCGTACGGGCCGATGAAGAGCTGTTGCGATTCCGGGTGGATGAAACGATTCGCCGGCGTGCCGCCGATGCTCGCGGGGTGGATGGTTTGGCGAAGGGCCGAATCGAGGG
This sequence comes from Opitutaceae bacterium, assembly GCA_005792355.1. Taxonomy (GTDB): domain Bacteria; phylum Verrucomicrobiota; class Verrucomicrobiia; order Opitutales; family Opitutaceae; genus ER46. The sequence goes on from SXSC01000021.1 coordinate 7,778, forward strand.
AGTAAAGTTTATCATCGGAGCCCTTGGGGGAATGGGGCGAGTAAGTTACGACCCAGAGTTGGCCGGCCCACGGGACAACGGCGCCGGTGCCGCATTCGCTCCCGTTATTGAACATGGCGAGGTGCGGGTAGATTCCGCTGATCGAGAACGGCGCTTGGGATGGCGCCGGTGCGGCCGAGGTGCCGGCGGCGAAATTGAGTGCGAGGAAAATGAACAGGCGAATGGTCCTCATGGGGACTGGAAAGCCGCGCGTGGTCTGGTTGGGAGGGCGAATCGGGCGCCAGCATGAGATCGGCCCGCGGCGAAAATCAACCCGGAGAGTGGTAAATTCGTTCACCGGCGAGGAGGCGGGCGGAGTCGGTTTCCGTCGTTGTCCTGAGCGGCTCAACCGGCGTGAGAATCAAGCTTGGCGTAAGTGCAGGCACCGCTCTGAACCGGGCACGTATTGCACGTCCCAAGAACCGCCGGATGAGGGCAGGAAGATTTCTTTGGTCAGAAGATTCAGGTGCCGCCTGCGGCGCCGGCGGCTACGGCGGCGGGAGGTCGCCGTCGCGCAGCACCCGGCTGGTGCTGCTCTTCGTGGTGACGTGTTCAAAGCCGGGCTGCGGCACGTGCCCGCCCAGATCGAAACGAAACCGTTTCGTCGCGGAGACCTTGCTGGCCATCGCGGCCAGACCATCGCGGCTGAGCGTTTGTCGACGCGGCAGGGCAAGCAGGATGCGGTTGCCGGCGCCTGGCACCGCGAGAATGTACAGGTCGGCAAAAACCTCCTGATAGGTGCGGACCATGGAGTCGTAGAGGGGATTGGACTGGCGGCTCCAGATGTTGCCAATCACGACGCCATCCGGTCGGACGGCCCGCAGCACCGCCCGCAGGAACTCCTGCGTCGTCAGCGTGGGTGGCACGCTGTCGCTGCCAAAGGCGTCCAGAAAAATCACATCGTAGGGCTGGCGGGTCTTTTCGATGAATACGCGGCCGTCGGCCACGATGCCGCGCATGCGGCTGTCTTCGCGAAAGCCAAGCAATTCCTTCGCCACCGTCACGACGTCGGGGTTGATGTCGACGGCGTCGATGGTGGCCTCGGGATAGTATTGGCGCAGAAACATCGCCAGGGTGCCGCCGCCCAGGCCGACCACCAAGATGCGGCGCGGTTCACCGCAGAGCGCAAGGCCGGTGAAGGCCACGGGGGCATAGGGCAGCTCGAGGTGTTCCGGGTCGCCGGTCTTGACGACGCTTTGGCGGGCGCCGCCTTTCTCAAACCGCAGCGTGCGAAGGCCGTCCTCCTCGGTGACGAGGACCAGGCCGAAAGGCGACGTCTTCTCGTACAACACTCGTTGCTCGGCACGAGCCGGTGCGATCGCACCAGCGAGAAGGACGAGGCCAAGGCCGAGCACAGGGAGTCTTTTCATGATCTTATCATCCATTAATTGACAAGGTTCCCGGTGCTCCCGGAGCGGCGGGCGCTCCGTACCTGTCATCCATTGGATGACAAGTACCGGGAGGCCGGCTTACCTGGAAATTTCATAGCCCAAGCTGGTTTTCGAGAAGGATTGTCGAGTTCACCTCGTACGGTCAGCCATGGTGCGGGAAAAAGGCTGAGTGGCCGTGAGGCATTGTGTCGAAAGGAATTTTAAGTTGAAGCGGCCGGGCGGCGCGCGCGGGGGCGGGAGACTGGTGGCGCACCAAGTGCAATTCGCCCCGGTCAAGCAATTCCTATTCGACGAGTTCGCCGGCCGTCAAGTCGATGGCCGCCTCCGACCAAGCCCTGCTTTTTGCCGATCTGGGATCACGCAAGGTGGTGACCGATTTTTCCGGCGGCACATTGTCGAGCGATGGCGGCGCGTTGCTCCTGCGCCAGATCGACGCGAGCCTTGGGCTGGCCCGCACTCTCCGACAATCGAAATTGCTCCGACGAAATTGTGGGCCAAGCGCAGGCCTATCCCGCGAAGACATCGGTCGGAAATCCACGAGCGCCGACATGCGCAGCGAAAACAAAACCCGCTTCGGGTTGGGCCGTCCGTTCGGCCTCGGTGAGTTTGCACGCGGCGGTGGTGATGAAAAGCGTTTCGAGGCGCGGGCCGCCAAACGTGCAGGTTGTCACCTGGCCCGCGGGAATCCGCAAGGTGTCGAGCAGGCGCGCGCGCACCGGGTCCCAACGGGTCACACCAAACCCGCCCCAATGCGCGATCCAGAGGTTGCCCTCGACGTCGATCGTGCAGCCGTCGGGAAAGCCCGCGACGGTTGACGTGTCGATGGCCACGCGAGGGCGGGAGAGATCGCCCGTCTCCAGGTCGTAATCGAAGGCCTGCACGGTGCGCGTCGGCGAATCGATGTAATAAAGCGTGCGGTGATCCGGCGACCAGGCGAGGCCGTTCGAAACTGTCACGTGCTCGCGCATCCGCTGGCTGCCGCCGTCAGACGTGAATCGATAGAGCGCGCCCTGCTTTGGCGATTCGTCGAGCGCCATCGTGCCGGCCCAGAGCCGCCCACGCGGATCGCACTTGGCGTCGTTGAAGCGCACGACGGTGGCGTCGTGCCCGGCCGGACACGCAAAGGGCGTCGTCTGAAACGACGCGAGGTCGAACCGATGAATTCCGTCCTGCAGCGCGACCAGCAGATCGCCCCGGGCCGTCGGCACGAGCGCGCCGATGAGTTGCCCGACGGGCCGGGAGAAAGTCGCGCCGGAGTGCGCGGCCGCCTCGAAGATCTTCCGGCCGAGAATGTCGATCCAGAAGAGCGACTCGCGCTGCGGGTGCCAGACGGCACCCTCGCCGAGAATCGCGGGGACGGAACGAAACAGGGAGACGCGAGGGTCAGTGATCATGGCGTTATTTGGCGGTATAGCCTCCGTCGACGACGAGATTCGTGCCGGTGATGTAGGTCGAGGCATCGCTCAGGAGAAAAACGACGGCGCCGCTCACCTCGGGCGCGTCGGCCAGTCGGCCGAGCATCGTCATCTTGCCGTAACGTTCGACAAAGGCCGGTGGCTGCGGCTGCGCCGGGTTGTAGATGCCGCCGGGCGAGACCACGTTCACGCGGACTTTTTGCGGCCCGTAGTGCGACGCGAGATAACGCGTCAGATTGATCATGCCGCCCTTGTGAAAAAAATAATCGGGCGGCGCGGTCATGGTGGTGCCCTCGTAGAGCCAGGGGTTCATGCCGACGAGGCCGAGCATCGACGCGATGTTGACGACGCTGCCGCCGCCGGACTGCGCCATGGCATCGCCAAGGGCGCGCACGATGGCGAAGAAGCCCGTGGCGTTGGTGTCCATCGACTCTTTCCACCCGGCGAGATCGTCGGACATCGTGCGCATCGGGCGGGAGACGGCGTTGAAGACGAGGCCGTCGATCCGGCCGTGGGCGGCGAGCACGCGGTCGCGCAACGCGTGGATCGACGGCTCACTGCCGAGGTCGACCGATTCGGCGTGCACCTGGCGGCCGGCGGCGCGTTCCGCGGCGGCGAGGGTTTGGAGCTTCCCGGCGTCGCGCGAGGCGACAATCAAGGTGGCGCCGCTGGCGGCGAGTCCGGTGACGAGCGCCCGACCGAGGAGGCCGGAGCCGCCGGACTGGATGATGATCTTGCCGGCGAGGGAGAAGGAGGGGGCGTCAGGCATACGGCGAGCGGGCGGCGGGTCGCAGTTCGGCGGGCAGGGCGTCGATGTGGTTGCGGATGAGTTCGAGGCGCTGTTTCGCGTAGGCGCCGAGCGCGATCACGTCGGCGCCGATGTTGAAGACCTGATGGCCCTCGGTGACGAGATCCTGAAACGGTGCGTACAGACCGGCGGCCATCGCGAACTTGCCATGCTGGCGGGCCGCCGCGGCGACGCGCTGGCGGGCGGCGACGACTTCCGGTGCGTCGAGCCGGCCCGGCTGGCCGATGCGATGGCTGAAGTCGCCGGGGCCGAAGAGAAATCCGTTGAAGCCCGGCACGGCGGCGATGGCCTCGACGTTGGCGAGGCCTTCCGGCGACTCGATCTGGAGGATGATCACGCGCTCCTCGTTGCTGTGCCGGAGATAATCCTCAATGGGCAACAGGCAGAACTGGCCGTCGATGTTGCCGCCATCGAGGGCACGTTTGCCGACAGGGCGAAAACGGACCCACTCGACGATCTGCCGCGCCTCTTCGGCCGAGCCGACGTGCGGCACGATGATGCCGGTGGCATCGGCTTCCAGCGGCCGCACATAGTCACTGTAGCTCCCCTTGGCGACGCGCACGAGGGAGTCGAGGTTGTGCACTCGCGCGGCCCGAATCTGGTTTTCGATCCCGACCCAGTCGTTGGGCACATGCTCCATGCAGAGCCAGACGGCATCGAGCCCGGAGAGGCCGGCGATCTCGACCACGCGCGGTTCGGAAAGATTGATTTTCAAAACCGCCGGCAGCTGGCCTTGGCGGAGAAGGGAGAGGATGCGACTGGAGCGAGGTTTCATCAGGAAAGTTCGGAGAGGATTTCCGCGACCTCAACGCGACGCGAGCCTTCAGCACGGCTGCGAATCCCCGCGATCAGGACGCTCATGAGCTCGACCGTTTCGGAAAACGGATACGGGGCCACGCCGGTGCGCACGGACTCGATGAAGCTCACGAGCTGGCCGCGGAAGGCGGAGTAAGTGTCGGCGAACCGGATTGTCGTCTGCCCGGCCACGCCGCACAGGTGCAGCGTACCAAAGGTCGCGCCGCCGTCGGCGATCACGGGCAGCGAGACCTGCACCCCCGAGCGGTGGGTGAGGTGGGCGACTTCGACCAACGGCGGCGGGTTGCCCGACTGTCGGAGCGGGTTTACCCCGCGATGGTCGCCCGGCCCGGTTTCATCGCGGCATAAAGCCGCTCCTACAGCTTGCGACTCCAGCCGCACGGAAACAAACCCCGGGCCCAGGACGCGTGTGATCGGTTCGAGCAGGTGGATGCCGTAACGCTCCCAGGTCTTGGTGCTCACGCCGGAAATCCAGCGGAGGTCGCCGACGGCGGGGTTGATCGTGCCGGCGAGATGGGGTGCGAGTTCGGGGGCGTAGCGCAGTCCGCTGGAGGACTGAATTTGCGCGCCCGCTCGTTCCCACGCGAGGAACATGCGCAGGTCCGCGACAGTGAGCGCGAGCGGTTTGTCGACGAAGACCGGCAGCCCGGCCTCGATGAACGGCCGCGCCCGCGGCACGTGATCGAAACCGTCATCGGTGGCGATAAACACGGCGTCGACGTGACCGATGACATCAGTGGCGTGCGCGACGACCTTCGGAATCAACGCCGCGGCGGCGACGCCGGCGGCTTCGGCGGGGGTGTCGGTCCAGAGATGCGTGACCTGCGCGCCGGGAATCTTCACGGAGCCGGCCGGCTGGGCACCGAGGTATTTTTGGATGATGGGATACGGGCACGCCGCCAGCGCGACCGGGTCGAAGCCGTTGATGATCGCCGACCACGAGTAAGGGTGTCCGTTGCCCGGAATCATGCCGAGCATCGCGAGGCGGAGCGGGGAGGAGGGAACCATGGAAGTCTGGTGGGATTTTCGATACATCTGCAATTAACCGCAAGGAGCGCAAAGATCGCAGAGGCAGACAGGGTGCAGGATGACGGCGGCAAGTTGCCGGGCCCTTGTGCTCCTTGAGATCCTGGCGGTTAATTTCCGACTAATTCCCGCAGGGGCACGCGGGCGTCGCGCCCGGCCGCCGCGAGCGCCGCGAGGTTGAAGCGGAGGGTCTGCGCGGCGGCCTCGAGCGTGCAGAGCCGCGCGGGCTTTCCTTCGATCTGGTCGAGAAACGCGCGGGCCTGGTTGATGAAATGCGTGTCGCGCCCGGGCACGGGTGCTTCGTGCCAGGTCCAGTCGGCGGCCCCGGCGGCGAGGGTGCCCCAGCGCTGGTGATGCAGCTCGATTTTTACGCTGCCGCCCGCCGCGTGGAGCTGGATCGTGTTTTCATTGGGATGCTGAAATTGGTTCAGCGTGTAGTTCGCGAGCACGCCGCCATGCCGCGCGCTGACGTGGACCGTGTCCTCCACCTCCACGCCGGGGAGTGCGAGGTGCGCACAGTCGCAGAGGAGACTGTCCGCCGGGCCGATCACGCTCTCCACCCAGTTGGCGACATGCGTCAGGGCGTCCTGAATACCGCCGCCGCCGGTCGCGCGGTCGCGATAGTAGGTTTGGGCGTAGGCGGGACGGTGCAGCTGAAACGGCTGGCCGCTCGTGGCGGTGACGTGGAGCACGGGCCCGAAATCGCCGCGCGAGATGAAGTCACGCGCGCCGGTCAGAAACGGAAAAACGTGATAGACGTAGGCGACGGCGACCTGCCGCCCGGAGCGGTCGCGGGCCGCGAAGAGGTCGGGGAGGCCGTCGAGTGAGTGCGAGAGGGGCTTCTCGATCAGCACGTGGTGGCCGGCGTTAAGCGCCAGAATCGCGAGCGGCACGTGCAGCGGCGCCGGCGTGCAGATCACGACGGCGTCGAACGCACCGCCCGCGATCGCGGCGGCGGCGTCCTCGCTGGTGGGCACGCCGTAGGTTTCGGCCATGCGCTCACGCAAGGCCGCGCTGGTATCGCAGCCGGTAACTTGGCACCGGCCCGTTTGCTGGAAGCAGCGCAGGTGGCGCTCGCCGATGCTGCCACAGCCGATGATGAGGATCGAATTCGAGATCATGCCACCGGCAAGCGGTTACAGGGCCGCGCCAACCGGGTCGAGCCTTTGCGGTTCCGCCGTGCGACCTCGGGCGAATTTGATCTTCGATCGATCGCAGCGTCTGGTCGCGCGCGAGACCGGACGGCCCGCCGGCCTCCGCGGGCCGAAGCCCGACCCGCCCGACGGCCGCGTGAATTGACTTGAACTCCGCCAATTCGCCACATCCGTTCCGCCGAATGCAGCCCGTTGCTCCACCCATGGATTTCACGCACCTCAAGCCCCGGTACGATCGGGAAGGCTTCGTGATCGTGCGGCAGTTGTTGCCCCGGGCGGAGTTGGACGAACTGAACGCGAACCTCGCCCGGTACATTCGGGACGTCGTCCCGAATCTGCCGGCAACCGAGGCGTTCTACGAGGTCGACCGGGCCCAGCCCGACTCGTTGAAGCAGTTGCACCGGATGGAGCAGGATTCGTTCTTTGCCGCGTACCAGCGGCACCCGGTCTGGTGCGCCCTGGCCGAGGCCCTGGTCGGGGAGCCGGTGCTCACGATGGCCCCGGAATGGTTCAACAAACCGCCGCTGTCGGCCAAGGGAACCCCGCCGCACCAGGATAATTTTTATTTCAGTCTGCGCCCCTGCCACGTGGTGACGCTCTGGATGGCGCTCGACGTCGTGGACGAGGAGAACGCGTGTCTACGCTATGTGCCCGGTTCGCACCGGAAGCCGACCCGCCATCACGCGCGCGGCGGTGTGCTGGGTTTTTCGCAGGCGATCAGCGACTACGGCGACGCCGACCGGGCGGCGGAGATTCCCATCCTTCTGCAACCCGGCGACGTCACGGCGCACCACGGCAACACGATCCATCTCGCCGGCGCAAATCGCTCGGCCACGCGACACCGCCGGGCGTTTGCGATGGTGTTCAAGGGTGTGAGTTGCCGGCGCGACGAAGAGGCCCACGCGCGCTACCTCGCGGCGGCGAAATCGCAGCAGGCGGAATTCGGGGTGCGATAACGCGGGTGGGCCGCGCAAATTTCCTCCCGACCACAACGAGTAGGCCCGGCCTCATCGCCGGCGGCTGGTGCGTGCTGGCTGATCCGCGCCCGGGCCAAGATCTTCGCGGGGGCACGGTTGATCGATCTTTCTCGGAAATCCGAAAACGATGCTCCACGTTTTTATCGCATGAGCAGAACCTCCCGCCGGATCTTTCTTCGACGCACCGGTCTGGCCGCGGTCGGCGCAGTCTTGGGGCCGCAGGTTTCAATCGGCCGCAGCCAGACAGCGGGCAAGGCGGCCGAGGGGCCTGGTCCCGCGCCGGCGTCCGGCGTAATCCCGGGGAAGCGCGGCGTGCGGGTGTTGAGCGATCGCCCGATCAATTGCGAAACGCCGGTCACGTTGTTGGACGATGAGATCACCCCCAACCATCTCCACTTCGTGCGTAACAACGGGCATGTCCCGGCCCGGGCCGAACGGGGAGATCTGACCGGTTGGTCGCTGGCCGTCGACGGCGAGGTGCAGCGCGCGTTGAAGCTGACGCTCGACGAGCTAAAGCAGTATGGCGCGATCGAACGCGCCCTGGTGCTCGAATGTGCCGGCAATGGACGGGCGGGCTTCAATCCTCCGGCCAGCGGCAATCAATGGACGCTCGGGGGCGTGGGGTGTGCGCTTTATCGCGGCGTGCGTTTGCGCGATGTCCTGAATGCGGCGGGAATAAAACCGACGGCGGTTTATGTGGGTTACTACGGCGAAGATCCGCACCTGAGTGGCGATCTGAAGCGGCAGGCCATTTCGCGCGGCGTGCCGATCGCCAAGGCGCTCGACGAGCACACGATGCTCGCCTGGGAAATGAACGGTGAACCCCTGCCCGCGTTGCACGGTTTTCCTTTGCGGCTGATTTGTCCCGGTTGGCCCGCCTCGACGTCCGGGAAGTGGCTCACGCGCCTTTGGGTGCGCGACCGGGAACACGATGGCGAGAAGATGACCGGCCACTCGTACCGTCTGCCGCGGTATCCGGTTGCTCCGGGCGCCACGGTGCCCAAGGAGGACATGGCCATGATCGAGGAACTCCCGGTGAAATCCCTCATTTCTTTGCCGGGCTCCGGCGTCGAGCATCCGGTCAGCCGGGCGCTGGCGATGCGCGGGCAGGCGTGGAGCGGCTCCGGCGACGTGCGCGCGTTGCAGATCAGCATTGATTTCGGGCAGTCCTGGCTTAACGCGGACTTGAGGCGGCCGAGGAACAAGTACGCGTGGCAGCGGTGGACGGCAGAGGTGCGGTTTCCTGTCCGGGGATATTATGAAATCTGGGCGCGAGCGACGGATGCCGCCGGCCGCATGCAGCCGATGGTCGTTCCCGGCTGGAACCCAGAGGGCTATTGTAACAATGCGATGCAGCGAATCGCCGTGAAGGTCGTCTGACTTGTCATGAATGCCCGCCGCTTTGGCCGTTGGTCGATCCTTCAAATCGCCTTTTTCCTGTTCATCGCATGGTGCTCGCCGCTGTTCTGGATGGCGGGCGCCGAACCGGCGATTGGCTCCAGCCCCGACGAGGTCGAGCGACAGTTTGGTCTGAAGCCAGGTCCGGGTCGTGAACTCGTGCTCGCCCATTGCCTGCCGTGCCACTCCACCGCCATCGTCGCCGCCAATCACCTGCCGCGTGAACGCTGGGCGGAGTTGGTGCAACGGATGCAGGAAAAAAACGGCATGCGCCCGATCGACGAAGGCACGCGCAAGAGCATCCTCGACTACCTTGAAACCGCCCAGCGTCCCGCCGACGGGACCTTAAATGCCGGCAAGCTGACCCCCTGGGCCGCACCGCTCTACCGGCCCAATCCGCTGTGGTGAATGGCGCGGCCGCAGGGTTTCGGCGGGGCCGTTTAATCTTCTGCGACTCCGCCTCTGGCTTCCGTGGTTCAAGGCCAACTGCCGAATCATGGCTCATGACCCGATCGACAGCGACCGGAGCGAGTCGCGGCACGCCGTCACCGGCGAAACGGGAGCAACTCCGCCCACTTGATTCGGAAGACCGCGTCCGTGCGGTGCTTTTTTCGATCTTCGCCACCGAGGCAATAGAGCCAGTCGCCGCTTCGAACCAGACTGACCATTGCGGCGTAGGGGAGGGGCGTCGTCGGAACGTACACGCCGGTTTCCACCGTGAAAACAAACGCAGCGGTCACGAATTCCACTTCGTCGTTCCGGTAGCCGCCGGCGATGAAGATGTGGCGCTCGTCGAGCGCGACCGCGGTGAGGCCGCGGCCGGGGTGCGGCAGCGGCGGCAGTGTTTCCCAGCGTTTCTTCGCCGGTGAGTAGGCGTGGGCGGCGGCCTGATTCACCACCGTCTCGGTGGCCGGGTTCCAGCGCGCTCCGCCGAAGACGCAGAGCCGGCCGCCGGCGACCGCCGCGGTGCCGGTGGCAATGCCGGGCTCCGGGTAGTCCGCGAGGCGGGTGGTGCTGCCCGTCTCGATGTCGATCGCGAGGAACGTGTTCGTGAGGCGATCAAGCTTCGCCTGATCCTCGGTGCCGCCGACCACGTAGAGCGTGGAGCCCAGCAGTGCCCCAGCCGCATAGACGAAACCGCGGTCGAGCGGAGCCACGAGCCGCGGCAAAAGCCCGGCCTCCAGTTTCCAGAGCGATTGGTTCGTCGCCGTGCCGCTGCTGCCGCCCGCGAACCACCATGCGCCGCCGGTCTGCCCCGTCACGGCATAGGCGACGGGTGCCGCCAGCCGCCCGGCTGTGCGCCAGGTGTTGCGCGCGGGATCGTAGGCCCAAATCCGGTCGAGCCACGTCTTGGTGTCGCCCTGCCAGGTCGTGCCTCCCGCGACGACAATCTCCCCAGCGATCGCGGCGCCCACGAATCCGCCGTTGCCGACTGGCAGTGGCGCAAGCCGCTCCCACGCGGCGGAAGCTGCGGCGGAGGTGTTGAGGGCGAGCGCCAGCGCGAACCACCAGCAGCAGCAGTGGCGAGGCACGGGGTTGATGTTCATGGTTTGATGGAGGCGGGGTGCCCTCTCCCCGCGCAGGAACAAGATTCCCTGTTTTATCAATTTTGCGAAATTTCATGCATGATGTTTTTGTCACAGAGGCCACGGAGGATGCACGGAGGACACAGGCGCAGAAGAATTGGAGGTCTTACTCAGTGACCTCTGGGGCCCCTCCGTGTCCTCTGTGGCGAAGATCGGCTTCGATTGCGGTTGTCGCGTCAGGGAACGAGCAGGGTGGGGGCACTCCGCCTCCCGCGGCACGGGCGGCATCGGCGACGTCACCGTGCAATGTATTTGGATACGGAGCCGGCATCGCAAAAAAGTTCACTCCGCCGCCGGCGGCTTCCTGGCCCACGTCAGGCCGTCGAGTTGCCGGTCGGCGGGGGGATGATCGAAGCGACTCACGACATAGCCGACCGCCATCGTGACGCCGCAGCCGGTCAGGGCGTACCACAGAAACGAGACCTTGGTGCCAAAACACACCCAGAGCGCGACCAGCAGACCCGCGATCCAGCCCGCCAACGCGCCGCGAGCGGTGGCGCGCGCCACGATCATGCCGAGCAGGAACAAGCCGATGAGCGGTCCGCCGATCAGGCTGATGACCTTGTTGGTGGCTTCCAACAGGGTGCCGAGGCGCTCCACCAAAAACGCGAGCACGATGACCAGCGCGCCGTAGAGGAGGGTGAGCACTCGCGCGATCTTGAGTTGATTTTTCTCCGACAAATCCGGGTTGCGCCAAAGTCGCTGATAAAAATCGACGAGGCTGGCGGAGGTGAGAGAGTTGATGCCGGCCGAGATCGTCGACATGCTCGCGGCGAATATCGCCGCGATGAACAGCCCCGGGAAACCGTGCGGCAGCTCATGCACCACGAAGTAGGGGAGAATCTGATCCGCCTTGGTGATTTGGCCGGCGGCCAGGGGATCGCCGTGGACCTGATAAAACGCATAGAGCACCAGCCCCGTGCCGTAGAATACCGCCGTGACCGGCAGCACCAGCACGAGCTTCAGCCAGAGGCCGCGTTGGGCGACCTTGAGACTGCTGGCGGAGAGGTAACGTTGCACCGAAACCTGATCCGTCGCCATCTGCACCAAGTGCATGAAGGCGGCGCCAATCAACAGACCCCACAAGGTCAGGCGCACGGTGGGGTCGGGGCTGAAGCTCAACTCGAAGCGCCCGCCCTGTTGGCCGATTTCAACGACCTGGCTCCAGCCACCCGGAATGCGCGTGACGGCGAGCATGACGATGGCGAGCTGCCCACCAAACAGGACGACGAGCTGCATCACATCGGTCCAGATCACGGCGCGCATGCCGCCAAACGTGGTGTAGATCGTCGTCACGAGGCCGGAGCACAGAATCGTGAACCACAGCGGCATGCCCGTGGCCTGCTCGAGCGCGAGCGCCGGGGCGTACGTGGCGGCCGCCAGCCAGAGCAGCACGCGGGCGATGAACGACGCCGACGCAAGGGTGCGCAGCTGCACGGAGAATCGTTCCTCGAGATACTGATACGCCGTGAAGAAGCGCGAATTGTAGTAAAACGGCAGGAAAACCAGGGTCGTCAGCGGCGTGGCGATCAGAAAGCCGATGTTGACCAGATAAAAGGCGACTCCGTTGGCGTAACCTTCGCTCGGCGCCGCAAGGAAGCTGATGCCGGAAAACAACGAGGCCAGGATCGTCATCGCGATGACGACGCTGCCCATGGAACGTCCGGCCAGGAAATATTCGTCGAGGTTGCGCTGCCCCTTCACGAACCAGAGGCCGATCACGGCGGTCAGCGCCAGATAGGCGGCGAAGACGAGGTAATCGAGCAGCGAGAAATGCTGGGAAAGTTCGGTCATGTGGGTCAGCCCGCATTTTCCCCAACACGGCCGTCGGCCGCGCCCCGCCTCCGGCTGGCAAACCAAAGGAGGGGCGGTTTCCCAACCGCCCAACCAAGGTCGGCCGACGGTTTTTCGGCGGTTGGGAAACCGCCGCTCCCGGGGGAACGATCAAAATCGTCGCGAACCTGAACCACACGGATCCGCATGGCTACGTCCAGGCTATCGCACCCGGCCGCGCGCCTCGACGCGCCAGACGTCAACGACGCGCCCGCCCTCCGTCACGACCACCTCGTCCGTCAAGTTCACCACCGGGCAAACATGGGCGGGCATGAAGAGCAGGCGTTCACCCACGCGCAGCGCATCCACGTCGGCACCGCGCACCCAGCCATGTTCCTCGCTGACGCGCACGACGGAGAGCTCGCGGCCGTCGGCGGCAATCGCGAAAATATTCGCCGCCGTCCGGTCGGAAAAAAGCGCCTTCGACCCGGCATCAATCAGCGCCAGGCCGGACGCGGGTTTGTCGACGACGGTGGCAAGGACGTGCAGCGCGACTTCGTCGGCGCGCATCGTGCCGGTCAATTTCGCCAGAGCGATGTCGCCGAAAACGTAGGTGCCCGGGCGCACCGCCTGCACGCGCCCGCGCGAAGCGGCGGCGACGAGCCGCGCGCTGACGCTGCAGCCGGGCCACACGGGCAGGCTGCGGTCGATGCCATCGCGGGCCGCGCAGACGCGGGCAATCGTTTCCTCGACGCGCGCCGCTTGTTCGGCGGGCGGCACGCCGTAGAGACTGCCCTCGTGGGCATAAAAGCCGCGGAGCTCCGCGTGCGGGCTGCGGCCGAGCGCGGCGGCGATGCGGCCGACGGCGGCGAGATCGCGCACGCCTTCGCGGCCCAGGCCGGTGTCGATCGCCATCATGACCGACAGTTTTTTCCCCGTGAGCGCCGCCAACCGGAGAAACACCTCCGTGTGTTCCTCGCTGGTGACGGCGAGGCGCAGCTCATCGAGCTGTTCGATGAGGGCGGAGATACGCGATGCCTGCCGCGGGTCGACGAGCGAGTGCGCGACAAAAAGGCTGCGCACGCCGGAGGGCAGCATCGCCTCGGCTTCGCCGAGCTTGGCGCAGGTGAGGCCGCGGGCGCCCGCCGTGAGCTGCTGGCGGGCGACCGCGACCATCTTGTGCGTCTTGATGTGTGGGCGCAGCTCGACCCCGTGCGCGTCGCAGGCGGCCTGCATGCCGCGGATGTTGGCGGCGAGCCGGGCGCGATCCACCAGCACGGTCGGGGTCGGCAATTCGTCGTAGGTCGGCAGGGGGTTCATAATCGTCCGATCTGGCCAACGGTGAGGCCGCCGTCGACGACCAACACCTGGCCCGTGATGTACGCCGCCGCCGGCGACAGGAGGAACACCGCGGCGCCCGCGCAGTCGACGGGTTCGCCGACGCGCCCGAGCAGGATCTTTTTTTCGTAATGGCGCCGTGTTTCCGGTTTCTTGCCGCCGAGCCAGCTGTCGGTCAGCGGCGTGTGGATGAGCCCGGGCGCGAGGCCGTTGACCCGGATGCGCTGTGGCGCGAGCGACTGCGCGAGGCTGCGCGTCATCATCACGAGGGCGCCCTTGGAGGTGTCGTAGGCGGTGGAGTCGTCCTCCGCCTGAAACCCGTTGGTGGAGGAAACGATCACGACGGCTCCGCCGCGCTGGCGCGCGACGAGCTCGCGGGCAAACGCCTGCACGATGAAGTAGGTGGCGCGAACGTTGAGGTTCATCGTGCGCTCCCAGCGGGTCGCGTCCATTTCAAGATACGGCACATCGAAGAAACTGCCCGCGTTGCACACGAGGAGGTCGAGGGCGGGTCTTGCCCGAAAGGCCGCCGTCACGAGTTCCGCCGGCGCGTCGGCCGTGCTCAGATCGGCGGACAGAAACGTGCCGCCGGCCGGCAGTGGTGCGGAACGCTCGGTCCCGTGGAAAATCACGTCGGCGCCGGCCGCCCCCAGCCCGAGAGCGATGGCATGACCGATGCCCTTCGTGGAGCCGGTGACGAGCGCGGCGCTAGGTGCGAGTGAGAAGGCGTTCATCCTTGAGGCGGAGGAGGGCGAGCAGGTTGTCGTGGGCGATGGCCTGCCGGGTTTTTTCCGGCAGGGCGTGCAGACAGGCAGTTTCGGCGGCGTAGGTGCTGCGGAGCGAGACAAACGTGCCGTCGATTTTTGCCACGTAGCTCTGAAAGGGTGTGTCCGAGCCCCAAATCAATTTGGTCGGATAGGTGTCCGCCATCGTGCGCAGCACCGCGGTGGGGTCGCGGTAATCGGCCGCGAGCCGGCGCTCCGCCGGGGCGACATAGCCGAGGCCGCGCGTGACGCCCTCGCAGTGGATGCGGTGGGCGGAGCAGTCGAACCACGTGTTGGGCAGGTCCGCGACCCGGTCGAGACAGGCGCGATCGAACCGACACGAGTGCGCGAGGCAGAAGCGCACGTGCGGGGTCGCCGCGGCGACGTCGAGAATGTCGGAGGCCTGCGACCATTTGTCCTCCGGCGCGACGCTGGAGTGGATCAGGAACGGCAGATCGAGTTCGGCCGCGAGTTCGAGAAAGCCGCGGCCCGCGCCGAGCAGGGCGCGTACATCCGATTCGATCATCGTCGCCTGAATTTTCAGCCCGTAGAAGGGAAACTCGCGGTAAAGTTCGCGCAGCTTCCGGAGCTGGGCCGCGGGTTCGCGCGCGGGATCGAGGATGACAAACGGCAGCGTGAGCCGGCCGAGATCAGGATAGAGCTCGTAGATTTCCCGGAGCATCCGCTCGTTCTCAAAGCCATACGGCACCGCCTCGCAGCCGCCCGGGGCGAGCTTCTTCCGGCGCATGGCCGCCACGTCGAAGGTGAGGTTGGCCACCATGGGAAACACGACCCAGCGGTCGACGCCGCAGTGCCGGCCTTCCGTCACCATCGCCGGCAGATCCTGGGCGTAGGGATGATAGCCGTTGAGGTAGAAGAACAGGTCGACGCCGAGGTGGTTGTGGCAATCGATAATCATGGCGGGGTATTGTGTTTGACGAAACAGTCGTTTCGCAGTCTGAACGCGCCGCAAGCTCAATCCATGAGCCTGCGCGGCGCCCGGCCGCGTTTTTCCCGTCTCCCCGTCATGCCTTATTCATTTGCCCGTTCCGCCGAACTCTTCCGCCGCGCCCAGCAAAGCATCGCCGCCGGCGTGAACAGCGGTATCCGGAAGATGGAGGCGCCCGTGCCGCTCTATTTCGCGCGCGGCACCGGACCGAACCTCTGGGACGTCGACGGCAACCACTATCTCGATTTCCAGCTGGGCCAGGGCGCGCTGCTTTATGGTCACGCCCCGGCGGGCCTGGCGGAGGCGATCGCGGCGCAGGCGCGGCTTGGCACCCACTGGGCGGCGCAGTGCGAACTCGAACTCGAAGTGGCCGAGCGCATCCAGCGCCTGCTGCCGTCGGCCGAACTCGTGCGTTTCAACAATTCCGCCACCGAGGTTGTGACGGCGGCGTTCCGCCTCGCGCGCGCCCACACCGGACGGAAGTTGATTCTGCGCTTCGAGGGCCACTACCACGGCTGGGCCGACGAGGGGCTCGTCGGTTTCGCCAACCCGGTCGACCAATGGGGTGACGGGGAGCATCCGGCGCGAACGCACCCGAGCCAGGGCGTGATCCCCGAGGTGCTGGAGCAATTTGTGGTGGCGCGCTGGAACGACGTGGCCCACCTGCGGCGGATGGTGGATCGGCATCGGGGCCAGCTCGCGGCGATCGTGTTCGAGCCGGTGTTGTGCAACACGTGCTGCCTGGAGCCCGTCGACGGCCTGCTGGCGGCCATCCGCGAGCTGTGCGATCGCGACGGCATGCTGATGATCTCCGACGAGACGATCACGGGATTCCGTTTTGGCGCGGCGTGTGCGCAGGGCTATTACGGATACAAGGCCGACCTCACCGTGCTGGGCAAAGCGATCGGTGGCGGCACGCCGTTTGCGGCGCTGGCGGGGACGAAGGCGGCGATGGCAAAGATTCTCTCGGGCGAGGTCGTGCATGCGGGCACGTTGAACGGCAATCCGCTCTGTCTCGCCGCGAGCAAATGGTGTCTCGATCAGGTCATCGCGCAGGGCCCGGACTTCCCCGCCGCCACGCAGGCCCTCGGCCGGCGGCTAATGGGCGGCCTCGTCGATCTGGCGCGCGAGCACGGCGTGCCGCTGCGGCCACAAGGACCCGGGCTGGTTTTTCACGCGGTGATGTTAAGGCCCGGCGCCGCCGAGGGGGCGGTGCGGGACTACCGCGACTACGTGCGCCGCCATGATGCGCCGCGCTGGGCGCACCTGCGCCGTTGCCTGCTGGAGGAAGGCGTGCGGGCGATCGAACGCGGCCTCTGGTCCATCAGCACGACGCACACCGCGGCCGACATCGACGAGGCGCTGCGGCGGTCGCGGGCGGCTGTTGGGCGGCATGCGGCGACCTGGCGGATGCCCGCGTGAGGGGCGCCGCATGAAAACACGGGAAACTGGACCAAGGCCGATTGGAATCGTGCATCTCAGCCGTAACGATGCAGTCGGGTGCCGACCTCGAGGGGGAACCGTAGTACCTCTTGGTGACCGCCATCGGCGACAGGAGTGTCGCCGTTCCGTCGGAGGGGCGACACTCCTGTCGCCCGTGCTGCAGCGGTGTTCGACTGCATCGTTACGGCGCAGAGTTGACCACGCGGGTCAGAGTACGGATCAAAGGAGGGGCGGTTTCCCAACCGCCCAAATACGATCGGCCGACGGTTCTGCGGCGGTTGGGAAACCGCCGCTCCTGAAGAAACGATCAAGATCTTCGCGAGCGGGTTCGAACTGGATCGAGATCGCGCACCGCGGCAACGGCAACCAGCCTCGGGCGGGCAAGCCGAGGGTTCACGGAATCGTGAAATCGGGCATCGGGCATCTAAAATCTGGAAATTTCCAAACCCGTGAGCCGCTCGTACCGGCGCTGCGGTGCGACGAACGCACCGGACTGAATTCCCGGATGCCCGATGACCGATGCCCGATTGTCAGACGGTCGCGGTCGCTCGTTGCAAGATTTCCGATTCTCGCCGTCACCCTCTGATCGCGATCCCGCACCGATGAAGCCCCGCATTCTCACCGCCGGATTTTTCCACGAGACGCACACGTTTGTGGATGAGCTCACGCGCTGGGAGGATTTTTCGGTCGCCCGCGGGGCGGACGTTTTCCAGAAACGCGGCGACGCTTCGCCGACGGACGGATTTCTCGAGGAGGCGGCGCGGCAGGGGCTTGAGGTGATCCCGACGCTCGACGCGCGGGCGACGCCCAGCGGCACCGTGACAGAGGCGGCCTTCGAGGCGTTTTGGGTGGAATTCGTGGAGCGGGCGGCGCCGGAGCTGGCCCGCGGCGTCGATGGAATTTTTCTCGTGCTGCACGGCGCGATGGTGACGGAGTCGCACGCCGATGCGGAGGGCGAACTGCTGGCGCGGATTCGCGCGCTGCCCGGCGCAGGGGCCGTGCCGATCTTCGGTGTGCTCGATCTGCACGCCAACGTGACCGCGCGCATGTGCACGCTGGCCAACGGCCTCGTGATGTACCGGGAAAATCCGCACACCGATGCCCGCGAGGCCGCGCAGCGGGGCACCGCGCTGCTCGCCCGCTGCCTGCGGGAGCGGGTGGTGCCGCACCTGGAATGGTGCCGTCCGCCGCTCGTGTGGGCGCCGCCCGGCACCGGCACGGGCACCGATCCGATGCGCGCGTTGGAGAGCTACGCGCGCTCGGTCGAGGCGGAGCACCCGGCGATTTGGGAATGCAACGTGGCCGCCGGTTTCTCGTTTGCCGACACGCCCGACACCGGGGTCTCGCTGAGCGCCATCACGACCGGCGCCCCGGGCTCCGCGCGCGACGCCCTCGAAGGGGGCGCGCGCCTCGCCTGGTCGCTGCGGGAGAGCGGCCACATCGTGTATCCGGTGGTGGATGAGGTCGTGGCGCGCCTCGCCGCCGAGCCCGCGCTGACCGGCCCGATCTTGCTCGTCGAGCCGGCCGACAACATCGGTGGCGGCGCCCCGGGCGATGGCACGGGAGTGTTGCGCGCGCTCCTGACTCATCGCGTGGCGAACAGCCTCGTGGTGATCAACGATCCGCTGGCAGTGGCCGCGCTGGCTGATGCCCCGGTGGGAGCCGTGCGCTCGCTCGCGTTGGGCGGCCGCGGCTCGCGGCAGGATGCGGGGCCGGTGCAACTCGCGGTCACGCTGGTGTCGCGCAGCGACGGGCGTTTTGTGCTCGAGGACAGCCACAGCCATCTTGCCTCGATGAGCGGCGCGCAGATCGACATGGGACCGTGCGCGGTGGTGCGGAGCGGTGGGGTCACGGTGTTGCTCACGAGCCGCAAGACGCCGCCGTTCGATTTGGGGCAGCTGCGCAGCCAGGGGCTCGAGCCGTGCGGCTTCGCGGTGATCGGCGTGAAGGCCGCGGTGGCGCACCGGCGGGCCTACGATCCGATCGCGCGCGCGTCGTTTTTCGTCGACACCCCCGGGCCGTGTTCGAGCACGCTGGCCTGTTTTCCGTGGCGGCGCCTGCGCCGTCCGATCTGGCCGCTCGATCCCGCCACATCCTTCAGCTGCGAATTTTCATGAACACCAATGTCACCTATCCCCGCGATGCCAACACGCCCGTCTCGCACCTGCCGTTCAGCCCGGCGGTACGGGTGGGCGACCTGATTCTGGTCTCCGGCCAGGCCTCGGTTGATGCCACGGGCAAAATCGTGCCGGACACCTTCGAGGGCGAATTCCGCCGCTCGATCGAAAACATGCGCGCGGTGCTGCAGGCCGCCGGGTGCGATCTCCATGACGTGGTGCAGACCCGGAACTACGTGCGCGATCCCGCCAACGTGGCGCGGTACAACGAACTTTACCGCGAGTATTTCTCCGCGCCGTTCCCGGCGCGCACGACGATCACCAACTGTCTGCCGCCGACGCTGCAGTACGAGGTCGAGTGCGTGGCGGTGGCGCGGTGAACGGAAGAGGGGGAGACGCGGAGAGGGAGAGACGGAGAGACTTGGAGACGACAGGCAGACGTATTTCCACCGTTCCCTTCCTTGGTCGAATTCCGAGGAGGACGGAAGGCAATCTCCTCGAAGTCGCCGCAGTCCCTTGTCCTCACGTCGTCTTCCGCCGTGTGGCTTCCGACCTCTCTCCTACGCCTGGCTTCCGCCTTCGCCTGGCTTCGACGCGACAAGTCGGCGCGGCAAGCCGACTTCCGAATACTGACCTCTGATTACTGATTGGTCACTGACCTCTGATTACTCCCCCGCTCCCCGTCTCTCCGTCTCCGCTTCTTCCGTATCAGCGGCTGGCGACCAAGCCGCGGCGGCGCAGTTCAAAGAAACACCGCGCGCAAGCCAGGACGTCCGCCCGGGCATCATGGGCCTGGGTGAGGCCACGACCAAACAGGTGGACGTGCAATTCCTCGAGTTTGGGCCATTTGTAGCCGCCATTGTAGCGCGGGATGCGACAGACCTGGACGGTGTTCTGCATCGTGCAATACGTCGGCAGCCGGGAGAGATTTTCCGCCATCCGCAGCAGGGAAAATTCGCGGAGCACCCGCGGGCGGTCGAAGGCGACGTTGTGCCCGATGAAGAGCGCCGGGGCGTGCCGCGTGATGTCTTGGGCCAGGCCGGTCAGCGCCTCACCGATGGGGATGCCGGTGCGGCGCGCGTCGGCGGTGGTGATGCCGTGCACCGCGGCCGCCTCCGGCGGGATGGTGAAGCCATCGGGGAAAATCACGTGATGCGCGCTCGCCACCTCGACCTCCGCGTCGTCGTAGAGGGCCCAGGAGAGCGAGACGATGCGGGCGGTCGGCGTGACGCCGGTGGTTTCAGTGTCGAGGATGAGATTCATGTTGGATTGGCTGTCACACCCACTTCCCGGGCTGACGTCAGGGTCTGGATTTCCGCACACGGCACTCCTGGCTGATGGTAAAGTCGATCTTACAATTATCCGGCATTCCGCCAAACTCTGGCCGGATCTCCGGGCGGGCAAACGCGGAGCCGCGGCGCACGGTGCGAGGAAAGTTTCGTGGCGGTCAGCGATTTGTGGTGGAAGGATTTTCCGTTGAACCGGGCGACCCGCGGTAGTGACATGGCGTGACTAATCGTCCGATGAATCCCGATTCGCGCAGAATGCAAATTGCTGGTGTGGTGGAAAATGGTGCCCATTTTATGCTGCCCGATGCGACGGCGCGGGGTTTGCCAATCCTTTCTGTGGAGGTATCGCCGTGCGAATAAGCGGCGGGAAAGCCCGCGGAATCGCGCTCGCGGTCCCGAAGGGCGACAAAGTGAGGCCTGCCACGGACGGGATGCGCCAGGCGGTGTTCTCGAGTCTGGGATCCGTGGTGTCTGGGGCGCGATTTCTGGACCTGTTTGCCGGAAGCGGGGCGTACGGCTTGGAAGCGCTCAGCCGCGGGGCGGTCGGGGGAATATTTGTTGAACAAAATCCCAAGGCGGTGGCCTGCGTCCGCCAGAACATTGGTTCCGTGTGCAAGAGCCTTGGTTGGGGCGCCGCTGGCGCGGGCGAACTCCTGGTCGTGCAGGCCGACGCACGGAATGTGCCATTGGGCGGCAGCGCCGAAGTGCCTGATCTGGTGTTCGTCGATCCGCCGTACGACATCATTGCGGAGATCGCGCCGGCGCTGTTGGCACGACTGGCGGTGGTGCTTTCACCGAAGCCGGGCGCGATCGTGGTCTTCGAATTGCCGGGCGAACTGGATCTCGTCGCGGACGGCTGGGTGATGCTCAAACGGCTTGGCAAGGGCGCCAGGCAGCCGACCGTGGCATTTTTTCGTCACGGGCCGTAGCGTACCGCCCATTCCCAAGACGTCGTCGGCTGCGGACGCCACCGGGAGTTGTGCGGCGAGTGGCCGCCTACGTCAGTCCCAGCTTCGCTCGCACCAGCGTCAGTGCCGCAGTGCAAGCCGTCTCGGTTCGAAGCACCCGCGGGCCGAGGTGGTGAAACTGAAACCTGTGTGCGCGCAGCACCTCCCGCTCGGCCGCCGACCAACCCCGCTCGCCGCCGAGGGCCAGGACGGCGTGAGGGTCGCTCGAAAGACGGCATTGGCTCAGCGGCGTGGCGGACTCGTAGTTGTCGAGCGCGAGTCGCGTGTCTGGCGCCAGTGCGGCCAGTGCGTCGGCCAGCGTGCTACCGACGGTGACCTCCGGGACGCGGGTGGAAAAAGCCTGCTCGGCCCCGGCGATTACGTGCCGACGCCACTCGCCCGACGACCAGAGCGTGCTTTGGGCGTAGCTGGATTCTCCTTTTTCCGTCCGGACAAAGTGCAACGCGTCCACGCCCAACGTCGTGGCGTCGCGCAGGATGTCGCGGGCGGTCTGCGGCCGGGGCAGGCCGACCAGCAATGTGATTGGCTCGGCTGGCGATCCGCCGGTTTCCCACGCGAACGAGAAGGTGAGGGATTCGTCGGAGACGGCGGCGAGGGTGCCCTTGCCGCGCTCGCCGTTGATCACGCCGGCGTCGAACGTGTCACCGAGTTGCCGGCGGAGGACGCCGAGCAGGTGGGCGGCGCGCCGATCGGTGCGCGGGAGTGGGCGCTCGAGTTCGGTGCGGTCGAAGAGGATCAGGTTCACGCCGACGAGTGTGGATGAGTGTGAACGCATGGCGACGCAACTTTGCATGCGTGCGGCGGTGCGGGTGTGGTCCGGAGCGTCGGGCGAAAAATCAGCCCGGGGATCGCGGCGTGCGGGCTGGCTGGGGATGAAACGGGTCCGCGCTGCGAGCTTGACCGCCGGGCCGCGACGAGGAAGCTTTCCGTCCTGCGCCACGCGGGCGTAGTTTAGTGGTAAAACTCCTGCCTTCCAAGCAGGTCTCGTCGGTTCGATTCCGTCCGCCCGCTCCAATTATTCAACCCGCATTCTCCCGGTGAGATGCGGGTTTTGGTTTGTCCCGAAAAAGCCAAAGTGACAATGCTGGTGACAATACCGACGCCGATAACGCCCACCATCTCTGTCGGTTTTCGGGTCTTCGTCTTTTTGAATTTAACCGCATGCCGACTCAACCGGTCGTATCATTTGGAGGCGCCGTGGGCTAGTGGCGCGACCAATAACTTTCGTGACCTGTAGCTGCGAGCGCCAGCGAGTGGACCACCGGCGCGCTCCACTCGCTGGCGCTCGCCGCTACTTGTCACGCTACTTTGCGGTCGGCACACTAGTCCCGCGCTGAGCCGTTCGAGCGGTCTCCGCGCGTTCTCATGTGATCGAGATTGGATGCACCTGCGAGTCCACTGCGCCTCATAGGTCGCCGCTGCCGGCCGGCGCGCCGGTCCCCTTCCTTTATGGGGTCAAGTTCGGCCGCTGTCCTTCCACCTGAAATCCTCGCTCTACTTCTCGCGAACTCCCGGCGCCCGTTTCAGTGCTTCTGCGTCTTCGACGGTCTTGACGTTTCATGGCCGGATCCGTCCGTCCGTCTCCCCGCGTCCTAGACGACCGCCTGAAGATCTGGAATCCCTGCGTGCTCCCGGACGGCTGGACCGTGCAGAACCTCTTGGGCACGCACGCCTCCGCGCCCTTCAATCCGGCCATCGCCAACGTCTTCTTCCGCTCGGGAGAAATCGAAACCTGGGGCCGTGGCATCGAGCGCATCTTTGCCGCCTGCCAGTCCGCCGGCGCACCCAGGCCTGCCCTTTCCTTCGACGGGACCGGGCTTGCCATCGAGTTCCGCTACGCACCCGAGTATCTGAGGGCCATTTCCGCTGCGGAGACGCCTTCACCCCAACTCACCCCACCAGTCACCCCACCAGTCGCTTCCCCACTGGCGATGCTGGTTCGCTTGCTTGATGCGGCTGGAGACTTGGGCAATGCCGCGATTCTCAAACACCTCAGCCTGAAAGACCGCACTCACTTGCGCGAACGTTATCTCGCTCCGGCTCTGGCCGCCGGTCTCATCGAGCGCACTCTCCCCGACAAGCCCAACAGCCGGCTCCAGAAATACCGCCTCACAGCGCCGCGACGGCGAGCCCGAGCACACAGCTGGCCAGGTTGGGCTGGCGCAGGCGCGATGGCACCAGGAAGCGGATATTTTGCACCACCAGCGGCACGCGGCGGGCCCGGGTGCGCGGATCCCACGCCAGCCACGCGTCGCGCGCGGCGAGCTTCTGTGACCCGCGCGTTCAGACCAGGACGGCGAGCACCCGATCGCCGCGCGCAAGGTCACGTCCCGCAGCGCATGTTCGGGCAGCGTTTCGGTCAGCACGGCAAAGTTCATCCCATGGTGGGGTGCCACTCCGCGGGGCAATTGGTCAGCAAAATCTGTATGTCGTTACACCAGCGGGAGCGAACGGCCGACCAGTCCAGGACCCTGATGGGAACAGGAAGCGCCTATTGCTTGTTCTTTCTGGCCGTCTTTGCCTTGGCCCTCTCGGCTTCGCCGCCGCCGCCGCCGGGTAAATCGGCGGCGTCTTTCTTGGGAAGCAACTTTGCCAGTTCCTGTTTGGTCCCGGCGTATTTCTGGTCTTTCGCGAGGTTGGTGTACTCGAGCGGGTCGGTTTGCTCGTTGTAGAGTTCTTCGCTGCCATCGGCGTAGCGGATGTAGCGCCAGCCCTCGGTGCGGATGGCATGATTCATCCGGCCATGGGTAGTGAGCGCGGGATGTTCCCAAGCCGCTTTCGGGTTTTTGAGCAGCGGGGTGATGTCGTGACCCTCGAGGTGCGCGGGCTTGGGCAGGCCGGTCAGCGTGCACAGCGTGGGATACACACTCGTGTAGTCGACCGGGCGATCGCACGCGACGCCGGCGGGCGTGATGCCAGGCGCCTTCCAGATGAACACCGTGCGCGTGGGCTCCTCCCACAGCGCGAACTTCCGCCAGTGCGATTTTTCGCCAAGGCTCCAGCCGTGGTCGGACCACAGACAGATCACGGTGTTGTCGCGCTGCGGCGATTTTTCCCAGCCATCAAGCAGGCGGCCGATCTGGGAATCGCAAAACGCGATGGTGGCCAGATACGCCTGCACGGCTTCCGGCCAGCGGCCGGACTTCACGATGGCGGCGTGGTCGCCCTGCGGGCCGGCCATCCTCACGCCGGCGGGCGGCACGTCGTCCAGATCGTCCGCGCGGTGGGGTGGAAGCTGGATGGTCTCGAGCGGGAACAGATCAAACCACTTCTTCGGCACGCTGAAGGGCATGTGCGGCTTCACCAAACCACATGCGATGAAGAACGGTTGGTCGCTTTTTTCCGCCATCTTTTCGAGGCAGTAACTCACGGTGCTGTAGTCTGGCATTTGCTCGTCCGTGTTCGCGAGCGGTCCGAACTTGATGCCGCCGACGCCGTCGTCTTTCGCGGAGGGGTGCAGCTTCAACGCCGTACCGCCGCCCCTGCCGCCGGAGTGATAATCCGTCCATTGCCCGCCTTTCTCGGAGCCGTGGTAAATCTTCCCGGCCCCAAAGACACGGTAGCCGTTGCGGGCGAACTGGGTGTTGAGCAACTTATCGGGGGCAATGGCAGGGTTCCATGGTTGCGAGTTGAGGTAGCAGCCCGTGGTGCTTGGGCGCAGGCCGGACATGAGCGAAGCGCGCGAGGGGTTGCACGCGGGCGCGGCGCAGTAGGCCTTGGTGAACGTGACGCCCAGTTTGGCCAGGCGGTCGATGTTCGGCGTCTTCGTCTGTGGATGACGCCCAAGATGGCCGACCCAGTGGTTGAGGTCGTCAATGGCGATGAAGAGGACGTTCGGTTTCTTCGCCTCGGCCGCCTGGCCGGACCCAGCGCTGAAAACGACGGCGACGGCGGCAACGAACTGGAGGCAACGGATGGTTTTCATGGGAGGAAGCGAGGTTAACCAGCGCCGGCGCCGCTTGTCACGCGGAGTATTGGGGCGGCTCCCTACAGCGGTGACCGCGCAGGCTAAGCTGAGGGCGAGAGCGAAGAGACGGGCGGGCAGTTTCATCGAGGTGCGGGCAGGGAGACCGGGAGAGGTTTGGCCAATGCACCGAGGCGGTTCAGGTCCGCGGGAGTCAGTGCACGATTGAAAACCGCGACGCCGCCAATCCAACCGGTGAAGCCGACGCTGCGCGAACTGTGAATCACGCGGCCGATGGTGAAGGGGCCGCCGGTGCCGTCGTTGGCGGGCGTGTAGAGCGCGTTGTGCGGGAAAAGTGATACGTTCATTCTCCGACCTCGGCGTGGTGTCCGGCTCTGCGGTGCAAAAGCAATCGGAGAGTGACGGCAGGGGGGGGCCAACCAAGCCAAAGTCGGAACTAAATTCTTTGAACGGGGGACTTCGGCCTTGCGTGCTTTGACCTTGCCGCGCGCCTGCGATTCAAACTCCGTTCTATTCTCCCACGATGCCCACCTGCCAATACGTCAATTTTCTCTGGGACGACGCCAAGGCGGCTTCGCTCGATCCCGTCGGCCGCCTCGTCTACCGCTCCAACCTGCTGGGCAGCGACCAGCGCATCACCAACACCGGGGGTGGCAACACTTCGGCGAAAATCACGGAGCGCGATCCGCTATCGGGCCGGCCGACCGAGGTGCTGTGGGTGAAGGGATCGGGCGGCGACCTGCGCACCAGCACGCGCGAGAATTTCTCGTCGCTGCACCAGGAAAAACTCCTCGCACTCCAGCCACTCTACGGCGCGCGCACGGACCGCGGGGTAAAGTCGCAGGCCGAGGACGACATGGTCGGGATGTATCTCCACACGACGTTCAACCTGAATCCGCGCGCGTCCTCGATCGACACGCCCCTGCACAGCTTTATTCCGGCGCGGCACGTCGATCACATGCACCCCAACGCGATTATCGCGATCGCGGCGTCGCAGAACTGCGAGCGGCTGACGCGCGAGATCTTCGGCGGCGAGATGGCCTACGTGCCGTGGATGCGCCCCGGTTTCGAACTCGGTCTCGCGATGCAGGAAATCTGCCGGAAAAATCCCCGGGCGAAATCGATCATGATGGGTCAGCACGGGTTTATCTCGTGGGACCACGACGAAAAAGCCTGCTACACTTACACGCTCGACTGCATCGAGCGGGCCTCCGCCTACATCGAGGCGAAATACGCCGCGAAGGGCGGCGACGCAGCGGCCTTTGGCGGACCGGAATACTCGAGCCTCCCCGCGGAAAAACGGCGAGAGAGCTTCGCTTCCATCCTCCCGGCGCTCCGCGGCCTGGTCTCGACGCAAACGCGGTTCATCGGCACCGTGCAGGACGACGAGAAGATCCTGCGCTTCGTCAACTCGAAGGATGCCCCGCGTCTGGCCGAACTCGGCACCTCCTGTCCCGATCATTTCCTGCGAACCAAGATCAAGCCGCTGTACGTCAATTGGAACCCGCAGGGCGAGGACCTCGCCGCGTTGCGGGAAAAACTGGCCGCCGGCATCGAACGCTACCGGCAGGACTACGCCGCCTATTACGCGCGGTGCCGACACGCCAACTCGCCCGCCATGCGCGACCCGAATCCGACCGTCGTGCTCATCCCCGGCGTGGGCCTGGTGGCGTGGGGCAAGGACAAGTCGGAGTCCCGCGTCACTGCCGAATTCTACAATTGTGCCGTCGAGGTCATGCGCGGCGCCGAGGCGATCGATCGCTACATCGCGCTGCCGCAGCAGGAGGCGTTCGACATCGAGTACTGGTTGCTGGAAGAGGCGAAACTCAGGCGCATGCCCGCCGAGAAGGAGCTCGCGCGCCAGGTGGTCGTCGTCATCGGCGCCGGCTCCGGCATCGGCAAGGAAACCGCCCACCGGCTGGTGAAGGAGGGCGCGCACCTCGTGTGTGTCGATCTCAACGAGGCCGCCGCGAAGGCGACGGCGAAGGAAATCACCGACCGGCACGGGATCGGTATCGGCGTCGCCGGCACGGGGCTCTCCAACTGCGGCCCGGCCATCGGGCTCGCCGCGAACATCACGGATCGCGCCAGCGTGCGCCGGATGCTCGACGAGGTCGCGCTCGCCTATGGCGGGTTCGACTCGATCTGCGTGACGGCCGGCATCTTTGTTCCCACCGATACGACCGGCCACATCGCCGACGAGAAATGGCCGCTTACGTTCGCCATCAACGTCACCGGTAGCTACATCGTCGGCGACGAAGCAATCGAGACGTGGCGCGAGCAGGGTCTGCGGGGGAACCTCGTGCTCACGACCTCCGCCAACGCGACGGTCGCGAAGAAGGGCTCCATCGCCTACGATTGCTCGAAGGCCGCCGCGAACCACCTGGTGGGCGAGATGGCGATTGAACTCGCGCCGTTGGTGCGCGTGAACGCCGTCGCGCCCGCCACGGTCGTGCAGGGCTCGGCGATGTTCCCGCGCGACCGGGTGATCGGCTCGCTGGCGAAATACAACATCCCCTACAGCGAGACGGAGGACACCCAGTCGCTCGTGACCAAGCTCGCGCAGTTTTACGCGGAGCGCACTTTGACCAAGACTCCGATCACGCCCGCCGACCAGGCCGAGGCGTACTTTCTCCTCGTGAGCGAGCGGCTGAGCAAGACGACGGGCCTGGTGATCGCCGTCGACGGCGGGTTGCACGAGGCGTTCCTGCGGTGACGAAAAAACGGATCCTGCTGACCGGTGCGGCCGGCCGGGTTGGCCGATTGGTGCGACCCCTCCTGCAGCAAACGTATGCGCTGCGCCTCGCCGACCTGGCGCCGCTGGTCGCGACGGAGCGCGATGACGAGATCATTCAGGGTGATCTGGCCAATCCGGTGGTGGCGCGCGGAGCGGTCGAAGGCGCGGCCGCGGTCGTGCATCTGGCGGGCCTCGTGGCTCCGGGTGTGTCGTTCGAGGACACGCTGGCCCCAAACTACCGCGCCGTACTGAATCTGCTCGAGGCGTGCCGGCAGACGGAGGTGCGGCGATTCGTGTTTGCGAGCAGTCATCACATCGTCGGCCTCCTCGCGCCCGGGGTGGAGGCGGGTGCGGCCGTGGCCCCCGATGGATTTTACGGGCTGAGCAAGGCGTTTGGCGAAGCGGCCTGTTCGCTCTATGCGCGGCGTTTCGGCCTGCGCACCCTCATCGTGCGGATCGGTAACGCGGATCCCCAGGTGGTGGATGGCCGGCGCGAACGCCTGTGGGTGAGCGGGCGGGATCTCGTGCAGTTGATCATGATCGGCCTTGAGCACGAAGGCGTGGGGTGCCAGATTGTCTACGGCACGTCGAACTGTCCCGATCCGTTTTTCCCGAATGAGGAGGCGTGGCGGCTCGGTTATCGGCCGTTGGATCATGCCGCGGAACATCGGGCCGTGAAATTTCGGGAATTCTCGACGCTGGGCGCGGCGGACGGTGCGGGTTGCATTGGCGGAGGATTTGCGGCCAGCGCGCTTCCGGATCCGTTTATCCGGACGTAACGATCGTCCCGGAGAGACCTTGCACGGTGGGTTGGAGGGGTGACGAAGGGGGCACGGCATTCGCAGGCTCGCGCGCCCGGCTTTTTTGGGTAAGGCTCATGCGCATGAACCGCCGTTCGTTTCTGAAAATCACCACGGGCGCCGCGACTGCGGCGGCGCTTGTTCCCGTCTCCGCGGCCGCGCCGAAGCGCAATCTCCGCAAGGCGATCATGTATTCCACCATCGGGGTGAAGGGCACGGTGCTCGAAAAATTCCGCGCCATGCAGGCGGCCGGGTTCGACGGCGTCGAGCCGATGGGCGCTATGAATCGCGACGAAGTGATCGCCGCGTTCAAGGAGACCGGCCTGCGGGCCGCGAGCGTGTGCGACCACCTCCACTGGGTGAAGCCGCTGTCGGCGCCGGATGAAGCCACCCGCCGGCTGGGCTTCGACGGCCTCGTGCACAGTTTGCACGACGCCCACGCCTATGGCGCCACGAGCGTGCTGCTTGTGCCGGGCGTCGCGCGCAACGGCGTGACCTACCAGCAGTGTTGGGAACGCTCCATCGTGGAGATCAGAAAGGCGATTCCGGTGGCGAAGGACCTCGGCGTGAAGATCGCGATCGAGAATGTCGGGAACGATTTTATCCTGACGCCCGCACAGGCGGTCGACTACCTTCGGGCGATCAACAGCGAGTGGGTGGGCTGGCATTTCGACATTGGCAACGTGGGTCGTCGCGGCCCGGCGGCTGAAAAATGGATCCAGGCCCTCGGCCAACGCATCGTGCGGATCCACATCAAGGATTACAGTGCGGCGCCGGCGGACCCGGCCGCCAAAGGGGGAGCCGCGCGGCCCAAATTGCTCGACGGCGATACCAACTGGCCCGCGGTCATGGCCGCGTTGGACGGGGCCGGCTACACCGGCTGGGCGATCTCCGAGCAACCCGGCAACCAGGCCGCGGACGTGGCCACCGCCCGCGACCTGGCGCAGCGGATGGACCGGATTTTTGCGTTGTGAGCCGAGGTCAACCCGCTGATTGCTGGTCCGAGGGCAAAGCGCACGCGGGCGAATGGCGAACAACCCTTTGGCCTTCTGGGACCTGCTCCGACCAATCCATTGGGCCGGAAGCTTCGGGGCCGCAAGATCTCTGCCGGCGGGTGCTTTCGATTTTTTGCTCTACTCCCTACCGGTAAGCTCGTTTAGGTTTCACCGGTCATGGCAAATCATCGCACCGAGATTCTGACCTGGGCCCAACAGGAGCGTATCTCGGCACGCAATCTGCCGGCCGCCCTTGCCCTCGCCGGTGTGTTGCCGACCGCTGCTGGATGGCGGCGCTTCCTCGATCGGCTGCTGTTGTTCATGGGCGTGGTGCTGCTCGCGGCCGGGGTGATTTTCTTCCTCGCCTTCAACTGGCGCGACCTCGGGCGCTTTGCGAAGTTCGGTTTAGGCGAGGCTCCTCTCCTCGCCGTGCTCGTGTTCGTGTGGCATCGCGGGCTCGACGGCTTTGCGGGCAAAGCGGCCTTGCTCCTCGCCGCGTTGCTGGCGGGCGCCTTACTGGCGCTCGTGGGCCAGACCTACCAGACCGGCGCCGACACTTTCGAACTCTTCGCGCTGTGGGCCGCCGCCATTCTGCCCTGGGTGTTTCTGGCGCGGTTTCCGGCGCTCTGGATTCTCTGGCTCGTTCTCGTCAACCTCGCCGTTTCGCTCTACTTCACGACCATCGGTTGGTGGGAAGCCCTGATGGCGCCGGCAACTCTCGGGTGGGTGCTGTTCGGCCTGAACACCGCCGCCCTGATGGTCTGGGAATTCCTGTGGATCCGAGGCACCCTCTGGCTGCGCGAGCGCTGGGCCGCGCGTCTGCTCGCTACCGCAAGTGGCGGCGCGATCACTGGACTGGCCGTTCGTACCATTTTCGATTTTGGCCACCAGGGTCCCTGGGGCCTCATCGCATGGCTCCTCTGGCTGGTGGCCGCGTATGCCGTGTACCGGCGCCGGTTTCCGGATCTTTTTGTGCTGGCCGCCGGGGTATTGTCCGTCGTCGTCGTGGCCGCCGCCCTCCTCGGCAAGATCTCCGGCCTCAACTTTGCGTCGACGTGGCTGCTCACCGGACTGGTCATCATTGGGCTTTCGGCCGCCGGTGGCTACTGGTTGAAGCAAATCGCTCAGGAGGAGAAGACGTGAGCTCGCCCGGCCGCGAGGCACTTTGGGAGCAGTTGCGCGGCGCCGGTCTGGTTGAGGGCGCTTTCCCCGATCGCGCTGCCGCCGGCTCGCCGTGGTTTGTGCGGGTGATGCTCGGTTGCGCGGGTTGGTTCGGCGCCGTGTTTCTTTTGGGAGCGGTCGGCGTGGGCCTTCAAGGAGTGTTCGGCGTCACGAGCGCCCTGCTCGTGCTTGGAGCAATCGCCTGCACCGTGGCGACCGTGATCTTCCGCGGCGCTCCGCGCAGCGCATTTCTGGCGCAGTTCGCCTTCGCGGTCAGCCTGGCCGGCCAGGCCTTGCTGCTTTTTGGATGGGTGAAATTATTCGAACGCACTGCAAGTGGCGTGGCCTTCGCCTTCGCGCTGCAACAGGCCCTGCTCTTCGTGCTCATGCCAAATCCCCTGCACCGCGTCTGGACCGCCTGGAGTGGCGCACATGCCGTGACGATCGTGCTGGCTGAACTGGGATGGCATCCCTTCGCCCCCGCAGTGGTGACCGCGGGATGCCTGGCCGTGTGGCTCCACGAGTTGGCGCAGCCGCGACGCGGCGGGCTTCTGCGCGCCGGCGGCTATGGCCTGGCCCTCGCCGCGGTGCAAGTGGCCGTCCAATACGGCGGAAAGTGGGATCACTGGCTCGCAAGGAACGATGGTCAGTCGGTGCCGGTGGGGGAGCTCGTCACCTGGGCCGGCGCTCTCGCCGGTGCTGCCGTCCTGCTCTGGCTGGTGCTGACGCTGTTGCGCCGCGCCGGTGTGCCGCCCGCCTCCGGGCCGGGAAAGATCGTGATCGTCGGGGCCACCATCCTCGCGCTGACGACAATCAAGGCACCCGGGTTGGCGCCGGCAGTGGCGGTTCTCCTCGTCGGCTTTGCCAACGGCAATCGCGTGCTGGTCGGCTTGGGCATCTTCGCGCTGCTCGGCTACCTCTCCGCCTTCTATTATTCACTCCAGGAAACGCTGCTGGTGAAGTCGGCGCTGCTGGCGAGCACGGGGGCCGCGCTGCTCCTGGTGCGGCTCCTCCTGCACCGCTGGTGGCCGACACCGGCAACGACCCAAGAGGAGAACCGCCATGCGTAGAACGGTTGCCCTCGTCGCCGGACTGTTGCTGCTCGCCGCGGTGAATTGGGGTATCATGCGGCGCGAAAGCCAGCTCGCCGGCGGCATCGCGGTCTTGCTCGAGCTCGCGCCCGTCGATCCGCGTTCCCTCATGCAGGGCGATTACATGGCGCTCCGGTTCAAGGTGGCCAACGAGATCCCCGGCCGCCATCTCAACCAGCAGACCGCGGATGGCCGGATCATCGTCCGCTTGGACGAGCGCGGCGTCGGACGATTCCTCCGGCGCGATGACGGCAGCGCGCTCAATCCCGGCGAGATCGCGATGCGCTATCGCGTGCGCCACGGCACGGTGAAGTTCGCCACCAACGCTTATTTCTTTCAGGAAGGGACCGCCGGAGCGTTTGAAGCCGCGCGTTACGGCGAGTTTCGCGCCGCACCCTCCGGCGACCTCCTGCTCGCCAATCTCCGCGGTGCCAACCTCGAACGCCTCGGCCCGCCAGTCCGCTGAAAAGATTCGCTCTGAGCTCTCGACTCAATGGGCGGGCTCAGCGAGCGCAACTGCAAGCAGGCGACGATCGATAGGCCGTCGCGCACCGGCGCGCGGGGCGCGTCTCCAGCTTGACGGTCAACAGTGACGTTTCGGAGGGCGCCGATTCGTCTGGTCGCGCTGAACTGGCGGCTGGCGCTGACGGCGATGGCCATCCTCCCCGGCGCGATGTTGCTGAGTTTTGTCTTCGCGCGGCGCGTCCGGCCGATTTACCGCTCGATCCGCAAGGACGCGGAGCTGGTCGATGGACGCGTGGGCGAAACGTTCTCCGGCATCCGCGTGGTGCGGGCGTTTGTCCGCGAGTTGCTGGAGCTGCGCGACTACCTGGGCGGGCGCCACACGATTCTGCGCAAGGAGATGTTTGCGCAACGCCGCGAGCTCGTCTTGTGGACCTCGTGGGGACTGCTCGTTTCGGCGGTCAACGTCATCATCATCTGGTATGGCGGCGTGCTGAACATCGCCGGCCGCGCCTCAATCGGCGACATCATGGCGTTTCAGTGGTACACGTTCTTGCTGCTGAATCCGGTCTGGAATCTCGTCAACTCCTTCTCCGAGCTGCAGCGTTCGCTCGCGGCGATGGAACGCGTGTTCGAAGTGCTGGGCCTGGCGCCCGACAAGCCCGACCGGCCCGTCGTGCGCGAGCTGCGCTTCGAGAACGTGTCGTCCGCCAGATGGAATCGCACCGGCAGGACGGGGATGAATTCCTGCGGTGAGGGGAGCCGCCGGCCGCAGCCGGTCCATCGGAGGTCCGCCGGGCGGAGTCATGCTGCGCGCGGTTGGATCCGGTAGGCGAACCAGGCGATCGCCGCGCCCCGACTCCGGTATCGACCGCGACGCCTCGGCGGCCATGCTCCCTCCCATGCAACTCCCCCGGTCACTGCAATGCCTGGTCGCGTTCGCACTCTGGCTCTGGGCCCTGGGTGGCTCCGCGCTCGCGGCCGCGCCCGCGGCCAAACCCAACATCCTGATCATCCTCGCCGACGATCTCGGCTACTCCGATCTCGGCTGCTACGGCGGGGAGATCGCCACGCCGCATCTCGACGGTCTGGCGCACGGCGGGCTCCGCTTCACTCAATTCTACAACACCGCCCGCTGCTGGCCTTCCCGCGCCGCGGTGATGACGGGCTACTACGCCCAGCAGGTCCGTCGCGACGTCGTGCCGGGCATCGCGAGCGGCGGCGGCAATCGCGGCGTGCGGCCGGGTTGGGCCCCGCTCCTGCCGGAGTTTCTGCGGCCCGCCGGCTATCGCAACTATCACGCGGGCAAGTGGCACATCGACGGCAAACCCCTCGGCAACGGTTTCGATCACAGCTTTGAAATCGGCGGCGGCCAGAGCAATTTCTTCCGGGCCCCCGGCAACACCGACGACGGCGTGCCGAATGCGCAGACGCCGGACTACTACCTCACGACGGCCACGGCCGATGCCGCCGTCAAATACCTCCGGGAACACGCGGCCAGGTTCAGCGGCCAGCCGTTCTTCCATTATCTGTGCTTCACGGCCCCGCATTTCCCCTTGCACGCCCCGGCCGCCGACATCGCGAAATACCGCGACACCTATGGCCAGGGTTGGAACGCCATCGCGGAGGCCCGCCACGCGCGGCAGCGGCAGATCGGCCTCGTCACCCACGCGCTGCCGGCGATGGAGCGGGAGATCGGCCCTCCGTATCCGTTTCCCGACGACATCGTCAAACTCGGCCCCGACGAGGTCAACCGGCCCGTGCCGTGGAGCGAGCTGAACGCGGCGCAGCGGAAATTCCAGGCGGCCAAGATGGCGATTCACGCCGCGATGGTGGACCGGATGGATCAGGAGATCGGCCGGGTAATCGCGCAGCTCAAGGCGATGGGTGCCTTGGAAAACACGCTAATCCTCTTTGCCTCGGACAACGGGGCGAGCGCCGAGATGATGGTGCGCGGCGAGGGCCACGATCCGGCGGCGCCGATGGGTTCGGCCAAGTCGTTTCTCTGTCTTGGCCCCGGTTGGTCGAGTGCGGCGAACACGCCGTTCCGCCGCCACAAGACCTGGGTGCATGAGGGCGGCATCGCGACGCAGCTGATCGCGCACTGGCCGGCGGGCATCAAGGCGCGCGGCGACTTGCGCCACACTCCGGCGCATCTCGTCGACATTCTCCCGACCGTGCTCGAGCTCACGGGCACGCCCTGGCCCGCGGCGATCAAGGGCCACGTGGTCCCTCCCGCCCCGGGCCGCAGCCTGGTGCCGGCGCTGGCGAAGGATGTCACGGTCCCGCGCGACTTCCTCTGGTGGGAGCACGAGGGCAACCGCGCGATCCGCGACGGCGGCTGGAAACTCGTCGCGCTCAAGGGCGGAGACTGGGAGCTGTACGATTTGGCGACCGACCGCGGTGAATCCCGCAACCTCGCGGCGAAAAATCCATCGAAGGTGCGCGAACTCGAGGCGACGTGGATGAATCACCTGGCGGAGACGAGGAAGCTCGCGCTCTCCGATCCGCCCCCCGGCGACGCCGCGCCGAAGAAGGGCAAGCGCGCGAAGCAGGAGTGATATCAGCAGCTGGTGATATTCTGACCATGCCGAGGTGATGCTTGGTTTAGGCCTCCCGCAGATTCAGCAGGACCGCAGATGGTCTGCTTTCCGACTTAGAATCTGTGGCCTTTCTGAATCTGTGGGAGGCCCTTAATATTGGTAGGTGGCAAGGCTGCTCGTATTATCGAGAAGACAACCGACGGGATGACGATCACTTGTACCATTGTCCCGTGATTATTGGACGTCTCCGATCCCGGAGGGCGCTGCTTTGTCAGCGCCGAGTGCAGTCAATCGCACCGTCAGCGATTCATAGCCGTTCACCCGCTCATAGCGCGCCTCGTGCTCGACGTGTTCACGGGCCTCCAGCACGGAGATCCGCGCCACGCGTTCGACGATGGCTTGCAGCAGACTGCGGACGATCAGGCGCGCGTGGGGCGCGCCGAGGCAGAGGTGCGGCCCGAAGCCGAACGAAAGGTGCGGGTTCGGTTTGCGATCGAGGCGGACTTCGTCGGGCGCATCGAACACGGTCTCGTCGAAATTCGCCGCCGCCCAGCCGAGCGACACGCGGCCGCCGGGCGGCACGTTGACGCCGTGGACCTCGGTTTCCGCCGGGCACACGCGGCCAATGTGGGTCAACGGCATGAAAAATCGGAAGAACTCCTCGCTCGCGTGCACAATGCGCTTCGGGTCCTGCCGCAGATAGTCGAGCGCGTGCGGATTTTTTCCGAGGTAGGCGATGACGGACGAAATGCTGTGGATGATCGTGTCGCGGCCGCCGGCAAACGTGAGGTTGCCAAAGCCCATCATCTCCTCGCGGGTCAGCGGGCGGCCGCGATAGCGGGCCTGCGCGAGCGCGCTGAAAAAATCTTCGCCGGGGGCGGCTTCGGCCCGGTTGAACCGGTCCTGCAGGTAATCTTCGAGTACCGTGCCCTTCTTAAACTCGCCGCCGTCGACCTTGAAGACGTGAATGCCCCAGCCGATCCAGGTGCCGGCCTCGGACTCGGGGACGTTGAGCAAATAGGTGAGGGCCCGCGACTGCACTGGCAGCGCGAAGTCGTTCACGATCTCGATCGATTCCCGGCCCAGCGCGTCGCCGATTTTTTCCGCGATCAAGCCCTCCACCCGGGTGATCACGTCGGCTTGTTTGGCGCGCTGGAAAAACGGTTCGACGATGGCGCGATAGTCCGTGTGTTCCGGCGGGTTTGTCTCGATGGGCAGCTGGCGCATCGAGCGGACCTCCTCCTCGGAGGGAATCGGCACGCGGAACGGTGCGTTCGAGCTGAACGTCTTCCAGTCCCTCGCGGCTTCGCGCACGTCGGCATGCCGCAGGATCATCGGCAGGGTTTCGCCCTGGAACGGGCACTGGAGCACGCCGTCGCGCTGGCGAGCGGCGCGAAACGGGTCGCGGGGGTTCGGGGTATCGGCCATCGCGGGAATGTCGGCGGTCGCGCGCGGCGCTTCAAGAAAACAGCAGGGAAATTTCGCCCCGGTAACAAGGTAGAGCTGCGTTTGCCGCGGGGTGGCAAAACGGTCGGCGAGCGTTCACTTTCCAGGGCGTTACCCGGCGGCTTTTTCGAGCACGGCGCTCAGCCCTGCGACAATTTCCGCCGACGCCACGGTCGCGCCTTCCGCGAGTGGGCGTAATTTCGCAGCGGCTTCGGCCCAGCGATAACTGAGCGGTGGCGCCAACGCCGCGCCCAGGGTCGCGGGCATTTCGGCTGAACGCTCCTCCACGGCGAAAGCGCAGCCGGCCAGACGCGCCGCTGCTTGGAGCGCCGCCACGGCTTCCTCCGCGAGATCCTCGGCGAGGAGGATTTTCGCGAGTTTGAGTTTCTTCGCGGCCTGGCGGCGAAAATCGGCGGCGCGCGCCTTTTCCTCGTCGGTGAGCGGCGCCACGGCGGTTGCCCCGGCCGGGTGCAGGTGCCGCGTCGCCCGCACGCAGGAGCGGATGATGCCCGCCGCCTCGAGCCGCTCCAGCGCCTGCACCGTCGCGCGATCCAGTACTTCGAGACGCACCGGCCCGGACGGAGCATCACCCGAAAAAAGTGCGGCATGCAACTCCGCCAGCCGCGGTTGCCAGGCCTCGGCATCGCGATCGACCGTCACCACCACCACGCGCGGCGCGTCGGCGTCAGGGTAGCGCTCCTGGCAGGCGACGAGGCGCGAGCCGAGGAGCGCGGCGGCCCGGAGCGAGAACGCTGCTCCCGGGTCCGCGGGCGGTGCTGGTTTCGCCACGGGCGCGGGCGCGGCGGTTGGCGCGCCGGCGAGGGTCTGCTCGAGGCGCTGCAGAAAACTCTGGCCGCCGGGGCGCAGCGGCACTTCGTCAAGATCGCCCTGGAGATCGAGCACGCCGTCCGCGAGCGTGCGCTTGGCAGCGAGCGTCGCCAGCATGCGGTGCTCGATGGTGTTGGTGGCGATCAGGTTGAGGACGGTGACGGCGTTCTTCTGATGTTTGCGCCAGGCGCGGGCGATGCGTTGCTCGAGCTTCGCGGGGTTCCACGGCAGATCGCAGTTGATGA
This sequence comes from Opitutaceae bacterium, assembly GCA_005792355.1. Taxonomy (GTDB): domain Bacteria; phylum Verrucomicrobiota; class Verrucomicrobiia; order Opitutales; family Opitutaceae; genus ER46. The sequence continues at coordinate 45,262 of SXSC01000021.1, forward strand.
CGACGCTCGCGTTTTGGAGATTGAGCCCGACGCCGCCGGAGTCGGTGCTGAGAAATACGCGGCAATTGGGATCGTCCTTGAAGGCGCGGATCTCGGCCCGGCGCTGTTGTTGGGGCACGGAGCCGGTGTGCCAGGCGAAGCCGAGTCCGTGCCGCTTGCACAACTCGCGGACGAGTTCGAGCATGCGCACCCATTCGGAGAAGATGATGACCTTCACGTCCGGCGCAGAAAACACTTCATCGAAAATCCGGTCGAGCTCGTCGAGTTTCGGGCAGGTGCGATCCTCACCGCCAAGAATGTACGGCGTGTCGCAGAGCATCCGCATGGTGCCGAGTTCACGCAGGAGTCGTTGCTGCTCCGGCGGCGACAGCGGCCGGCGCTTGGCGATTTGCACAAGCTTGGCGACGACTTGCTCGTGGGACGCGTAGTCCTGCCGCTGCGTCGGGCTCAGCTCGATGAACAGGTTGCGGTCGGTGCGGCTGGGGAGCTCCGTCTCGACGTCGGACTTGCGCCGGCGCAGCAGGTAGGGGCGGATGCGTTCGTGGACTTTCTGCAACTGCAGGTACGCCTCGGGCCGGCCGCGGTCGTCGAGCCGGTAGAACTCGCGGTTGAAGCGGAAGAGCGGCCCGAAGATCCGCGGGTCGAGGAAGGACACGAGCGAGTACAGATCATCGAGGCGGTTTTCGATCGGTGTGCCGGTGAGGACGAAGGCGTAGCGGCTGCGCAGGCGCTTGATGGCCTGGGCGGTCTTGGCGGCCCAGTTCTTGATGCGCTGGGCTTCGTCGAGGACGACGATGTCGGGGCGGAGGCGCGCGTTGACGTCGAGCCCGTCGGCGAGCATCTGCTCGTAGTTGACGAGGGTGAAGAACGGCGGCTCCTCGTAGGCGCGCAGGCGTTGCGCTTTGTTGCCGTAGACAATTTGGTAGGGCAGCGCGGTGAAGCGGGCGATCTGTTCCTCCCATTCGGTCTTGAGCGACGCGGGCGTCACCACCAGGACGCGGCGGGCCTGACCGATGCGGTGCAGGAGGGCGCAGGCGGCGATGGCCTGGATGGTTTTGCCGAGGCCCATCTCATCCGCCAGCATCGCGCGGCCGGTGAAGGCGAGGTGCAGCATGCCCTCGCGTTGGTAGGGATAGAGCGGCACGAGCGTCTCATGCGCGGGGTATTCGCCGGCGTGCACCTTTTGTTCGTAGTCGCGGCGCAACTGGCGCTTCTCCTCAACGCGGCGCAGCGCTTCGAGCCACGGCGCGATGGTGACGGAGAGACGGACCAGAGAGGCCTCGGGGCCGAGGGCGGCGAGCGCGTGTTGGAATTCAGGAACGGACTCGACTGGCAGACGGCCTTCGGCATCGATCCACCGCCGGAGCGAGCGCGGGAGCGAGGGGAGGTTGCGTTCGACGAGGAGGGTCTGGCGCTCCGGGTCCGGCACGAGATCGAGGCGCGGCGATCCGCTCTGGCGGGCGGCGGTGCAGGCCTTGCGGAATTTGGCCTGCAACAGGAGCCGGACCGCCTCGACGTGCTTGCAGGTGCCGAGGCCGTTGATCTGAAAATCTGTGCAGGTGCAGCCGAATTGGCGCGTGGCGAGGTCGCGCACCTCGACCTCGTAGGTGACACCGCTGCGGGACTTGACCTCGAAATTGGAGAAGATGGGCTGCTGCGGATCGAGGTTGCGGATTGCCGGGGCCTCTTCGCGGGCGCGCAGGATGCGTCGGTTGATCTCGTCTGCGTCGGTCGTGCGCCAGTCGGTGGCGTGCGGGAGCTGGATGTCGGCGGGGGCGGCGGCGCGGCGGGATTTGGCCGGAGGAACGCCGGGAGCGGAGGAAGCCATGCGGCAACTTCAGCGGGTTCGGGTGTGCGAGGTCGATATCATTCCTACGGGGGCGGAGGAGGTGTTACTAACCCGGCTATTTCGCACCACGGAATCCGCAGCCGAAGATTTCCTCGTGTTCTTGCCCGTACTCGCACCGTTCGATTGCGAGCACGAGAAACCACGATCATCAAATTGTCGCGAACGCGACCAAAATGCAGGACCTCCCACAGATTCAGAAAGGCCACAGATGCTGAGTCGGAAGCCAGGCCATCTGCGGTCTCTCTGAATCTGCGGGAGATCTCGCCCGGAATTTTTTTCCTGCGGCAGGAGGCCGCCTTTTCGGCAGATGTCTCAAGCCGTTTCGACAAGGCCCCGAGCGGCGTCGAAGGGGAACCCTCCTCCGACGGCAAGCCAAAGAAAGGCAAACAATCTACACCACGGATGGCACGGATCGGCACGGATAAAGTCAGTCTTCATCCGGGATTGATCCCTCCTCCGGCGGGCAAGCCGTGTAACATTTGCGCCTTTGGCGCATCCGTGGTTGATTGCCTGGAGCGAAGCCCATCGGAAAATCGTCGTAGAAGTGCACGATTCGAACCGATGTAAGCACACGCGGACTGAGGCCGCGCGCGGAGCGCACGACCCACCTCGCAGGTACCGGGATCGTGTTTGGTTGCCCTGCGACTCCGCTCAGGGCCTTGAGCCCCTCGGCAGGCTCGGGGCCGTGAGCTTGTCGAAACGGCCTGCCGAAACGACGGTTGCCGCCGTGGCTACATCCGGGCTAAACACCGAGCATCGCGCGGAGCGCCGCGAGATCGTTGACGACGCGGTCGTGACGCCCGCGGAGGCGGGCGGCGGGATGGTGGCCGGCGGCGACGAGCACGCAGTCGACGCCCATGTGCTGCGCGACATCGAGATCGTGGACCGTGTCGCCGATCATCAGGACGTCGGCGGGCGGCAGGCCGAGCTCCGCGATCCAAGCGCGGCCGAGTTCGGCCTTGCTGTGGGCAAAGATGTTGTCGAGGCCGGTGAGCCGGATGAAATGGGGCGTGAGACCAAAATGCGCGACGATCTCGTGCAGCGTTTCGTGCCGATAGGCCGAGAGGATCGATTGCGTGGCGCCAGCCTGGGTGACGGCCGCGAGGATTTCCGGGGCGCCGCGATGCAGCTGGCAACCCCAGCGGTTCTCGTCGTAGGCGGAGATGAACTCGACGCTCAACCGCTCGAAAGTGTCCTGCGCGGAGTCGAAGCCGAGACGATAGTAGTAATCACGCACCGGGAAGTCGAAGAGTTCGTGGTAGCGCGCGCGGTCAAGGAGGGGAAGGCCGCGGCGCGTCAGCAGGCCGTTCATGCAGACGATGGAATAATCGACGTCGTCGAGGAGGGTGCCGTTCCAGTCCCAGACGATGTGGCGGTAGCGCAAGGCGGGCATCAGTGGAAACAGCATGGGCGGGCCCGCCGCTGCGGTGCAACCCCGGCGGATCAGACGGCCGCATCTGCGGTTGCCGAGGGTGATCGGAAGGAAGGGCGTTTTCCCGAGCGCCCACGGCTTGCGCCGCTCGTCGGCGGTTAGGCAACCGCCGCTCCCACGGGGAACGCTCGGAATCGTTGCAAAAATGATCGAAACGGATCGATCGCAGCCCAAAGCGGAAACCGCAGCCGCGGGCTACGGCTTTCGATTCTTGCTCCGCGCCTGCTCCAGCAGCCAGGTGTAGAGGTCGTCGGTGCCGTAGGCTTTGTCCCAGCAGTTGTGGCCGACCCCGGGATATTCTGTGTACTTGGCGCCGGTGTTCAACTTGGTCAGGGCCTCGTGCATGTCGCGGTTGGCCTTGACCGTCTCCGGGCGATCCTGGTCGCCGCAGAAATTCCAGATGGGCAGGTGCGCGTCGGCGAATTTTTTCGCTTTGGCGGCATCCGGCCGCGAGCACATCGGCACGATGGCGGCCCAGGCGGAGGGATCCTTGGCCGCAATGCTCCAGGTGCCGCTGCCGCCCATGGAGAGGCCGGTCAGATAGACGCGGTCGGGATCAGTGCCAAATTCCTGCTGCGTCTGTTTGAGCATGGCGAGGGCGCGTTGGGCGTCGGGACCATCGACCAGCCAACTGGAGCCGGGGGCGCACTGAGGCAGCACGACAACAAAGGGCAGCGCGGCCTTGCGCTTCCAGATCGCCGGACCGATCCCGGTCATCATCTGATCGAGGTTGTTGGTCCCGCGCTCGCCGGAGCCGTGCAGGAACAGCATCACCGGCGGTTGAGAGCCCGGCAGATATTTCAACGGCACGAAGACAATAAACGGATGCGCCTGGCCGCTCGTATCGGTGTACGTGCGGTTTTGAAAACCGCGCGGGAGGGAATCGGCGGCGGGGGCGCTGGCGGCGCTGAAGAGCGCGAGGGCGAGGAGGAGGTGTTTTTTCATGGTCGGGAGGGAAACGGGAGTCAGCAAAAGGGAGAACAGATGTCTCAGCGGGATGGGGATCCTGATTCGCATCATTTGCAATCCCGGCTATTGGATGGGCTTGATCTGCCGGGTGATTTCTTCGCCGCGGTAGCGTAGCGTGAATGTGGTTTCGCCGATCGCCGCGAGTTCAAGTTCGTAGTTCTGCTGGTTGTACGTCGCCGCGAAACGGGTGCCAACTTCGAATGGCCTGTTGCCGATCATCAGGCGAGGTGTGCCGCTCACCATCAACGTGCCGGAGGGCTGAATCTGAGCCGCGACCGTGGCCGCGACCGCCTCGAATGACTTTCGTTGCGCGAAGTCGGCCAGCATTTGGTCACTGGAATCGGCCGTCGGGTTGGCGCGGACGGCATCGATGAATTCATTGATGGCCGCCAGGTAGTCAGCCGCGGACAGTTTTTCACGTTGCGCGGCCGTGGCCAGGGCGCGGTTGAGTTTTTCGTCGTCGGGCAGCCGGAGATTCTCGAGTTCGGCCTGCTGCTTGAAGGCCTCTGACATGGCCAGGGCGAAATCCCGCTGGCGGTCGAACTTGGTTTGGAGTTCGGCGACCTGCGATTCGGTTTTAACGGCCCGCTGATTCACCCACCAGAGTCCTCCGACCAGCCCTGCGACGATGATCAGGCCGGCCACGATTCCGCGGCCAAGCCACGAACGTGTCTTCCGCAACTCGCCGCTCAGATGTTCAACGTTCGTTTGCAGTTCGCGAACGCGGAGTGCCAGGTCCGCGCGGGTATTCACCTCGCAGCGCAGGGCGTCGCCCGCCGACAGAGCGGCGCGGTGGGGTTCTCCACGTTTTGGTGTGGGTGAAAAAGGTCCAACTGGTCGAAAGGTGCGGGTTAAATCCGGACGCCGAGAACGACTCATCACGGACTGGTCTTCGCCTCCGGCTCCAAACCACAATCCGCTTTGAAGGAAGAAAA
>SXSC01000236.1 GCA_005792355.1 Opitutaceae bacterium
AACGCACCGCGGCTAAACGGGCCCGCGCACCCGCTGGTGGCGCCCGCCGACCCGCGCTCCACCACGCCGAAGCACCGGCTCAACCGCTTTCAGCCGCGCCTACCACCACCGCCAGACCACACGTCCGATGACTTTGACACTGCCGTGCCTATAGTGCCGCCCGACTGTCTAAAGCGACAAGCGCTTAAATCGACATGGCGTGATATCCGCCGTCGACGACAATCTCGGCGCCGGTGATAAATCCGCCCGCGGCATCGCCCGCAAACAAGAGCGTGGCGCCGACCAGTTCCCGTGCTTCGCCAAATCGCTTCATCGGCGTATGGCCCAAGATGGAGGCCACCCGCTCGGGCGAAAGAATCTTCCGATTCTGTTCCGCCGGGAAAAAACCGGGCACCAGCGTATTGACCCGCACCCGGTGCGGGGCCCACTCGCGCGCCAGATTCTTGGACAGATTATGCACCGCAGCCTTGGTGGCCGAATAGGTGAACACCCGGGAAAGCGGCACGATCCCCGACATCGACCCAAGATTGATGATCGACCCACCCTCGCCCCGCTCAACCAGGTACTTGCCGAAAACCTGGCAGCCCAGAAACACGCCCTTGAGGTTGACCTTCACGATGCGGTCAAATTCGTCCTCGGCGATGTTGAGGAAGGGCGTCGCCGAATTTACCCCGGCGCCGTTGACGACAATATCCACCCGGCCCGATCGGGCGAGCACCGCCGCCAGCAACGCTTCGAGGGGAGCTTTCTCACTCGCTTCGGCCGCGACGAAGTATCCCTTGCCCCCGGCGGCTTGCATGCGCTCCAGCCGCGGCCGGGCCTTCTCCTCGTTGCGCCCGACCAGCACGACTTCGGCGCCGGCGCCGGCCAGGCCCTCGGCCATGGCGCCGCACAGCTCGCCGGTGCCACCAATGACGACCGCGACCTTGCCGCTGAGAGAGTAGAGGGACGTGAGATATTCTGAGGGAGTGCTCATGGAAGACCGGGATGAAGGGTCGCGGCAGCGGCACTGGCAACGGAAAATCGGCCGCCCCCACGGCGGCATCCAGCTTGCGCGCCGCCAGCGGGTGACTGTAGCTTGCCGCATGGCCCGCATTCCCCTCGAAGATAATTTCAACGACGTCATCAACAAGTCCCAGCGCGGCCTGCTGATCTCCGATGCCGACCTGGCCAAGCGCGCCGGCGTTTCACCCGCCGAACTGGCGGCGGTCAAGGGCGGCGAGATCATCGACGCGGTGATTCGCCGGGTCGCCCGGCACCTGCGCCTTTCTCCGGTCGCGCTCGACGTGCTCGCCCACAAACGCTGGTACCCGCAGATCCCGGATTTTCCCACGGGATTTGCCGCGTTCAACACGACGTTTGGCGACATGACCGTGAACAGTTATCTAATCTGGGACCCCCGCGCCCGCCTCGCCGCCGCGTTCGATACCGGTGCGACCTGCCAGGCCATGCTCGACCTGATTCAGGCCGAGGGGTTGAAGCTGCAATACGTTTTCCTGACGCACACCCACGATGACCACGTGGCTGATCTGGCCGCGCTCGCGACGGCGACCAAGGCGGAAGTCTGGGCCAGCGAACTCGAACCGAGCGATTATCCGGGGGCGAAGACCTTCAAGGAAAACGCTCATTTTCACGTGGGTTCGCTCGCCATCAAGACCCTCTTCACCTTCGGCCACTCGCCCGGCCTGACTACCTTCTTCGTCACCGGGCTCAGCTGGCCGCTCGCGGTCGCGGGTGACTCCGTCTTCGCCAGCTCGATGGGCGGCAGCGCGACCCACTTCGCCGACCAGTTTCGCAACACCAAGGAAAAAATTTTCAGCCTGCCGCGCGACACCGTGCTGGCCTGCGGCCATGGACCCCTCACCACCGTGGCGCAGGAAAAGCAGCATAACCCCTTCTTCGCGCAGTGATCCGCACTGAATAGTCCCGGCCCCGGCGGCGTCTCACTCCCAATCACTCCCAACATGAAGGCGAAATTGACCGCTCTCTGCATCCGTCTCGTCGTCGGCGGACTGTGCTGCTTTCCGGCCGCGGATTGGTGCGCGGCCCAGACACCGCCCGCCGTCAGCCCGGATCATGTGACCTTCTACACGGAGCCAAACTTCCAGGGCGAAGCGCTGACCGTGGAAGCCGGCGCCGCGGTGGAGGACCTCGATCGCATGCTGCGCGCGAATCAAAGAACCTGGACTGCCGCAATCTCGTCGGTGCGGGTGGAAGGCGCGGCCCAGGCCACAATTTTCAGTGCGGCGCGTTTTGGCGGCGACCGCCTCGCCGTTTCACGCAGCATCGCCGATCTCTATGCCGAGCCCCGCGGTCGCGATGGCGGCGCGACGTGGGATCGATCAATTGCGTCCCTCAACGTCACCGGACCCCAGCGGGCCGTCGTGCCCCAACCCGCCCCGTCACCACCGCCCCGATACGAACCTCCACCGCCCACCGTCATCGTCGTGCAACCACCACCGCCGCCGCCCGTCGTCATCCGGGAAGTGCGCCCGCGTTTGGATCGCCGCACGGCCGAACAGATCGTGCACCGGGCATTTCGGGAAGTGCTCGACCGGCCCGCCGATCCCGAGGGCCTGCGCACTTATCGCGAACGACTGATGCAGGAAGGCTGGTCCGAACGACAGGTGATCGAACAGTTGCAGCGGAGCAGCGAGGCCCGGGGCCTGAGCGCCGACGCCACCATCACGAAAATTTATCGCGAAGTTCTTGGCCGTGACCCCGACGCGAACGGCCTGGGCCACTACCGTGCGAAATGGCGCGAGGGCTGGACGCAAGGCCAGATTCGCGACGATTTGCGGCGCAGCCAGGAAGGCCGCGAAGGAAATATCCGCACTGCCATTACCCGCGCCTATCGCGAAGTGCTCGGCCGCGATCCGGACCCCGGCGGGTATGCGACCTACGAACGCGCGATGCGGGAACGCGGCTATACGGAGCGCGATGTCCGGCAGGCGCTGATGAGCGGCGACGAATACCGGCAGAAGCGCGGCAAGCGGTGAAACGCCCTCGTCGGAGACGACGCGGCTGTCGGAGCGGCCTCAGACCGCGATTTCTCCGCGCCCTCGCGACACACGGCCGCCCGTAACTGAACAGCGCGGCACCACGCCGCGAAATCCGCGGTGCCCCGGCTGGAGGACTGCGGGAAAAACCATCGCCAGCGTGCCGCGTCTGCAATAGCCAGACTCGCCACCATCGAACCACGCCATGCGTCCTCCCCTGTCTTTCCTGCTCACGCTTGCTTTGCCCGCCGCCGCAACCCTCGCCGCCGAGTTCATCCCGGCGTCGCAGTCCTTTCAGCAAGAGGTCGCCCGGCATTTCACCAGCGCCCAGGGACTGCCGGCCACGGAAACCCAGCTGATCGCGCTCGCACCAGACGGCACGCCCCGCGCGTTCGCCGGCGGCAAATGGAGCGAGTTGCGCGCCGGCACCTGGCGCGAACTGCCGTCGCCCGCGCCAAAATCAGGGGGCGAATTTGTCTTCGCCGAGGCCGGCGGTGAACTCCGCACCGTGCCACTGCCGGCCGCAGAGGTCATCCAACTTCTCGCTGCGGGCCCGCACCGCTTCATCGCCTCCGCTCGGAAGATTGTGCTGTTTGCCGACGGCCGGTTTTCCCAACTCTCCTGGTCGATTGACGCACGCATCAACCAGCTCGCCACCTCGCCGACCGGCGAACTGCACGTCGCATCGGCCGCCGGTCTTTTTCGGCGCACGGATCGCCGCTGGGAAGCCCTGCACATCCCGGACGGCCTCGGCCGCGTCTGGGCGGCGGAAGACGTGCTCGGCGTCGCGTTCGACGCGCAGGGCCAGCTCTGGTTTGCCACCAAAGCGGGCGTCGGTTGCCGCACTCCGGACGGCTGGCGTTTCCGTGAGGGTAAGGACGGCCTGCCCTGGAATGAGTTCACCTGTCTGGCCGCGGGGACCGCTGGCGACATGTGGTTTGGCACGCGGCGAGGTGCCATCCGGTGGGACGGCCGCGATTTTCACTACCGCCAGGGACCGCGCTGGCTGCCCCATGACGACGTCAGGCAGATCGCCGTGGACCCGGCGGGCAACGCGTGGTTCGCCACCGCCGGCGGCGTCGGTTCGATCGAGCGCCGGCCGATGACGCTCGCGGCGAAGGCGGAGTTCTACGAAGAGGAAATCGAACGGTATGTGCTGCGCACGCCCTACGGGTACGTCTCCGGAGCTCCGCTGAAGACGGCGGCCGACAAGTCCACGGCCCAGCCCGTCGACTCCGACAATGACGGACTGTGGACTGCGATGTATGGCGCCGGGGAGTGTTTTGCCTATGCCGCGACCGGAGACGCGAAGGCGAAGGAACGGGCGACCAGGGCGTTCGAGGCCCTGCGGTTCTTGCAGCAGGTCACGCAGGGCGGCGCACCGGCCCCTCCGCGGGGTTACGTGGCCCGGACCATTCGATCGACTGACGGGCCCGACCCGAACGTGGGCCGGATCGAGCGCGACCTGGCCGAGAAAAAGACCGATGTGCTGTGGAAGGTCTACGAGCCGCGCTGGCCGAAGAGTGCGGACGGCCGCTGGTATTGGAAATCGGATACGAGCAGCGATGAACTTGACGGCCATTATTTCTTCTACCCGCTGTACTACGACCTCGTTGCCAGCACCGCCGCCGAAAAGGAACGGGTGCGCGAAGTCGTGCGCGCCCTGACGGACCACCTCGTCACGCATGGTTTCAATCTCATCGACCACGATGGCCAGCCCACGCGCTGGGGCATCTATGCGCCCGAATCGTTGAATCACGATCCCCAATGGTGGGCGGAGCGCGGGCTCAAATCCCTCAGCCTGCTCGCCTATCTGGCCGTCGCCCGTCACGTGACCGGCGACGCAAAATACGACGCCGTGGCGCGCGATCTCATCGCCCGCCACGGCTACGCCCAAAACCTGATGTTTCCCAAGGTTCAGTTTGGCCCGGGTTCCGGCAACCAATCCGACGACGAAATGGCGTTCATGTGTTTTTACAGCCTGCTCCGCTACTCCCACGATTCGGATCTCAAGTATCAGGTGCGCGCCGCCTGGTACCCGTACTGGCAATACGAGGCTCCGGAGCTGAATCCCTTCTTCAACTTTGCCTACGCCGCGCAGGCGACGGATCAGCTGATGCGAAATCCCTGGGGGAAATTTCCGGTGGCGCCGCGCGGGGCCTGGCACGCCGAATCGATGGCGACGCTCCGGGGCTTTCCCCTCGACCGGCTGAACTGGCCCCACCAGAACTCGCACCGCCTCGATCTCGTTCCTCTCGGCGGCGTTCAGTCGCGCGATTTTTATGAGCCGACGGACCAGGGCCGCGGGCATCGGGTGACCGGCCGGGTGCTGCCGGTGGAAAACCGGCACTTCAATCACTGGAACACCGATCCGTGGACGCTCGATTATCGCGGCGATGGGCGCATGTTGGGCGACGGCACCGTCTTCTTGCTCCCGTATTACATGGGCTTGTACCATGGCTATATCGCGAAACCGTAGGAGCGGCGGTTTCCCAACCGCCGACGAATCCAGCATGCCACGGGCGCTTGGGAAAGCGCGCCTCCACCGGCCGCAACCGTGAACATCCCCGCGACTCAAAACCCAGTTCACTTTCTTCCGTTTCTCGGAGAAACTCGGTCAATCAAATGTCACCGTCCCTTTCAGCCAAGTTTCTGTCGGGTGTGATCGAGGGCTTCTACGGTCAACCCTGGTCGCACGCGGAACGACTGGAGCTGTTCGCCGGGATGGCCGCCGGGGGATTGAACACCTATGTCTACGCGCCCAAGGATGACCTGCATCATCGCGCGCTCTGGCGCGAGCGGTACCCGGACGCGGCAGCCACGGCGCTCGCCGAGCTCATCGATGCCTGCCGGCGGAAAAACCTCCGCTTCATCTACGCCCTGGGCCCCGGGCTGGACCTCCGGTACGCGGACGACGCGGAGCTCGACTGCCTGCGAGGTCGTTGCGAGCAACTGCTCGGGCTGGGCTGCACGGACTTCGCACTGCTCTTCGACGACATCCCGGATCGTCTGACGGCGGCCGACGCCGCCCGTTTCGGCACGTTCGCCTCCGCGCAAAGCCAGGTCGCCAACGCGCTCTTCCGCTGGTGCCGCGATCGCGCCCCGCACGGTCGCTTCCTCTTCTGCCCCACCCCGTACTGCGGCCGGATGGCCGGGCGCGGTCTCGGGGGCGCCGACTATCTGGCCACGCTCGGGCGCGAACTCGCGCCGGAGATTGACGTATTTTGGACCGGACCAGAAATCGTCTCGCCCACGATCACGGTGCCGCACGTGCGCGAGGTGCGGGCGCTCCTGCGCCGGCCGCCGATGATCTGGGATAACCTGCACGCCAACGACTACGACGGCCGCCGGTTTTTTTGCGGTCCGTATGCCGGGCGCGCACCCGAACTGCGGGCCGAGGTCGGCGGCCTGTTGCTCAATCCGAACTGCGAATTTCCCTTGAACTACGTGCCGCTGCGCACCTTCGCGGAATTCGTCCTCGGGACGGAAACCTGGCACGCCCGCGACGCCTACCTCGCCGCGCTGCGCGCCTGGTTGCCCGCGTTCGCCACGGTCGGACGGCCCATCACCCTCGAGGAACTCATCCTGCTCGGCGACAGTTACTACCTCCCGCACGAGGATGGACCAGAGGCGGACGCGCTCCTGTGCGGTGTCACCCGCCTGCTGGACGGGCATGAACTCCCACCGGCCGACGTCACCGCTTTTCGGTTACAGGCAACCCGCTTGCGCGACCTCTGTGGCCGGCTCGCCGAACTACGGGAGCGCCCGCTGTTCCACGCCCTGTGTCGCCGCATCTGGGAACTTCGCGAAGAGCTGGATTTGCTGTTACGTTACGTCGACTGGACTGCCGTCCGCCCGCCACCGACTGCGCCCTGCCAGTCTGATTTTCATCTGCCGGGCACGTATCGCGGAGGCCTGGTCGCGCGCTTGCAGGATTTGCTGGTGCCGCAGCCCGACGGCACCTTTCTGCCCTCGCGCCGCCACCCTCGGCCACCGGGCGTCAAGGCCACTTCGTGAGCACTCCCGTCATTCGACCCGCGCGCCCCGGCGATGAGGCCGGCGCCTACCACGTCTGCCTCAAGACCGGCGATCATGGACAGGACGGCGAACCTTTTTATCGCGACGATCCCGATGCGCTCGGCCGGATTTTTGTCGGCCCCTATCTCGCGTTCGAACCGGAACTCAGCCTCGTGCTGGCGGATGACGCCGGCCTCTGCGGCTACGCGCTCGGGGCGCTGGATTCGCGGAAATTCTTCGCCCGCTATGAAAGCGAATGGCGCCCCACGCTCTGCACCCGGTTTCCCGCTCCGGTTGGCGAGCCCGGCCAGTGGACCCGCCTCCAGCAGATTCATCACTTGTATCATCATCCCGACTACTTCACCCCGGAGCCCGTCGACCGCTACCCGTCCCATCTGCATATCGATTTGTTGGCGCACGCCCAGGGCCACGGCTACGGCCGCCGCCTGCTCGAGCAGGTCATGGCCGAACTGCGGCGGCGCGGCTCGCCGGGCGCCCACCTCGGCGTCAGCGGACGGAACACCCGCGCGCTCGGTTTCTATCAACGCCTCGGCTTCCGGGAATTGGTTCGCGTCGGGTCCGGGTCCGATGGCTGCATTTACCTGGGCCGGGAGTTTCCCTGACCTGAATTCTTCCGCATGAAACGCGCGACCACCCTCCTGCAGCAACATGTCGTGCCGCCGCTGACGGCGCTGAGCGGGAACACCTACCTCTCGGCCATCCGGACCGGCATGGTCGCGGTCGTGCCGCTGACCATCATCGGCGGCCTGTTCATGGTGATCACCCACCTGCCGGTGGCCGGCTGGGACAAATTGATCGCGGACTATCTGCCGCTGCTCCAGGTGCCCGTGACCGCGACGTTCGGCCTGCTCGCGGTGTTTGTCTGCTTCGCGATCGGCTACGACCTCGGGAAACGGCTGCGGCAGGATGCCGTCGTCAGCGCCTCGATGTCCACCGTGGTCTTCCTGCTGTTGCAGGTGCAGCCCAAGGACCAGACCATCACCATCGCCGGGCTCGGATCCGCCGGGCTCTTCACCGCCATTTTCGTCGCCCTCGTTTGCGTGCGAGTGCAAAAATTCTTCACCGACCGGAATCTGGTGATCCGCATGCCGGCCAGCGTGCCGCCGGTCGTCGCCGAGTCGTTTCTCTCGCTCGTGCCCCTGTGCTTTCTGGTGCTGGCCTTTTGGTTCATCCGCTTCGTCCTCGGCCTCGATCTCAATCAGCTTACGCAGACGGTTTTCAGCCCGCTGGTCTTCGCCCTCAACACCCTGCCGGGAATTTTGGCGTACGCTTTTCTCGTCACGCTTCTCTGGTCCGTCGGCATCAATGGCGACAATGCGATGGACGCCATCGTCGCTCCCATTTTTCTCCAGTACCTCGCGGCCAATGTGGCGGCGACCACGTCAGGCCAGCCCCTGCCCTACGTCACCGCCAATGGCTTCTTCTCGACTTTCGTGAACGTCGGGGGGACCGGGGCGACCCTTGCGCTCGCCCTCACCCTGTGGAATTCCCGTGATCCGGGCTTCCGCCGGATCAGCCGGATTTCTCTGCCGACGCAGATTTTTCAGATCAACGAGCCGATCTTCTTCGGCCTCCCGATCGTCTTGAATCCGATCTTCATGGTGCCCTACGTCCTGAACGCGCTGATCCTGACCGCCAGTTCCTACCTGCTCATGGAGGCGAACGTCATCGGCCGGCCCTTCGTCAACGTGCCTTGGACGACGCCACCCATTATCGGACACTATCTGGTCACGGGTGGAGACTGGCGGGCCGCCGTCTGGGGCGTGCTCTCCATCGGAATCGCGATGGCGGTCTATTATCCCTTCGCCCGCGCCGCCGAACGTCAGCGCCTGCCAACGGCTGACGAACCGCGCCAACCTTGCCTGGCCGGATCGGTCCCGAAAATCTGATGAGTCATCCGCCGCTTTGTCATCGAATGGAAGTGGCCTCGGGGACGTTGCCGTCGGGACGGAATGCCCCGGGATTGGCGCGGCCACCGTGACCGGACCACGACCATTGTTGCGCGTCGCCCCGGTCGTGGCGCTGGCCTTTCCGGGGGCACGCCGAGCAAATTGTCTGGTCGGGAAGAGGGGCGCTTGCCCAAGCGCCCTTGGCCAACGATCGCCACTCCGTGGATGACCCATCCACCCCAAGGGTCACGCCGCGCTCCATCAAACCGGAGCGGCGTCCCGCCACCCGCGTCGGGATTTGGCCTTGCTCCGCGCTCCGCAGTCAATGCAACCCGCTCCCCGCGAACTCCGGTCTCGCTCGCCCCGCGGGAAACTGCTGCCTACCCTCCGACTCTCGTCCCAGACCGATGACCTCCATCCGATTGATCACCCGCCAGTTTCTCGGCGCCATCTTCCTCAACGTCCTGACATACGCGCTGCCTGGCGCCGTCCCCGAAACGCCATCCCGGCCCAACATCATCTTCATCGTCGCCGACGATCTCGGCTACGGCGAACCCGGCTGCTACGGCGGCCGCGAGATTCCCACTCCAAACATTGATCGGCTCGCCGCCGAGGGCGTGCGCTTCACGCAGGGCTACGTCACCGCCTCCGTGTGCGCCCCGTCGCGCGCCGCGCTCCTCACCGGCCGATACCAGACCCGCTTCGGTTTCGAGGGCAACGCGATCGGCGCCGCCAACGCCGACCCCCGCATCGGCCTGCCCGCCGACCAGCGCACCATCGCCCAACGCCTGCGCGACACCGGCTATGTCACCGCCCTCGTCGGCAAGTGGCACCTCGGCGGCACCGCGGCGTTTCATCCCCACCGCCGCGGCTTCGATGAATTTTTCGGCTTCCTCCACGAGGGCCACTACTACGTGCCGTCACCGTGGCAGAGCGTCACGACCTGGCTGCGGCGCCCCACCCTGCCCGACGGCGGCAAGGGCCGCTGGACCTCACCCGACGGTCGCACCGTCTGGAGCACCCACCTCGGCAACGTCGAGCCCGACTACAACGCCGACAACCCCATCCTCCGCGGCAGCCAGCCGGAAGACGAATCCGCCAACCTCACCGACGCCTTCACCCGCGAGGCGTGTGACTTCATCCAGCGTCACACCGCGCAGCCCTTCTTCCTCTATCTCGCCTATAACGCCGTCCACAGCCCCATGCAGGCCGCTGATCGCCATCTCGAGAAATTCGCGCACGTGCCGGACCTCCACCGTCGGATGTTCGCCGCGATGCTCTCCCACCTCGACGACAGCATCGGCACCGTGCTCACCCAACTCCACTACGTCGGCCTCGACCACAACACCCTCGTCGTGTTCCTCTCCGACAACGGCGGCCCCACGCGCGAACTCACGTCGAGCAATGCTCCCCTGCGCGGCGAAAAAGGCACCTACTTCGAGGGCGGCATCCGGGTGCCCTTCATCGCCCGCTGGCCCGCGCACCTGCCCGCCGGCCGGGTCGTCGACACGCCGGTGATTTCACTCGACCTCACCGCCACCGCCTTGCGCGCCGGCGGAGCCACAATCGACGCCGCCGCGCTCGACGGCCGTGACCTCGCAACCCTCTTCGCCGCCCCTGCCACCACCGCCGAACCGCGCACGTTTTACTGGCGCGCCGGACAGCGACGTGCGATTCGCCACGGCGATTGGAAACTCGTACGCGATGCCGGACGCCGGCAAGAAGGCGCCTGGCACCTCTTCAATCTCGCCGCCGACGTTTCCGAGAAAACCGATCTCGCCGCCCAGGAGCCCGCCCGCGTCGCCGAACTCGCCGCCCTCTGGGATAAATGGAACTCCCAACAATCCGCCCCGCTCTGGTAGTCTCCTTTCCGCCTCCCCTCTCCCCGTCCTTCCAAGTCTCACCCTCTGCGACTCCCCGCCATGCCTATCCGCCACAGCTCCATCGTCCTCTTCTCCCTTCTCGCCCTTCTCGCCAGCCCGCTGACCGCGCTCCTCCGCGCCGAAATCGTCCCGGTTCCAAAGCAGATCATCCCCGAGCGCACCGCCGGCGCCAAACCGCGCAGTGTGATCCTGATCCTGACCGATGATCATCGCTACGACGCGATGAGCTTCATGGGCCATCCGCTCGCGGAGACGCCCCACCTCGACGCGCTCGCACGCCACGGCGTGCATCTCAAGAACGCCCTCGTCACCACCTCGCTCTGCTCGCCCAGCCGCGCGTCGATTCTCACCGGGCTCTACACATTTCGCCACCGCGTGATCGACAACAACCGCGCGATTCCGCCGGGTACCGTCTATTTCCCACAGTACCTCCAGCAAGCCGGCTACGCCACGGCCTTTTTCGGCAAGTGGCACATGGGCGGCGAGGGCGACCAGCCGCAACCCGGCTTCGATCGCTGGGTGAGTTTCCGCGGCCAGGGTGAATATCTGCCGCCGACGCCCGATTACACCCTCAACGTCGACGGCCAGCGCGTGAAACAGAAGGGCTACATCACCGACGAACTCACCGACTATGCCGTCGAGTTCCTCCGCCAGCAGAAGCCGGCCGAGAAGCCGTTCTTTATCTACCTTTCGCACAAGGCGGTCCACGCCAACTTCACGCCCGCGGCCCGCCACGAGGGCAAGTTCGCCAACAAACCGTACCGGCGCCCGGCCTCCGAGGCCAACACGCCGGAAAATTACGACCGCAAGCCGCGCTGGCTGCGCGACCAGCGCAACTCCTGGCACGGGGTCGACTTCCCCTACCACAGCGACCTCGACGTCGAGCGCTTCTACAAACGCTACTGCGAGACGCTCTGCGCCGTTGACGACAGCGTCGGCCGCCTCGTCGCCGAACTGAAGCGCCTCGGCGCGCACGACGACACGCTCATCCTCTACCTGGGCGACAACGGCTTCATGTTCGGCGAGCACGGGCTCATCGACAAACGTGTCGCCTACGAAACCTCCATCCGCGTGCCAATGCTCATGCAGTGTCCGTCGCTCTTCCCCGGTGGCCGCGTCATCGACGAGGTCGTCGCCAACATCGACGTCGCCCCGACGATCATGGAGGCGATGGGCCTCGCCCGACCGCGGCACATGGACGGCCTCAGCTTCCTCCCGTTTGCCCAGGGTCGCAAAGTGCCATGGCGCGAGAATTTCCTCTATGTCTATTACTGGGAGAAGAACTTCCCGCAGTCGCCCACCGTCTTCGCGCTCCGTGGCAATCGCTTCAAGTACATCACGTATTACGGTCTCTGGGACGCCGACGAACTCTACGATCTCCAGGCCGATCCCGGTGAAACGAAGAATCTCCTCTACGATCCAGCGCACCGCCAGACTGCGGAAGCCATGGAGAAAACGCTTTACGCCCGGATGACGGAACTTGGCGGCATGGAGATTCCGCTGAATCCACCGCTTGGCGCGTCGCAAAACAAACGCCTGGGACCGCGCGCCGGCGTAAATGGCGCCGACTTCCCGGCGCCGCTCGTGGTGGAAAAACCGCTCAACCAAAACGCGAAATAGCCCTGCGCTGGTCAGACGTTGACGCCGAGCAACGCAGCTTGACGGTGCCCGTTAGTGGAGTGCGGGTGCCCGCACCCGCTGATCGACCGGAAGCGTGGTGAAGCCACCACGCCTCAGCATCCCACGAACAACCATCCAGCGCGTCCAAACGATCCGAAATCCACCTTGGCGACCCCGCTCGATTCCCCCTCAGTTTCCAGCCAATGAGAATCACGACACTTCTGCTCTCCCTCGCCCTCCCCCTCTCCGCGGCCAGTGTCAACTGGGACACTTACCACGGTGACAAGGCCGGCAGCCAGTATTCGCCGCTCCGGAAGATCACGCCGGAAAACGTCGCCCAACTCGAAATCGCGTGGACCTATCGCGCCGGCGGCCTCGACGGGAAAAATCGCACGCAGATCCAATGCAATCCGCTCGTCCTCGACGGTGTGCTCTACGGCACCACGCCCGATCTGAATCTCTTCGCCCTCGACGCCGCGACGGGCCTCGAGCGCTGGCGTTTCGATCCCGCCACCATCCCCGGTGTGACCAAAGTCGGCGTCAATCGCGGCCTCGCGACGTGGACCGACGGTTCCCAGCGGCGCATCTTCTACGCCAACAGCAACTCGCTGCACGCCATCGACGCCGCCACCGGCCGGCGCCTGCCGGACTTCGGGCGCGAAGGTTCGATCGATCTCAAGGACGGCCTCGGCCGCGATGTCTCCAACCTCTCGCTACAGGCCACCACCCCCGGTGTCATCTTCGGCGATTTGATCATCATGGGCATGCGTCTCGGCGAGGGACCCGCTCCCGCCGCGCCCGGCCACATCCGCGCCTTCAACGTCCACACCGGCGCGCTCGTCTGGCGCTTCAACACGATTCCGTCGCCCGGCGAGGCCGGCTACGAGACCTGGCCGCCCGACGCCTACAAACACATCGGCGGCGCCAATGTCTGGGCCGGCTTCGCGCTCGACGACAAACGCGGGCTGGTGTTCTGCCCCACCGGCTCGGCGGCCTTCGATTTCTGGGGCGGCAATCGCCTCGGCCAAAACCTCTACGCCAACTGCCTCATCGCCCTCGACGCCACCACCGGCCGCCACGTCTGGCACTATCAATTTGTCCGCCACGACATCTGGGATCGCGACCTGCCCTCCCCGCCCGACCTCCTCACTGTCACGCACGGTGGCCAGCGAATCGACGCGGTCGCGCAGACCACCAAGTCCGGCCATGTCTTCGTTTTCAACCGCGAGACCGGGCAGCCACTTTTCCCCATCGAGGAAGTGCCCACACCCAAGTCCGACGTCCCGGGTGAATCTGCCTGGCCGAGCCAGCCACTGCCCGTCAAGCCCGCCCCCTTCGCCCGCCAGCTCTTTACTCACGCCGAAATCACAAATCGCAGCCCCGAGGCCCATCGCGCCGTCCTCGAAAAATACACCACGCTCCGGCCGCACGTGCCGTTCATGCCACCCAGCCTGCAGGGCACGGTCATCCTCCCCGGCTTCGACGGCGGGGCGGAATGGGGCGGCGCCGCCACCGACCCCGACGGCATCCTCTACGTCAACGCCAACGAAATGGCGTGGATTCTCACGCTAGTCGACGCCAAGACCCCCGCCTTCGGCGGACCCGCGAACGGCCCGGCCCTTTTTACCCAGATCTGCGCCGCGTGCCACGGGATGGATCGCAAGGGCAACGCCGCCCAAAACGTGCCGTCGCTCGAAAACATCGGGCAGCGGCTCAAGCTCCCCGAGGTCCTCGCCTTGTTGCAGACCGGCCGGGGCGTGATGCCCTCCTTCGCTTTTCTCTCCGAGGCGCAGCGCACCGCGGTGGCCAATTTTGTCTTCGGCCTCGAGCCGGTCCCGGACCCGCGCAACGAGTCTATCGCCCACGACGCCGGGCGCAAACCGGAACCCGCCGACGGGGGCGACGCCCTCGGCCGCATCCCGTATGCGACAACCGGTTACAACCGCTGGCTCGATCCCGAGGGCTATCCGGCGCTCAAGCCACCCTGGGGTACGCTCAACGCGATCAACCTCAACACCGGCGAGTACGTTTGGCGCGTCCCGCTCGGCGAGTGGCCCGACTTGGCGGCGAAGGGCGTGCCCAAGACCGGCACCGAAAACTACGGCGGCCCGGTGGTGACCGCGGGCGGCGTCATCTTCATTGCCGCCAGTCGCGACGAACACCTCCGGGCCTTCGATCGGCGTACCGGCAAGGAACTCTGGAAGGCAAAACTCCCCGCCGCGGGCTACGCCACACCCGCCGTCTACGCTGTCGGCGATCGACAATTCGTCGTCGTCGCCGCCGGCGGGGGAAAGATCGGCACCAAGAGCGGCGACACGTATGTGGCGTACGCACTGCCAAAGTAGCCGCACCGTGCGGGCCCAACGAGGGGCGCTTGCCCAAGCGCCCATGGCATCCGCAGCGTGGCGGCGGTTGGCAACCGCCGATCCGTCGGCAGCACAATGACCGGCGGCGTCTCGGAGATGCACCCCTTGTCACCCAATAGGTGACAAAGTCATTGCCGCCCTGCAGTCTTGTCACCTATTGGGTGACAAGTTTTCAGAGGTGGACGGAGCACGCGCCGCCTCCCACCATTCGCGATCCAACGTGCCACTCCTCTCCCTGCTTTCCTCCCAGATCCGCCGCTGGCTGCGCCGGCTTGCGCTCGTCGGAGCCGCGGTGGCCATCGTGGCAGTCGCGGCCCTGGGATTTTGGTTTCGGAGTGCCCTCTATAATCACTTCGTCCGCTTCCCGCGCGAGGCGGCGGCCTGGCAGGCGCTGCGCGACTTGCGCCAGCCGGTAAGCGAGGACGCCGGGTGGAGGGAATTTCGCGGCGTCCTCCACAGCCACTCGGAGCTCTCGCACGATTCCGAGGTTCCGTTTCCGGAAATCCTGCGGACGCTCCACGCCACCGGCCTCGATTTCATCGCGCTGAGCGATCATTGCCGCGTGGACGGGCGCGCGGATTTCGACCTGCAGTGGCGCGGACTGCGCGAGGGCAAACTCTTCATCCCGGGTTTCGAAATGAATGACGGCATGATGCCGTTCGGCGTGGCCGCGGGCGTGGTCCTCAACAGTCGCACCGAGGCCGCCACGCTCGCCCGGCAGATTGTCGCGCACGGTGGCGTGCTGTTCTATGCGCATCCGGAAAACCCGCGGGCCTGGGATCGGCCGGAGCTCACCGGCATGGAAATCTACAATCTGCATTCGGACTTCAAACGCCTGGGCGGTGGCGTCGGCGGCATGGTGCGCGCGCGGCTCCCCGATTTGCTCCTGAACCTCGGACGCTACCCGGACCAGATCTACCGGCTGCCTTTCCACCGCCCGACCGAATTTCTCCGGCGCTGGGACGAACTGAACCGCACGCGCCACCTCACCGGCATCGCGGGCAACGACTGCCATCAAAACGTCGGTATCCGCGGCACCGTTACAGCCGCCGGAACCATTCGCGTGGATGAGGCCAGCCCGAAGTTGATCAAAGACCTAAAGCTGAACTGGCTCACGCGCCCGCTCGCGCGGCTGGCGTTTGGCCCGCTGGTGCCGGGGCGCAAGCTCTTCCACGTGCAACTGGACCCCTACGAACGTTCCGTGCGTTTTGTGAACACCCACGTGCTGGCGCGCGAATTGAGCGAGGCAGCCATTTTGGATTCGCTCCGGGCGGGGCGCGTGTTCGTGGGATTCGACATGATCGCGGACAGCGCGGGCTTCCGCTGGCTCGCGCGCGATACCGCCGGCCAAACCGTCATGGGCGAATCCCGGCCGCTGACCGCCGAAACGCGGCTGCAGGCGCACGCCCCGATTCCGTGCCGATTCTCGCTGGTCAAGGACGGTGCCGTCGTCAGCCAACAGGAGGGACGGACCGCCGAGTGGACGCCCGCGAGACCGGGAAAATACCGGGTCGAAGCCGAACTCCGGGTTCTCGACGAATGGATACCGTGGGTTTACGCGAATCCCATCGAACTGCGTTAACGCTCGATCCGCACCGACCAAACGTGCCCGGGAAACGCGACGGCGCCGCCGTCGTGACTATGGTCATGAGCCCGGCTTGACACGCTCAGCCTCCGCTACGAAGACGTAGCACATGAAAACCGCCACGGTCCGCCACCTTCGCAATCATTACAGCGCCGTGCTACGCTGGATCGACGCGGGCGAGGAGGTCGCCATCAGCCGGCGCGGCAAGATTGTGGCGCGACTCGTGCCGGAATCCGATGGCCGTCGCCAGCGGGTGGATTGGTCGGTCAGCGCGGCGTTGGGCATGGACAAGTCTTTGCTGCCGCGTCTGAGCGCCAAGGCCTCCGCGGCGTTGCGAGCCGAGAGTCAGGGCGAACACTGAAATGGCCGGCCCAATCTGCTGCGACACGAGTTTCCTGTTTTCGCTTTACGGACGCGATGCGCACACGCCCCGCGCCGCTGCCGAAGTCGTTCGCCTTGGCCTGCCGCTTACGATCACGGTGCTGGGTGAATATGAACTGCTGAACGCCGTCCGCTTTGCGGAATTCCGCGGTGCGCTGACGGCCACCGGCGTCGCCACGATCATCGCCGCGTTTGAGGCCGACTTGGCGGCCGGGCGGCTGGTCATTGAGCGCAGCAATCTTGCGCAGATTGTGAGTGAGGCCAAGCGACTCTCGACGTTGCACACGACTGCGGGCGGCCATCGTTCGTTTGATCTCCTGCATGTCGCTACCGCGGTGCATCTCAAGGCCGATGTTTTCCATACGTTCGATGGCAACCAGCGCCTGCTCGCGCAGGCGGCTGGCCTGAAGGTGCGGCCGTGAAAGTCTCGGCCAGCCCGGCAGGCGGGAGCCGATCCACGTTTGGTCGTCGGATGATCCGTTCCGTTCCGAGCTCCGTCGAGGTTCAGATTCTTTCCACCAGTCGGAGCGCCACCCCCGACTCCGCGTCACCACTCGATCACGTACCCGCCGCGCTCGTACTTGTCGGTGCGAATGACGAGCACCTGCCGCTCTGAATCAAAACGCCAGCCTGCTCCCTCGGTCAGTACTTCCCCGTCGCGTTTCACCTGCCGGGGCGCCGCCGGCGCGTGAACCCGCAACACATGCGGCTCGTGCTTTCCGTCAAAAACGATCCTCAAGGTCCGGCCGGAATCCACGGTGACCGTCGTTGACGCCGGCTGGGGATGCGATTCCGGATGCCACAACGTGAAGTGGCTCCGGCCAGCCGGCTGGATCAGCCAGGTTCTGAATCCCGCCGAATCCCGATCGCCAAGCCCGGTATAGGCGCGGGAGACGTTGAGCGGGACAATTGCGCCTTCGCGGATGAAGACCGGATATTCGTCCAACGGAAAATCGCGGGTCAAGGTCGCCGGCCCCTGGTGAACTTCGCTTCTCCGGAAAAAATACCGCCACCGGCCGGGCGGCAGCGACACCGTGCGGGACGTCTTGTCCTCGTGAATCGGCGCAACCAGGAAGTCGTCGCCGAACATATAGTGAAATTTCCCGTCGGCCAGCGGGCGCATCAGGGGCTTCCCCCCGCGATGGCACTCGACGACGTGCGAATACATGTACGGCACCAGTTCGGTGTGCAGCCAGGAAAACTTGCGGACGATTTCGAGCTCGGCCGGCGTGCGCCTCCACAGCCGGCGTTCACCATGGCCGCCGTTAAGGAACAATCCGCAAAAGGCCGAGAACTCGGCCCAGCGGATGTAGATGTTGGGTGCGATCGCGTCGCCGGCAGCCGCTCCGAATTCGCCGGAGCCGGTCGCGGCGGCGTTCGCGGCCGGCGACCACGCGGCCAGCAAGGCGGACGTCGCCGGCCCGGTGTCGTCGGGATTGCTGCGGCCATGATACCCAGCCACGTCGCTGCCGATGACACAATAGCCGAGGCTCGCGCTCTGCAGAATGTCGGTCAGGGCCGCCTCGAGACCACGGTCCTTGGCCCGCCACGTATGCCGGTTGTCGCCGACCCACGTCACCGGCGCGGCGTCGAGCGGGGCAAATCCCTCCGGGTGGCTCCACGGCCGATCCATCGAGCGGATCAACGTCGTGAACTCCGGATTGCGACTCTGCCCGTGCTGGAGTTCCTCCCGGGCGTACCGGTCCATGTACTGTCGCGTGGTCATCCAACCCGATTTTACGCGATTGAAAGGCACCGGAATCGGCCCAACCCGGCCCGAGAAAAATGTGTCGGTGCCATCGAGTTTCCACCCGTCGATTCCCCAGTCGAGCACCTGCCGTTGGAGCCCGTGCCACCA
The DNA here is from genome assembly GCA_005792355.1 of Opitutaceae bacterium. Classification (GTDB taxonomy): domain Bacteria; phylum Verrucomicrobiota; class Verrucomicrobiia; order Opitutales; family Opitutaceae; genus ER46. The sequence goes on from SXSC01000236.1 coordinate 18,620, forward strand.
CCGCATCGCCCCGGGGTTGCTGTAATCGATGAAACCGCCCACCCCCTTCCACCAACGGAATTGAAAACCCGCACCCGCGAGGTAGCCCCCGGCCTTCGCCTCGTCGAAGAACGCCTGCGACTCCCGGACCTTGGTGTCCTTGCTGTAACTATCCACCATGCACGTCATCCAGAGCACCACGCGATAACCCTGATCCTGCAGGCCGCGGAAAAACTTTTCCGGCTCGGGATAACGCGCCTCATCCACCTTGAAATCGTTGTACCGCTCGCTCCATGGACTGTCGATCATCAGGGTGCGCACCGGCAGATCGTGTTTCGCGTAGCCCTCAAGCAACTCCTTTGCGCCAGCCGCTGTATTGATGTCGTCCTCCCACAGCCAGCATTCCAAGGCCCAGGGCGGCGTGAGCGGCACGCGCCCATGCCGCGACTGGTTGAAAGGGATGCCCCAAAATGGGAGCACGAAACCGAAGTAGGCCACCAGCCCCAACAGTCCGGCGCCCCCGGCCGCGATCTTCACCGCGAGACGCCATCGCCTCCGCTTCCGGGGCGGTGAAGACGATTCCGGCGGCCGCGCTCCAAGGCTGCTTCCACTCATTTTCCAGCGACGCTCAGCGCCAGGGTCCGGATCATTTCGTCAAAATAGTCCGGCACGTTGGGCCCGAAGAACGACATCGTTCGCGGTTCATAACCATCCAGGTGATAATAGCGCGCCGGAATCACATAACCCACGTAGCCGCCGTTGAAACTCGTGACGACCGCGTCGGACCCACGGGCCCGGAGGCAGTCCTTGATGCCCAGCGCCAGCTCACCGCTGAAATCGCACGGCGTCGAAATCCAGACGACATCATTGAAGCGAAAAACCTGGATCTGACTGTGATCCTGCGCCCGCAGCAGCCGCTGCGCGAGCCACGGGCGCAGACGGATCCCGTCGCTCACGCGCACGTTGAGCGGCGGCATGGCGAGACTCAGGCCGACGGTGCCAAACGTGACCTCCTTGGTCATCGCCGTCTGCGGCAACCGCGCCAGCAACGTGGCCGCCAGCGCGTGCCCCATTCGCTCCGCACCGGCGAATCCCTTCGCCCCCGGAACCGCACTGTGGCTGCCGACGCCTCCCGCGAGGAACACTGCCAGGCCGCCAGTCGCCGCTTCGACCGCCCGTTGCCAGCAACCGGGGTAGTCCGCGGAAAATTCCATCATGTCGCTCGATAACACGGTGGCGTGCGCGGCGAAGGCCCCGAGCACCGCGACGCTGCCACCGTCCTGTTTCACCACCAGATAGCTGAACTCGGGATCCACCTTGCCCAAACGACCCACCACCCGGTTGCGCACGAATTCCGCCGCGGCAAACCGGCCGTGGCCGAACGAGGCGGGTTTCAAATCGCCCACGGCCTCGCGCACCGCCGCCACAATGCGATCGGCAAACCAGATTCGCACGCCGGGTTGAAAACCGCCCGCGAAGGCCTCCGCCACCATCCCTTCCCCCCAGCCACCCAGACTCGCGTGCGTGTGGGTGGCGCTGAGATAGACCTGCTCCCGCGATAATTTCAGCTCCTGCGCGATCCGCCGGACGGCTTCGTCGGCCACCTCGGGCGGGATGATCAACGCGTCCGCCCCGACCATCACGCCGACGCGATCCCCCACCCGCAGCGCCACCGCCTTGATGAATAGATCGTCGTGCACCCCCGAGGCCGGCTTGCCGCGCCGCCCACCGAAACCCGCCAGCGGCACACTGCGGAACCGGCCCTGCGCCGGATCATCCTGCGGCGCGTTCAGCGTCGGCGTCAGTCGCGCCCGGCCAAAACCGGCGGCGAGTTCACCGTGGTCGAGCCGGTTCCCGCTCGTGACCTCCCGCAGACGCACCATCGTCTCCTCGAAGTAGGGCTCCCGCAAGTACAGGCGCGAATCGACACCGTCGAGCGCCACCGCCAGCAAAATCCCGACGACCACGGCGAGTCCGGCGGCGATGCGCGCTAGAAGACGGAGGTATTTCTTCACGCGGCGATGGCACGCGTCGCCGCCAGCGTTGGCAACAATCAATCCCTCCCGAGGCCCAGGTGATGCCGTCTCGCCCCCCCTCCGATCCCCACCGACGATGACCCGTAAACAGCTCTTGTCACGTAATACGTGACAAGAGCGCGAGCAGCCAAAGTCGTTTTGTCACTTAATACGTGACAAGAGCCCGAGCAGCCAAAGTCGTTTTGTCACGTAATACGTGACAAGAGTGCGAGCAGCCAAAGTCGTTTTGTCACTTAATACGTGACAAGTTGGAAACGCGTGCGGAAGGGCACGCGAGCCGGGTGCATCTCGCGAATGCTGGTAGATCGATGGGGGCGGGGTGCCCTCACCCTGCATTCGCTCGAACCGCGGGTGGGGCACCCGCACTCCATTGACACGACGTCGTCAAACCGCGACTGCGCCCCCGGTTCCTCCCCACAACATCGATCTCGCCTCTCCACCGGCCCATTGTTGATTCTTGGGGCAACCAGCACCCACGTCGGTTGATTCTCCGTATGCCCAGTTCGTCCGGTCCCTTGTCCACTCTCTCTTACTTCTCTTCGCGTTGCCGCGTCGGCACCACTCTCGTCGCCGGCTGCTTCGTTGCGTTCGGTTCGTCCCGCGCCGCCACCGTCGACTTCGCCCGCGACGTCCAGCCAATCCTGGCCGAACACTGCTTTCACTGCCACGGCCCCGATGACAAGGATCGCAAGGCCGGCCTGCGCCTCGACGTGCGCGAGCCCGCGTTGAAAGGCGGGAGATCCGATCTGCCGGCCATCGTCCCCGGCAAGCCGGACGCCAGTGAGATCATCGCGCGCATCGCCTCGACCGACGAAGAGGAGGTCATGCCTCCGCCGAAGGAGAAAAAGCCGCTCAACGCCGCGCAAAGGGAAACCCTCCGCCAATGGATCGCGGGAGGCGCCGAGTACGCGAAGCACTGGGCCTTCGTTGCGCCGGTCAAGGCACCGCTGCCAGCCGCGGCCGAAGAGCGAGAGAAGGAGAGAAAGCGAGAAGGAGAGACCCGTTCGTCCCCCGCTCTCCCCGTCTCCCCGTCTCTCCGTCTTCAGCCCAACCCCATCGACGCCTTCGTCGCCGCGAAACTCGCCTCCGCCAATCTCCCACCCTCCCCTCCCGCCGACGCCGCCACGTTGTGCCGCCGGCTGCATCTCGATTTGATCGGCCTGCCACCCTCGCCCCAGGACGTGGAGACGTTTGTCGCCTCCGCGCAAACGGACCTGCCGTCCGCCGTCGAATCACTCGCCCGCAAGCTGATGTCCAGCGAACGCTACGGCGAACGTTGGGCGCGCGTCTGGCTCGACGCCGCTCGCTACGCCGACAGCAACGGTTTCGAAAAAGACCTCCCGCGCGAGCAATGGGCGTGGCGCGACTGGGTGATTGACGCCTTCCGTCGCGATCTGCCGTATGATCAATTTCTCATCGAGCAAATCGCGGGCGATCTGCTGCCCAATCCGACCCAAGATCAGATCGTCGCTACCGGCTTCCTCCGCAACGGCATGATCAACGAGGAGGGCGCGATCGTCCCGGAACAATTCCGCATCGAGGGCCTGATCGATCGCATGGACTGCCTCGGCAAGGCGACGCTCGGCCTCACCCTGCAATGTGCGCAATGCCACACCCACAAATTCGATCCGATCACGCACGACGAGTACTTTGGGACGTTTGCTTTCCTCAACAACAGCCACGAGGCCCAGACGTGGGTCTACACGCCGGAACAACAAAAGCTCGTCGATCAGATCATGACCGATCTGCGCGGCGTCGACGACCGCTGGAAGAAGGAGCAGCCCGACTGGCAGGCAAAGCTCACCGCCTGGGAAGCGGAGCTGCGAGGCGCGCGCATCGAGTGGACACCCGTGGTCGCCACGGAGCTCGCCAGCACGAGCGGGCTGAACCATCCCGAGCGCCTCCCGGACAACTCGCTGCTCACGCTCGGCCATCCGACGACCAAGGGGGATATTTTTCTCATCGCCACCCCGGCCCTCGCGGGCGCCACCGGTCTGCGGCTGGAAGCGCTGTGCAGCGCCGACCTCGAATTCGGCGGTCCCGGCCGCAGCAAGTACGGTACCTGGGCCCTCACCGAACTCGAGGTGAGCACGCAGCTGCCCGACTCCGACCAGTGGGAAAAAATCGCGTTGAAAAACGCCACCGCCGATTTCTCCGAGCCGGTGCGCGGCCTCGAGCCGGAATGGAACGCGGCCTTTGACAAGGAGCGCCAGCGCATCTGCGGACCCGTCGATTTCATGATCGATGGCAGCGCCAACACGGCTTGGCGCGCCGACCGCGGCCCCGGGCGACGCAACTCCGAATCGGTCGCCGTCGTGCAATTTGGGCAACCCCTGCGGTTTCCCGCCGGCACCAAGCTCAAGGTGCTCCTGCGCATGAACCACAGCGGCGATGACAACGGCCGCCACAACACCATGCTCGGCCGCTGCCGCATCTCCCTCACCACCGCGCCCGATCCGAAGGCTGCGCCGGTGGACTACGCCGCCATCCTTGCGCTCGACACGCCGCCGGCCCAACGCACCTCACAGCAGCACACAACCCTCTTCCGCACCTGGCGGGCCGGCCTCGCCGAGGCGAAGAAATTCAACACCGAGGCCGGCAACCACTGGAAGAAATTCCCGGCGGCGGTCACCTCGGTCCTGCGTCTCGCCGAGCGCGATCGCGATCAGGCGCGTCCCACCCACCTCCTCGACCGCGGCGCATGGGACAAACCCAAGCATGCCGTGCAACCCCACGTGCCCGCCGCCCTCCATCCGTTCAAATCGGAAGGACCGCCCAACCGCCTCGCCTTTGCCCGCTGGATCGCGGACCGGAGCTCGCCCCTCACCGCGCGGGTCGCGGTCAACCGCGTCTGGCAGGCCGTCTTCGGCACCGGCCTCGTCGAGACCCCGGAAGATTTCGGCACGCGCACGCTCGTCCCGGAATATCGCGAACTGCTCGACTGGCTGGCCGTGGACTTCATGGAGAATTGCTGGAGCCAACAACGTCTGCTGCTCACTCTCGTGACGAGTCACACGTACCAACAAAGTTCACGCGCCACGCCCGCCGGGTTGGAACGAGATCCGGGCAACCGCCTGCTCGCCCGCGGTCCTCGTTTTCGCGCCGATGCCGAGGTCGTGCGCGACCTCGCCCTCACGGTGTCCGGTCTCATTCACCACAAGGTCGGCGGCCCAAGCGTCTTTCCGCCCGTGCCGGAAAACGTTCTCGCCTACAACTACGTCAAGCCCACCTATTGGGACGTCCCCACCGGGCCCGAGCGCTATCGCCGCAGTCTTTATCTTTTCCGCAAACGCTCGATGCCCGATCCGATGTTGAGCGCCTTCGACGCCCCCAACGGCGACTTTGCCTGCGCGCGCCGCGCCCGGTCCAACACGCCGCTCGCCGCGCTCACGAGCCTCAACGAACCCGTCTTCGTCGAAGCCGCGCAGGCGCTCGCGCTCCGCCTCTGGCGCGAAGGCGGCCCCACCGACGCATCGCGCACCGACTACGCCTACCGCCTCTGCACCGCCCGATCCCCCAAGCCCGCGGAAAGCCAGGGAGTGAGTCGCCTCCTCGCCGAAAACCGCGCGCGACTGCGCAAAGGCGAACTCAAGGCCGGCGAAATCGCGTTTTCCTCCTTCACGAAATCCACGGAGCTCCCCGCCGACGCCACGCCCGCGGATTTGGCGGCGTGGGCCGTCGTCGCCCGCGTGTTGCTCAACCTCGACGAAACCCTCACCAAGAACTGAGCCATGCTTTTGTACCTGACGTCGACATCTTCTCCCCAGGTCCGGAGGGCGCCGCTTTGTCGGCGCCGCGAAGGCAAGTCCGTCAATCGGCTGCGACAAAGCGCAGCCCTCCGAAGTCGTGGTCCAAACATTTATGAAGCTGCGTATGAATGACGAATTCCGCGCCGCCCAGGCCCGCCGGCTCACCCGCCGCTGGTTTCTGCAGGACTGCGGCGTCGGCCTCGCCGGCGTCGCGCTCAGCTCCCTGCTCGCGCGCGACGCCTCGGCCCGCCCCAAGTCGCCGAATCCGCTCGCGGTAAAAGCGCCGCATTTCACCCCCAGGGCCAAACGCGTGATCTACATGTTCCAGGCCGGCGCGCCGAGTCACCTGGAGTTGTTCGATTACAAACCCGAACTCGCGAAACGCGACGGCCAGCTGCCGCCCGCGGAACTGCTGAAGGACTACCGCGCCGCGTTTATCAAACCAAACTCCGCGCTGCTCGGACCCAAGTACAAGTTCGCCCAACACGGCAAGTGCGGCATGGAACTCAGCGAACTCATCCCCCACATTGCCGGCATCGCCGACGACATCTGCCTCGTCCGCGGCATGCAGACCGACGCGGTGAATCACGCCCCCGCGCAGATTCTGATGAACACCGGCACGCAGCAATTTGGCCGGCCGAGCTTCGGCGCGTGGACGCTCTATGGCCTCGGCAGCGAGAGCGAAAACCTGCCCGGTTACGTCGTCCTCACGAGCGCCAAAGGCACCAGTGGCGGTGCCAGCAATTACGGCTGCGGTTTTCTGCCGACGCCGTACGGCGGCATCCCTTTCCGCAGCACCGGCGATCCCGTGCTCTATCTTTCCAATCCCGCCGGCTTCGACGCCCAGGCCCAGCGTTCCTCCCTCGACACGCTGCACGAGCTCAACGAGCTCGGTTTCGCCGCCGCCGGCGATCCCGAGATTGCAGCCCGCATCCAAAGCTACGAAATGGCCTACCGCCTGCAGACGAGCGCGCCGGAGCTGATGGACCTGTCGCAGGAGCCGCAGCACATCCTCGATCAATACGGTATCAAGGATGTGAAGCAGGCAAACTTTGCCCGCAACTGCCTCGTCGCCCGCCGGCTCATCGAGCGCGGCGTGCGTTTCGTGCAGCTATTTCACGAGGCATGGGACCAGCACGGCGATCTCACGAAAGCGATTAAGAAAAATTCCGAGGACACCGACCAGGCCAGCGCCGCGCTGGTGAAGGATCTGAAACAACGCGGGCTGCTCGACGATACGCTCGTTGTCTGGGGCGGTGAGTTTGGGCGCACCCCGATGGTGCAGGGCGGCAACGACGGGCGTGATCACCACAACCGCTGTTTCAGCATGTGGTTGGCCGGCGGCGGGCTGAAGCGCGGCCACGTCCACGGCGAGACCGACGAACTCGGTTTCAACGTCGTGCGCGATCCCGTGCACGTGCACGATCTCAACACCACCCTGCTCCACCTGCTGGGCCTGGAGCACACCAAGCTCACCTTCCGCTTCCAGGGCCGCGACTACCGCCTGACCGACGTCCACGGCAACCTCGTGCCGGGGATCATCGCGTGACGTTTTCGCCCGAAGGGCGAAAACGTGCCGGTGGTTTGGCTGCTTCGGGGCCGCAAACGGAAAACCGAAGCGGCGAAAGGCAGAAATCCCCTGCGGCTTGGATCCGTGATACCGCAATCGCGCAAGACCAACCCGTCCTCCCCTGCATTCAAGCCTCCCCGCTACGGGACAGGCGTTTGGCGGACTCCGGGGCGTCGAGGTAGTTCTCCCGGCTGACGACCCTGCGGCCGGATTATTTCTCCAGCTCACGCCGGGCGTTTCCAGCCACGGTGCCACCTTGCGTAGCTGCCGTGCTGTTCTGCGGAAAACCCTGCGTGTCGGTGTTGCGGGCGATTTCCGTGGTGGCGGCCTCACTGAGCATCGAAAAAATGCTTGGTCAGCAGAATTCATGGGCGCATTCCGGTTCGGGCAAATGGCCAAGGTTATGATATAGGGCCACCTCCATTGCCCTATAGGTTCGGAAACCATATGAGCGTCTGGTCACCACTCGGACTTTATTGTTCAA